>NZ_CAKKLI010000005.1:0-221364 GCF_918697855.1 Paenibacillus sp. CECT 9249 | reverse complement strand
TGAAGTAGAGCTACGTGAGATAGTCCCAGCATAACTGTAACTTTATGGATATTAATGTTGCTTAGGAAACCTTTTCGGTCCAAGGGACTTTAGCGCTTTAATGTTAAATAGTTTATTTTCGTACAAAACAGCCTCAAATGCAGGTTCTATGAAGGAGCGCTTATGGATTTGGTCGCAACATGCCGTTTGTTTTGCGAGAGTGGGGTAGTATCTCGAATGTTATCATACAAGGTTTAATAGTTTTTTTGTAAATTTTAGTACGAAGAAGAAGGCCATGATCGATATCTATAGTAAAATAAAAATAGTATCGTGTGATTTTCGATGATTCGGAGGAAGGCGAAATGGCTGATATACGGCATGACTTCTTGGCTACAGAGGTTCCAATAGGTACGAAATTGCATATTCCCGAAAGCGTCCCCTCGAGTGTCTATCGTTCACGTTTATTCGAGAGGTTGAACGAGGGGCGCAAGGGCAAACTTACGCTCATCTGCGCCCCGGCGGGATTCGGGAAGACGACATTGGTGAGCGATTGGATTCGCAGTTCGCGCGTGCAAGCAGCATGGATTTCATTGGATGAAGGGGACAATCAACCGATCCGCTTCTGGCGATACATGGCTGCTGCCTTCAAATCGGTCGATCGGGGGATTGCCGATAATGTGCTTCAAGCGTCTGCTCAACTCGCTTCCATGGATTTCGAACAGGCGATTCGCCTGTTTCTCAGCGATTTGCAACGGTTGGCGAAACCGATTACGGTTGTTCTCGATGATTTTCATGTCATCCGGGATCAGGGGATTGTCCAAGGACTGGCGTATTTGCTGGCTCATTTGCCGGACTCGGTCCATTTTTGCATCATGAGCCGTACAAATCCCGGGTTCGACTTGTCCCGGCTGGAAATCGACGGGAAGGCCACCTGTTTCACTTTGGAGGAGCTTCGGTTCAGTGAACGGGAAGGAACATTGTTTTACCGGAATTGTATGCGGTTGGAATGGGACGATGCGACGACTGCAGCGCTGGTGCGCAAAACGGAAGGTTGGATTGCCGGGCTGAAGCTGTCCGCACTTTCGTTTCGTGACAAGGAGGATGCCGTTGGGGAGGCGCTGCGTGAATTTTCCGGAGATTTGCGGCAGGTGGAACGTTACTTGCTGCAGGAGGTATTCCGGCATTTGAGCGAGCCGATGCGGCAATTTTTGATGAAATGCTCGATATTGTCCCGGTGGAACGCTCCGCTCTGCCAGGCGGTAACCGGTTGGGACAGCCGGCCTTACATCGAAGCGTTGGAGGATGGGCAACTATTCATCGTGCCGTTGGATGCGAAAGGAGATTGGTACCGATTTCACCATCTGTTCGCCGAATTTTTGCGCAAACAGCTGGAGAAGCATGATCCCGCATCCGTTCCCGAACTTTATTTGAGAGCGGGAGACTGCTGCAGAGAGCGGCAGCTGGACGAAGAAGCGATTGAATATTATTTGCTCGGACGGCATTACGACCAAGCGGTCGAGCTGCTTGAGGAGACGGCGGCAAACGTGGTGAACCGGGGGTGGTCCGTCCTGCGTGGGTGGCTCTCCTCGATCCCCAACGCAATCTTGCTGAAGCATCCGATGTTGTACTTCTCTTATGCGCTCTCGCTCAGCAACAGCGGGCAAGGGCATCTGGCGGAACGCAAGTTGCAGGAAGCGCAACGCTGGTACGAGGAAGCGTCCCCGGAATGGAGCGAGGCGGAGCGCAGCCGGTATTTGGGCTGGATACATTATGTAAGAGGCAACACGATGGTTTTTCTCCATCACGATCTGAACCGGGCCAGAGAGCATTTTCGGCTCTCAGAGTTTTACGCTCCACATGGAATCGCTCTGATCTACGGAAAGGAAGATGCGCCTCTGCAAGCGATCGACGTAAGATCATACGCCATCGAGAACGGACATGCGTCCCCGGAAGTGGCCACTCCCTATACGATGCAGATGGCCGACATTTTTCGAAAGGCGAACCCGTCTTTTTTAGGCAGACTTTATTCCCATCACGGCGAATTGAGGTATTTATGGAACGATTTGCAGCAATCGGAGCACTATGCGGGAAAGGCGCTGAAATGGATCGAGCAGCTTCCGGCGCGTTCGGAATTCGAACGGATTCCAAATTGTATTCTGCGGGCGCGGCTTAAGGCGGCCGAGGGGAAGAGCGAGGCGGCCAAAGATATACTGCACGCCGGCATCGATTGGATGAAGCGGATGAATATACGGCGGGGTATTCTGCTGCTGGAAACGGAACGAGCTCGGCTTGCCCTGATGGAAGGCGATGCGGCTATGGCGGCGGCTTGGATTGAACGTTACCAATTGTCCGCCTCGGATATGATATCCGTCTTTCAGCTTTATGAATACGAATTTCTCGCCAGGGCTCTGATTGCCCATGATCGGCTCGATGAAGCGGGAAGACTGCTGGAGCGGCTGCAGGGGCTGGCGGAAAGCGAGTTGCGCCCGATTGACGAGGCGGAGGTGCTGGCGATGCATTCGCTTCTGCTGAAGCGCCAAGGGTTTCAGGAACCGGCGCTGCTGAAGCTGGATCAGGCGCTTTCCAAGGCGGAGGCCAATGCGATAGTGCGGATATTTATAGACGAAGGTCCCGATATGTCCGGACTTCTCATCGAACTGATTGCAACGCGGCAGCAAGGGAAGCTTCGTGGACGATGGCTGTCTTCTTTGGAATTTGCGCGGAAAATATTGTCCGGTTTCGGCATCGATGAAACGTTCGCGGGAACGGAGACGCCGTTAGCCGCTCTCCTTACGCCAAGAGAGTTGGACGTCCTTCATTGCATGCGCGAAGATTTAAGCGCGAGACAAATCGCCGAACGGCTGCAAATCGGCTATGAAACCGTCAAGACGCATCGCTCGCGCATATACGGCAAGCTGGGAGTCGCCAGCCGGATGAAAGCGATCGAGTGAGCCAAGGAGCTCGGTTTACCTGAATAAGCGAAGTTTAGGGCTAGTCCAGACATCCCCCGATTGGGGGATTTTTTTCGTTATGTTCTGCTTTAAAATCGTATTGTTGCCATCTATTTCGATTGGGACAAGAAGAATAGGATCGCCGCTGTCCGCTCGTACCAATTGGCGGGTAAAGATCGTTGCTATTTTTTCAAGACTGGAGAGGGGAAAATGGATAGAAAAACAATGCGAAGAGCGCTTCATGCTGCCTTGTTGGCGGTCATGCTGACCGCCGTCCTGCAACCGTTTGTTTTCCAACCGGCATATGCGATTGCAGCACAGAATGGAGACGGCAGCCGGGCAGTGATGACAATCGCGGCGGGACAAAACCATTCGCTGGCGTTGAAGCCGGACGGCACGGTCGTCGCTTGGGGACAGAACGATTCCGGCCAGGCGAACGTTCCGGCGGGACTGAGCGGAGTGGTGTCGATCGCCGCGGGAATCAACCATTCGCTCGCGTTGAAATCGGACGGCACCGTCGTGGTTTGGGGAAACAATGAATTGGGTCAAACGAACGTTCCGGCGGATTTGAATGGGGTCGTATCGATCGCTGCGGGAAATAGCCATTCGCTGGCATTGAAGTCGGACGGCACGGTCGTCGCCTGGGGCAGTAACGGCTACTCGCAAACGGATGTGCCTTCCGATTTGAATGGAGTGGTATCGATCGCCGCAGGATGGGGCCATTCGCTGGCGTTAAAATCGGACGGCACCGTTGTGGCTTGGGGGAACAATGATTTCCGGCAATCGAGCGTTCCGCCCGGTTTGAATGGAGTCGTGGCCGTTGACGCGGGAATATACCATTCGCTCGCATTGAAATCGGACGGCACCGTCGTCTCTTGGGGAGCCGCGGCGACCGCGCCTTCCGGTCTGAATGGGGTGGTATCCGTCGCCACAGGATGGACCCACTCGCTCGCGTTGAAATCGGACGGGACCGTTATCGGATGGGGGAATAACGGTGCGGGTCAATCGAACGCGCCTGCGGCTCTGAACGGGGTCATATCGATTGCCGCAGGATCAGGCCATTCTTTGGCTTTGAAATCGGACGGGACTGTCGTCGCCTGGGGGGGCAACAGCGAAGGCCAGACGAATGTGCCTGCGGATTTGACCGCACCGGTCAAAGGGATCGCGGTTGCCGCGGGAGAGCATCATTCCTTGGCATTGAAATCCGACGGCACGGTCGTTGCTTGGGGATTGAACAGCCTCGGTCAGACGGACGTACCCGCGGGGTTGAACGGGGTCGTTTCGATCGCTGCGGGAGCGCATTTCTCGCTCGCGCTCGAAGCGGGCGGCACGATCGTGGCTTGGGGAGACAACCAATTCGGTCAGACCGACGTGCCGGCAGGGTTGAACGGAGTGACGGCGATCGCTGCGGGAAACAATCATTCGCTGGCGCTCAAGTCGGGAGGTACTGTAGTGGCCTGGGGGAAGAATGACCTCGGTCAAACGAACGTACCGGCAGGTCTGAACGGAGTAGTGGCGATCGCTGCGGGAAACGACCATTCGCTTGCCCTTAAAGCGGACGGCACGGTCGTTGCTTGGGGATGGAACAGCCTCGGTCAGACGAATGTACCGGCAGGATTGAACGGAGTGAAGTCGATCGGAGCGGGGGCGGACTATTCTCTGGCGCTGAAAACGGACGGTACCGTCATCGCTTGGGGGGGTAACGCCTATGGCCAAACGAGTGCCCCCCCAGGTCTAAACGGAGTCGCGGCGATCGCCGCGAGAAGTTTCCACTCGTTGGCGCTGAAAGCAGACGGCACACTCGTCGCCTGGGGATATAATGACGCCGGGCAGAATGAAATACCGTCCGATTTGGACCAAGTGGCGGCGATCGCTACGGGCACGTATCACACTCTGGCACTGAAATCGGACGGAAGCGTCGCCGCTTGGGGGAATGTTGCTTTTGGCAAGACGTACGTACCGGAAAGCGATTTGCGCGATATACAGATGCAAGACAACGAAGGAACGGAATTGCCCTTCATTTTTAACCCGAATGGAACAGAATATATCGTAGCTGTCGACGGTTCGGCAACCGAAGTGCGCATACAAGCCGGCTTGGATCGGCCGGAGTATGCGGATGTTTATACGGGCGGCAAAAAACAATTATCCGCCTCGGAGGGAATAGTCATACCGCTCACCGGAGATTCAACCGTCATTCCGGTGCGAGTATCTCCCTATTTACGAGCCGATAAAACCTATACTATTACCGTGATCAGGGCGCCGGAAATTACATTCGACCCCGATGGCGGCGAAGAATGGAAGCAAACCGCTGTGACAAAGGTATCCGTTGAACATCCGGGAAATTTCGCTTTAAACTACGCATGGTCGGCAACCGATCAGATACCGGGGGCACAAGCGGAGTGGAAGACGTTTCACAGCGGCGAAACATTGAGTATGGCGGAAGGCGAGGGCGACTGGTACTTGCATATACGCGCGGTCCATTCGGAAGCGGGAACCGTCGACAAGCGGACTGAGCGGTTCCGGCTGGATTATACGCCTCCTCAAGTAACGGTGCGAATGACGCTTGAAGACGGATCCCCATACGCCGATGGGATGTGGATCAACCAAGCCGTTCATGTGACTGCGGAAGCAAGCGACGCACTGAGCGGATTGGCTTCCTTGCAAGTATCGTCGGATGGCGGTCAAACATGGCAAGAGGATATATCCGGGAGCGGGATCATCATCCGGTCGGACGGCGTCCATCATCTGCAGTTCCGGGCGATCGACCGGGCGGGGAACGAAAAGGTGGAACGACGAACGGTCAAGATCAGCGCGAACGGACTTGCGATGACAACAGTGTTGCAGCAAGCCGACGGGACGCCATACATAAGCGGGGAGTGGACTCGCGAACCGGTAATCGCCAATGTAGAGGCTTATAACTCAGATGGAGCGGCCGTTACATCCGTGACCTATTCATTCGATTTCGGTGTAACATGGAACACGTATACAGAGCCTGTATTCTTTACCGCCGATGGACAATACGATGTATGGTTTCAAGCGGAAGATGAAGCGGATAACCGCTTGACGGAGAAGGTCAGCATTCGATTGGATCAAGCGGCCCCTCATGCGGACTTTTCTCCGGACGGAAATGATACGTTGTCGTCTGCCGCCTCTACGATCGTTACGGTGAATGATGCCGGTGCCGGCGTGGACGAATCTTCCTTGCGCTATATATGGTCAGCAAGCGAAGCAACTCCGGAAGAAGAGGAAGAATGGAAGCTTTTTCGCAGCGGCGATACGTTGACCATGACCAATGCCGAAGGGAGATGGTACTTGCATATTCGCGCCTCCGACCGGGCAGGCAATCGGATCGAAACGCATTCCCGTCCGTTTCGGTTAGACAATCCCGCCAATCATAACGCCCGGTTAAGCAAGCTTCTTATAGACGGAACGCCTGTGCAAGGGTTTGACCCGAACGTCGCCGTTTATACGGTTTATGTCGGAAATACAACATCGAGCGTTACGATATCGCCTATGGCAGAAGTTCAAACGGCTGCGGTAAGCATGCGTATCAACGATGGAGAGTATGCGGCTGTGCCCGGCGGAACAGGCAAGAGCCTGGCGTTGCGCCAGGGGATGAATGTCGCAGAGATCCAAGTGCTGGCTCGAGACGGAGTGACGCAGAACAAATACATCTTGAATATTATTAGAGCGGAGCCCCCAAGTTATGGCGGCGGAAGCGGCGGAGTCTATCATGCCGCTCAACCCGCCAAGTCGGGCGACGCCGGCTTAAGCGGGCTGATACTATCCCATGGTCGACTGGCTCCAGAGTTTTCGCCCAATATACTGCAATATACCGTTCGGGTAGAAAATCAGATCGATCGTCTCACCGTCAAAGCAATGCCGGCGCATTCCAAAGCAACGATCCAATTGAATGGGACAACGACGGATGGGGGCAAAGAAAGCGATCCGATTATGTTGCATGTTGGCGATAATCGGATTGAAATCGCGGTCACTGCGGAGGATGGCACGAAGAAAACTTATGTTGTCACCGTTATCCGAACTGACCCGGAGAAACCGGGTTGTCATCCGGAGAGTCATCGATTGGCCGATCTTGTCGGCCACTGGGCGGATTCAACCATGCGGAAGGCGGCATGCGCCGGCATGGTGAAAGGTTATCCCGACGGTTCGTTCAAACCCGACCAGCCCGTCACACGCGCGGAATTTACCTTGATGCTGATGGATGCGTTGACGCAGCAAGGGCGGATTGCGGAATTAGGAGTAGGGGCACCAAGCAATCCAGGTTCATTCAAGGATCAGGAGAAAATTGGCGCTTGGGCGCAACAAGAGATCGCCCAAGCGGTCGCGAGCGGCATCGTCCAAGGGTACGATGATGGCACGTTTCGGCCGGACGCGCCGATCATCCGTGCGGAAATGGCGTCGATGATCGCCAGAGCGCTTCAGTTCACCGTTGAGACCGACGCATTAACCGGTTTCGCGGATGATCATGTAATTCCAGAGTGGGCGAAAGGTGCGGCGGAAGCATTGAGACAGATCGGCATAGTAGAAGGACGCGGCGGCAACAAATTCGTTCCGGACGGCATGGCCACACGTGCGGAAGCGGTGGTCATGCTATGGCGTATGGTTGATCGGGAATGACATATTGAGGAAATTCGATATGAATGAACGAGCAAGGGATCGTCGAGCAGTTGGAGCAGAAGGAATACAAGGCGGAGAGGCGGGGCCGGCTAGCGGCAACGAATCTAACAACGCGGTGCGTTCTTGGAACGCGGACCGCGTTGTTTTTTTACAGATATTTACTTCTATACCGGATATGCCGAAGATATAAATAGACAACGAATATCGGGGAAAACCCATATGGAGGGCTATTTCATGAGCAATAGAGGTATATTTGAAAATAGATCCCGATCGTTACTTGGATTACAATGAAGAAATTTCGAAGAGATATAAAAGAACAGATGAGGAATTTCAACTCTCTCTTTTAAGAGGGATAAATAACAAATTTGATTTAATGACTAGATTTCATAAGCGAAATCTGGTTGCCGAGAATATAACCGTTTATTGTTATTGGGGCGAATCTTTGCTGGGAAAAACAAATTTTACTCGTGACAAGGATGAATATAAAATGGTCGAGCCTTATCCTGATCTTTCACTGTTAGGGGAGGATAACAAATGGTATTTGAAATATGATGTGAATGGGAAGGAAGAAAGAGTATTTCTCAAGGAACGCCAAGGACGTGATTTCGGGATTCGATGGGATGAAATGGGACCATGACAAGAACAACGCGGTCAACGAATTCAAACTAACTGCGAAATTCAGACTGTTGAGAAACCCGAACGCGCCTTGCTCTATGATTGGGAACGATAGTGCCTTCCTAAGCACTAGCGTTGCATTAAATCTTCTGGCTGGGATGCGGTACCATGGAAATATAACGGATTTCCGAGGTCTTATTTTTTGAATTCCAGTCGAATATTGGAATTAACGGATTTTCGAACCGTTAACATGTCGCGATCGGGTGAGAATCCTTGGTTTTGTGAAGTTTCGACAAAAATAGAGCCCTCAAAATCCGCTAACTCCGCCAAAATTGCGTTATTGGATCAAATAAGGCCTCCAAAATCCGTTAACCTTGTTCATCTTCATCCCTATCGCAATCATCGGCTTGAAACGCAGTAAAACATTCGGTGCAACGCTAGTGCCTTCTTAAGCCCCATTTGTTCGCTAATTCTTCCGGATTTCGCCGTACCCTAAAACCACACCAATCGCGGAAAATAAGGAATTTCGAGTCCCCAATAGGGCATTTTGATAATCAATCTGCTTCACAACGATTTTCACAGACACGCCATATCTCAACAGTCTGATAATTGCATTTACATGGCCGCCAAACCGGAGAGCCGCCCCCCAATGTATCTGGATTTCTGCGTTCGTAGCGGCAAATCTCCGGCAACCAACGGAAAGAATGCGGGCAGCCCCGGCACCTCAACGGGTCCGTAACGGCAGCCAAGCGAGCACGTCTTTTATTTTGGCGTCCCAATAGCCCCAATCGTGATTGCCGGGGCCTTCTTCGTAGGTCAGCGCCAAGCTCGTGCGCCGGCAGGCGTCGCGGAAAGCCGCGTTGTCCTCGTAGAGGAAATCCTCCGTACCGCAGCATTGATACAGCATCGGCTTCGGACCGTCCGCCCGGTCGAGCCGGTCAAGAAGGCACAGCAAATCGTTGTCTGTTCCTGTTACTTTTTCCTCGCCGAATATTAGCTTGAACGGACGCCGGAGCGCGTACTCGTCGCCGTCCGGCGCCGCATCCGCCCGGCGGGCGACATGCAGCACCCCGGACAGGCTGGCTGCCGCCGCGAACGCATCCGGCCGCCGCAGCGCCCATTTGAAGGCGCCGTATCCGCCCATGGACAAGCCTGCGACGAAGTTGTCCTCCCGCGCGGCGGACAAGGGGAAGAACGAGCGGGCGATCTGCGGCAGCTCTTCGCTTAGAAACGTCCAGTACTTCTTGCCGTAAGCCATATCGGTATAGAAGCTGTGATCGACTTGCGGCATCACGACAGCCAAGCCCAGCGGCGCCGCATAGCGTTCGATCGACGTCCGCCGCAGCCAGATCGTATGGTCGTCGCTATACCCGTGCAGCAAATACAATGTCGGATGAAGCTCTCCGAATTGGGTGTTCGTCATGCCGATTTGCGTCGCCGTCCGCTGCGGCAAAATCACGGTCATCGCCGTGCTCAAGCCTAATACTTCCGAGTAAAAACGGCAATCGATCAAAGCCATTCAATCAAGCTCCTTTGCGCATCGAATTTTGGGCCAGGTACGACTTATTGGCATACCCGGACTACATCATTATATCAAGCTACAACTTTTTCAACACCTCGAAAATTCTCAGTTCGTTCACCGTTTTCACGACGTCGGCGGCGCTGCTCATATGAAACTTTTTCAAGATGCTGCTAATTTGTTTTTTCACCGTTTCATATTCCACGATTCGTTCCTCCGCGATTTGCCTTCTCGTCTTGTACTCGCATAATAGCTTAAGCACTTGCAATTCGCTTGGCGTCAGTTCGGAAATAATGCGGATGATGTAAAGCAGACTGTTCTCCGTCTTCTTGATCCGCGCGAATTCTTCGCGAATTTTATGGGCGATCATCGGACGGATCGGGGAACGATCGGCGTATGCGAGCCGGATCGCTTCCGTAATTTCTTCCTTCGGCGCCGATTTCAGCACATAATCGATAATCCCCGTCTGAAACGCGGCGAAAATAATATTGTCGTCCTTATGTACGGTGACGACGATAATTTTCATCTCGGGGAATTGCTCGTTGATTCGTTTGGCGGCTTGAACGCCTGCCAGCTTGTCCTCCATTTCAATGTCCATCAGCACGATATCGGGCTGCAGTTTCTCCGCCACGGCGACAGCCTCCTCGCCCGATTCGGCCGACCCGACGCATGTCATGTCCGCACAATCGGCGATCATCCTCTCCAGCCTGCGGCGATGCGCTTCCATGTCGTCGACGACAACGATGCGTATATTGCGCTCCATATCGAATATTCCACCTCCTAGAATCCTTGCGATCAAACGAGGGGCAAATAAATTTTGAAGGTCGTTCCTTGTCCCGGCTCGCTTTCGGCCGTTATTTTGCCGTCATGTCCTTCCACGATTTTATGACAGAACGAAAGTCCGATTCCCCAGTTCGTTACCGAAGATTTCGTCGTGAAAAACGGCGAAAAAATCAATTCCAACTGTTCCGCCGGTATGCCCGGACCGTTGTCGGCGATCGATATCGTTCCCCACCCGTTTTGCCGTTTCGTTTCGACCGTAATTTGCAGCCTCTGTTTGTCCTCCGCCGCTTCGGCCGCATTCGTGAAGATGTTGTAAACGACTTCTCCCATATGCTTCTCGTCCAGGTAGGCGAGCGCGCTCTCGGCTTCCGAACGGTAGAAGATGCGGATATGTTCGTGCTCCGCTCGCATTCTCGCCATGGCGGGACCGATCGGGGCGCTTAAAGAGAGCGGCTGCAAATTCAATTCGATCGATCCTAATTGGCGGGCGGCGAAATCGATGCTGTCCAGCGCTTGGCCGACCGAATCGTCGATCAGTTTGAGACTGTATGTCGTCTCCCCATCGCCGGAATGCTTGTCCTTAAGATATTCCGTTTCCGCGCGGACGGCCAGCAAATGGTTTTTCAACGCGTGCGTAAAGGCGCGGGTGCCCAGCGACGCGGTATCGATGCTTTTATTGATTTGCATGCTGTGGTTTTTATGATACGCTTCGATCGAATTGTACCGGTATATGATATAAGCCAGCAGCGCGAGCGCCATAAAGACGACGTACGGAAAGATTGACAAAATTAACGGGTACGCTCCGATCGGCGGCTGCAAATAATTATAAAACCCTCGCAAAAAGGTTGCCCGCACTAAATTTTTCGGCGCCCACGGAAACAGCATGCTGTGCACGACGGCCACGAAAACCAAAATATAGATATGGTATAGGGCGTAATTTTTCAAAAAACGAATTTTAGGATAGGTCAAGTAATCATGGATCATTAATGCGAACGTTAGCAGGATATAGATATATTTCATGTATTGAAACACGTTGTTCGCGGCGTTTACGGCGGAATTGGACCAGGCGGCGGCATGCTCCGGCAGACCCCCGATCGCATTTTGCATCCAGACGTTGACGGCCGGATCGTAGAAAACGATTTGCGCCAACGAAATGACGGTAATGACTGGATATATCGCTTTGTTGTTCCACTTCTTCCGGGTGCCCGCAAAGGATACCGCAAAGCACAGCAACGAATAATGAAACAGGATGACCCCGCCGTTCAACAGCCGGATCAGCAGATCCGTATTAAAATTGGTTAGTACGAGATAGTTCCACGTTCCCGGGCTAAAGTTGAAAATAGAATTGATTATGTTGTGATAATAATTGAATTTGCTTAAATATAAAATGAGACAGAAAAAAGAGACGGTCCAGCCGACGATGATGCCGTACATGAAACGGATCGATTGATTGTTCAATCTCCGATAGGTGAATAACAGCGAGAAAATAAGAAATATAAGCGTCAAGTAAATCATCGGATGTCCCTGCCTTTAGAAGGTGGACGAGCGGAGAGGGAGGGGGTATAAAACTTTCACCTTCTTCCCGGCGTGCGCCACCATTATAATAAACACAGGAAAAAGAAAGCGTATACAAATCATACTGAACTTCAGGGGGAATGTAAATGAAAAAAATATGGTCTGCGATGATCGCTGCTGTGCTGTTGATCGGACTCCTGTCGGCCTGCGGCTCCGGCTCCGGCTCGAATTCCGCTTCCGGCGGAAACGGCGAGCCCGGATCGGGCGAACAGACGGCGCAAACCGGCGGCGAAAAAGTAACGTTGAAAATGACGGTGCTGCCGGACGATCTGGAAACGTTCAAATTGGCGTACGAAAGTTTCAAGCAAGAAAACCCGAACATTGAAGTGGAATTCGACACGATCCCGCAAAAGCAATATTACGAAAAACTGCGGCTGCAGCTTTCTTCCGGCGAACCGATCGACTTGTTCGGGGGCAATATGGATGTCTTTCTCGACACGGGAATTGTCGAGCCGTTGGACGATTTGATCAAGAACCATAACGTCGACGTGTCCGGCTTCGGTCCGCTGTACGACGAAATGAAGGTAGGCGGCAAAACGTACAGTTTGCCGTACCGCAAATCGAACTGGATTCTATATTACAATAAAACGTTGTTCGATCAACTGAATGTCCCGTATCCGAAAGACGATATGACATGGGACGAGTTCCGCGAACTGGCCAAACAAGTAACGAAAGGCGAAGGGGCGGATAAAATATACGGCGCGTTCCTGCATCCTTGGGCGCAAACATGGTATATGCAAGCCGTTCAAACCGGCGCCTCCATCATCGATAAAGATCTGACTCCGTTCAAGGATGCGCTCCAATTCCGGATGGATATGGAGAAGGACGGTTCAATCATGCCTTGGAGCGAACAAATAACGACTTCCGCTCATTATAACGCCGCATTCCAGAAAGGCAACGTCGCTATGAACCTGATCGGCGATTGGCATGTGGCCCAGCTACGAACGGCGGAAGAGGAGAAGAAGATCGATTTCGATTGGGATATCGTCCCGGTTCCGCATCCCGAAGGGGTGCCTGCCAACACCAGTATGGCGACGCCCGTGTCGATTATGATCAACAAAGATTCGAAACATAAAGAAGAAGCTTTTAAAGTGCTCGAATATATGACGGGAGCGAAGGGAGCGGCCATCTTCGCAGCCAAAGGATTCCTCACCGGCTATTCCAACGATGAGATCAAGAAAGCGTACGTCGGCGACGGAAGCAAAAAACCGGCGAATATTCATTATTTGGTGGAGCAAAGGGAATATCCCGAATATCCGCTGTTACCCGGCGTGAAAAGCGCCGTTGTCGGAGCGATTTACTTGCAGGAAGGCGAAGTAGCGTTAACCGGCGGACAAACGGCGGAGCAGGCGATCCAAAAAATCGCCGAGCGCGTGCAAAAGGAATGGGCCGACAATTACAACGAATACGCAAACGCCAACCAATAAATCGAACGCCAACAAGATAGGAAACGTATCGAACTTCACTTCCGCGGTGAAGTTCGATACGTCAGAGGAGGGAAACGGCATTGAAGCATACATCCAGTAAAGCGTCCAGCGCATATGTGAGAAGAAACAGGCTCGTCGGTTACGGCTTCCTGCTGCCGAATTTGATCGGTTTTGCCGTCTTTATTTTATTTCCGGTATTAGCGTCCTTTTTCATGAGTTTCACGGATTGGAACGGTTTCGGACAGATGAAATTTACGGGATTCGCCAATTACATCCGCTTGTGGTCGGACGAGACGTTTCGCATTTCGTTTGTGAATAGCTTGATCATGACGTTCGTTACCGTTCCGGTCACGCTGTTCCTCGCCATTCTTGCGGCCGTAGCTCTGAACAAGGGCGTTAAAGGGTTAAAACTGTTCCGTACGGCCATGTTTCTCCCGCATATTACGGCCACGATCGCCGTCGCTGTCATTTGGCAGCTGCTGTTCAATCCGACGATGGGGCCGATCAACAGCTTTCTGCGCGCCGTCGGGATCGAGCAGCCGCCGGGATGGTTCGCTTCCGCCGATTGGGCGCTCGTTTCCGTCATTATCGTCAATATTTGGCATTCGGTCGGGTATTATATGGTTTTGTATTTAGCCGGACTGCAAGGCATTCCAAGCGACTTGTACGAAGCGGCGGAAATTGACGGCGCGGGCAAAGCGTCCCAATTTCGCAACATTACGCTGCCCATGCTGTCGCCGGTCATTTTTTTCACGGTCATTATCGGCATTATCAATTCCTTTAAAGTATTCGATATGGTATTCGTCTTGACGCAGGGCGGCCCGGGCCGCGCGACGCATGTGCTCGTATTCGACATTTACAATACGGCATTCCAACGCTATCAATACGGATACGCTTCGGCAATGGCCTATGTTCTGTTCATTCTGATCTTGATCATCACATGGATCCAATTTCGAGGCCAGAAAAAATGGGTGAATTATTAACGGATAGAAACAGGAGGGTTCGAGATGCAGACGACCGTTAAAGCGGAAATTCCCCGCGCGTACCGCAAATCGTTGAAACGAAGCGTGAAGTTGTCCAAGGCGTTGCTCTATGCCGTGTTGATTGTGGTGTCGTTGTCCATGATACTGCCGTTTCTGTGGATGATCTCCGCATCGTTCAAATCGGAAGGGGAAATCTTCGGCTTCCCGATTCAATGGATTCCGAGCACATTCTATTGGTCCAACTATGAGAAGGTGTGGACGAAGCTTCCTTTCGGCACCTATTACATGAATACGGTGAAAATATCGGTCATTACGACATTGATTCAAATTTTCACCTGTTCCATGGCGGCGTATGCGTTCGGAAAGGTCAAGTTTCCGGAGCGGGACAAATTATTTTTCGTATATGTCGCGACGATGATGATTCCGTACCAAGTCATGATGATCCCGCAATTTATGCTAATGAAAGAAATCGGATTGGTGAATTCGCATTGGGCTTTAATTTTGCTTGGCGCTTTCAGCCCTTTCGGCGTGTTTCTGTTCCGCCAGTTCTATATGACGATTCCGGAAGAACTGTCGGAGGCGGCGCGGATCGACGGTCTGGGCGAATTCGGAATCTATTGGCGCATCATTCTGCCGCTTACCCGTCCGGCGATCGCCAGTCTCGTCATTTTCACTTTCATGCATTCGTGGAACGATTTCCTCGCTCCGCTTATTTATTTGAACTCCGACAAGCTGTTTACATTGCAGCTCGGCATGCAGCATTTCCAGTCCGAGCACAGCACCGAATACGGTCCGTTGATGGCCGCCGCGGTGTCTGCCGTGATCCCGACGATTATTCTGTACTTTCTTGCGCAAGATCAATTCGTGAAGGGCATTACCGCGGGCGCGGTCAAAGGTTGAAGGCCGGCTGGGTCGGCCGAATCAACCTTAATTCAATCACTGCGGGATGAACGTGTGTTGGCATACCGTGCCATCCGCGTATTTTGTTCAACAGGAGGGAGATTGTCGATGAGCGCAGAGCGACCGAATTTAATCTATATTTTTGCCGATCAATGGCGCCGGCAGGCTGTCGGCTACCGCAACGAGGACCCGGTCATTACGCCCCATATGGACGAGTTCGCCCGCAACAATCTGGTATTCGACCATGCGATCAGCTGCACGCCGCTTTGTTCCCCGCATCGGGCGGCGCTGCTGACAGGGCGTTATCCCCAATCGACCGGCGTCTATACGAACTGCAAAATAGGAGCCGACGTCATGCTAAGCCCGGACGAAACCGCGATCGGGGATGTGTTGAAGGAGGCCGGGTACGACACCGGTTATATCGGCAAATGGCATCTTGACTTGCCGGAGATGAACTTGTCCGAGGCGCCTGAATCGGGCGCGCGGGATTGGGATGCCTATACGCCGCCGGGACCGAAGCGGCACGGCTTCGATTTCTGGTATTCCTACGGCGCGGACGACCATCATTTGACGCCGCATTATTGGCGGGACGATCCGCGGATGATCGAGGTCGATCAATGGTCCGCGGAACACGAAACCGACGTTGCGCTCGAATATATGCGAAACCGGAATCAAGACAAGCCGTTTGCGCTCTTCCTTTCCTGGAATCCGCCGCATAGCCCGTTCGAGCTCGTACCGGACAAGTACAAGAAATGGTACGAGGGGCGGGAGCTGCCTTTTTATCCGAATGTGCGGTTCGAAAGGCTGCAAGCTCATACCGGCGAACCCGTAGCGGGAGGGAAAGAGAATCTCGAACGGTACATGCGCGATTACTATGCCGCGATTACAGGCTTGGACGAACAGTTTGGACGAATTCTTGCCGGTTTGCGGGATATGGGATTGGAGGACGACACCATCGTCGTTTTGTCGGCCGATCATGGCGAACTGCTGGGAGCGCATGGCTTGATGGCCAAGCATGCGTGGTACGAGGAATCGATTGGCATCCCGTGCCTGATGCGATGGCCGCACCGCATACCGCAAGGCCGCACCGACATCCTTTTCAACAGCGTGGATATTATGCCGACATTGCTGGGCCTCATGAGCTTGCCGATTCCAGCAAAGGTAGAGGGCCGCGATTATTCGGGCGATTTGCTCGGGCGAACGCGATCGGAAGTTTCCTCCGCCTTTATCTCCGCTTTTCCCGGACGCAAGGAAGCGATCGAGGCATTCGCCCGTTGCGGCCTGGATAACAGGCGATACGGTTGGAGAGGCGTTCGAACGCTGCGCCATACGTATGTCGTTCATCGCGGATATGCCCCGAACGAGCCGTTGCGGCGCTATTTGTACGACAATGTCGAGGATCCGTTCCAAATGAATCCGGTCTGCCTCGATTCATGCGCGGATCATCCGTTGGCGCGGGAATTGGAGGAAGAGTTGAGAGGGTGGCTGAGCAAGACGAACGACCTTTTTGCAATCGATTGATTGGGGGAGATCTATGATATGAATAAGAAGAGGAATGCGTTGATTGCCGGCATGCTTATTATTGCATTATTGATAAACGTCTTTCCGCCCCATACGGCGGAAGCGAAAATAGCGGAGGGACAGACGTTCGCGAAGGTTACGTTCGACAATTATCCTGCGGAGCCTTCCTCTTCCGCACCCGCCGCCGAGATCGGGGGCACTTGGGGAGTGTATAACTATAACGTTACGGGCGATGTCTATGGCCATTATTTGCAAGGGGAGACGGTAGAACCGCGCACCGACCGCAGCTTAAAGATGGTTTCCGGCTTGAGCGGCCAGACGATGTATATCGCCAAAAATAATATGGGACTGAACGGCATCGTCGTGCTGGAAGCAAGCGTCCGGTTCAACGATACGCTCCATGACCGGCAGGCATTCCAATTGAAAAGCTTGAGCGGCAAATTTGCCAATATGGTCGTGTTCGGCGGCAACGGACGGGCGAAGTTGTTAGGGGGAACGATGTTCGATTACGAACCGCATAGTTGGTATTTCATTCGAATCGTTATCGACAACCCCGGCCGGACGGCGGATATTTATGTGAACGAAGAATTGAAAGAGGCGGGCGTTCCCGTCGATGCCGCCTGGGACAAGCTGAATAACGTCAAGTTCCAGCAAACCGGTACGGAAAGCGCCGTAGGCGAAATGTGGATTGACGATATTAGAATATACGAGCAATTGGAGCAAATCGATCCCGTAGAGAATATCGTCTTGCCTTCCGCCGCGAAGGTGGCCGAAGGAGACACGGTTTCATTGCGGCCTAGATCGATTGCCGTTCCTCCGGACAATGCCGGCTTTGCCTGGTCGTCAAGCGATCCGGACATCGCTTCGGTGGACGAGAACGGAATCGTCTACGGCCGCCGGAGCGGGCAAGCGACGATTACAACGGTTTGGGCTCACGGGGAGCAATCGGCGCATACGGAAATAACCGTATTCCGGGACGAGTCGGCGGAATGGGACGATTATCGGCGGCTGCGCCAGAAATGGACGGTCATTCTGCTTAACGGGGTCCCGTATACGGGAAGCGATCCCGAAACGGCCCGTCTGACGAAGGAGAAAATCGAATCTGTCAACCGGGAAGCGGTTCAGTGGTGGGAATCCATGAACGTGTACGAACAACGTAGTACATTGTGGGACGACGCTCGAATTCCCGCCGATTTGAAGACGTCGGATTTTCTTGCCCAATGGTCGAACCGGTTAAGAACGATGGCGACCGCTTATGCCATGCAAGGCGGCGTATTATACCATAACGCCGTCTTGCGGGACGATATGATAGCGGCGCTCGACTGGATGCATGACAACGTGTACCGCGATTCCGGAGAAATATACGGCAACTGGTGGAACTGGGAAATCGGCGCTCCGCTCAGGCTGGCGGACATGTACATTTTGCTGGCCGACGAGCTTGACGCCGAACGAATCGGGAAGTATGCCCGTTCGATCGATCATTATATCGGAGACGTTACCTCCCCGTCATTCCGTCATGTAGGCGCGAACCGCTCCGACATATTGCTGATCGAGTTGCTCCTGGGGCTCGTGGAACGCAACGGCAAGCGCTTATCCGTCGTACGCGAGCAAATGAGTCCGTTATTCGAGTACGTGACAAGCGGCGACGGCTTCTACGAGGACGGTTCCTTCATTCAACATAAGACGATCGCTTACACGGGCAGTTACGGCGAGGTGCTCATTCGCGGCGTCGGCAATTTGCTGTATTTGTTGAACGACTCCCCATGGGAGATTGTCGACCCGAATGCAGACAATGTGTATCGCTGGATATACGAATCATTCGCTCCGATTATTTATAAGGGCGAAGTGATGGACATGGTTCGCGGCCGGGCGATTGCCCGCGATTTTCTGGACGGATATAAAGCCGCATCGGGCATGATGTCCGGCATCGTGCAACTGGCCCGAATCGCGCCCGATCATCATGCGCAACGACTGAAAGGATTGGTCAAGTACTGGATTGCGAGCAATCCCGGCATTCACGATGTCAATCGCATATTCGACAATACGGAGCAGATCGAAACGGTCAAAGGCTGGCTGGCCGATTCCACCGTCGTGCCGCAGGGCGATGAGCCGGGGCATTTCGAGCTGAACGCGATGAATCGAAGCGTGCATAAGGGAGAGGGTTACGCCTTCGGGGTCAGCAAAAGCTCGAAGCGCATCTGGACCTACGAACTGACGAACGGAGAAAACCGCAAGGGCTGGTATACCGGCGACGGTATGACGTATTTGTATAATGGAGACGCGATGCATTACAGCGACGATTATTGGTCGACCGTCGACTACTATCGATTGCCCGGCGTTACCTTGAATACGCGCGAACGCGATTCAAGCCAATATCAGTACGGGGACGGCGAAGGGGCTCCCGCCAACAACTGGGCGGGGGGCGTTACACTGGACAAATATGGAACTTCCGGCATGAACTTGCGGCAGATCGGAACGACGCTGACGGCGAACAAATCGTGGTTTATGTTCGACGATGAAATTGTCGCGCTCGGTTCGGGCATTACAAGCGAGGATCGGGAAAATATCGAAACGATCGTGGAGCAGCGCAAACTTTTCGCCGAGGGAACGAACGTTGTGACGGCTGACGGCGTTCCGCAACCGGTTGCGCCCGGCCGGAGCGACGGCCAAGCGGCAAACTGGGCGCATTTGGCGGGCCATATGCCGAATTCGGACATTGGATATTACTTTCCCGAGCGGCAGACGCTGCATATGTTGCGCGAACGGCGCAGCGGAACATGGTTCGATATTAACCGCAACGAGAACGGGGATGCGGGAGGGCCTCAAGACGTTAGAACGCGTGATTACATGACGATGTGGTTCGATCACGGGGTTCGTCCCCGCAATCAAACATACAGTTATGTCTTGTTGCCCAACAAGACGGCGGAAGAAACGGAGCGGTACGCCGCCAATCCGGATATCGAGATCGTGGCGAATACGGCGGATGTCCATGCCGTGCGCGAACGAAAGCTCGGTTTGACGGGCGTGAATTTCTGGAGCGCTGCCGGCGGTAAAGCCGATTTTGCGGCAAGCAACCGTCAAGCGTCCTTAATGATCGGGGAGCATGACGACGATACCCTCGCGGTCGCGGTTGCCGATCCCACGCTGGAGAATACGGGCGTCATCGAAATCGAATTGGATCGATCCGCCGCGGGCGTTGTAAGCGCCGATCCGGAAATCTTCGTGACGCAATTGTCTCCGACGATTCGATTTCAGGCGAATGTAAACGGCTCGCTCGGACGGTCGTTCAATGCCGTGTTCGATCTCGATCCGGACAAGCCGCGTCCGGAACCGGAGCGGCCGTTGCCGGAGCCGGGGAACGAGCCCGAACCGTTGCCGGATCCGCCGCCGATCGCATATATATACGATCATTTCGACGATCAGACGGAAGGGAATATTCCTGAAGGGTGGAAAGCGTCGATCGCCCCGGATACGACCGCAAGCCTGCAGCAACCGGCCGGGCGGGACGGGTTGTATTTCCGCCTGCTGGACCGGAACGCGAGCGGCGGTTCCGTTTCCGCCGAGCGCAATTTCGAGCCGCAATCCGGCAAGCTCGAAGTGGAATGGAAGTTCGCCGAACCTGAAGGCGCGGCATCCTCCACGTTCGAATTGCTGGACGGAAACAACGTTGCCGTGCAACTGGTCAGCGACGAAGAGGGACTGCAATGGGTCGGCCCGGACGGATGCAAACATCCGATTCGCGCACTGGCCCCCGCAACATGGTACAAGGTGAAATTAAGGCTGGATCCGGCCCGCGGTTCGTTCGATGTATACGTTGACAACGAATTGGCTGCGACAGACGCGCAATTCAGGAACGGGACCAATTCGATCGGCGCGATTCGTTTCGCGACGACCCCCGCGGCGAGCAGGGCCTCCTTATACGTCGACGATGTCATTGTATATGTAACCGGTGCGAAATCCTTTGTCTACGAGACGTTTAACGGATACGAGACCGGAACCAAACCGGCAAGTTGGACGATTGCCGAGCAAACCGACGCGACGGTAGCGATCGCGGACGAACCGTCGGCAGCGAACCGAAGCTTGCTGCTCGACGATAATAACGCCAAATTCAGCGCGAAAGCGAGCAAATCTTTCCCTTCGCAGAACGACCGCATTGTTGCCGAGTGGAAATTCAAGGAGGGGACGAGCGGCAAATGGCCGGTGTTCGAACTGACGAACGGCAAAGATCCGGTCATCACACTCAAGTCGAACGGACAGTACTTGAAATATATCGATCCGGACGGCGGAATCGCCGATTTGATCAAATTTGCCCATAATGTGTGGTATTCCGTCAAACTGGATGCGAATATTGCGGAGAATACGTTCGATCTTTATTTGGACGGTGCGCTGCTGGAGCGTTCTTTGCCTTTTACGCAACCGTCCGCTGCGATCGACGGGATTGCCTTTACTACGAGCTATGGCGCCGTGAATGCGCCGCTATATATTGACGATGTCAAGATTTACGGATTCGAGCGGCAGGTCGAGCGTATAACGGTGGTCCCGTCGAACGCGAACCTGCGCGTGGGAGATACATTAGCGCTGAAGGCGGAGGCTGATCCCGCGGATGCGGTCAACGCGCAGTACGTCTGGGAATCGCTTCAACCCGCAATCGCAAATGTCGACGATCAAGGATTGGTAACCGCTCTTGCGCCCGGAACCGCAAAAATCATTGTACGGACAGAGGATCGGCGCGAACGCGCCGAGAGCGTCATTACGGTTACGGGCAATGAGAAACCGGGGGATGGCGGCGGCAACGGAGAAGGCGGCAGCGGCGGAGGAAGCGGCGGCAATAGCCGGAATGACGATAAACCGGACAACATGTCTGCCAATATCGACCAACAGGCCGGGAAGAGTGAAGAGGACGAAGACGGTAACGCCGATAGCGGAGAGCGCGGAACAGACAATTCCGGAGAAGAGGAGTCGGCAACGAAGGGCGATCAAGATGCGGCAATTCGCGATATCGCCGGCCATTGGGCGGAAGAGACGATTCGCAGAAGCATTGAAGCGGGGTGGATGAACGGCTATCCGGACGGAAGCTTTCGCCCCGATCGGGCGATGACCCGCGCGGAATTTGCCGTTTTGATCGTACGCGTTCTTGGTCTTGCGCCTCGATCCGGACCGGCATTCGCCGACCTGAACGGGCACTGGTCCGCGGAACTCGTAGGAACGGCGGCGGCGCACGGCATCGTTAACGGCGTATCGGATACGTCGTTCGCGCCGGACGAGCCGGTTACGCGGGAACAAATGGCGTTAATGGCGTTCAGAGCGTTTCCGATCGAATCGGCGTCCGGCATGAGGCCGTTCCAAGATAGCGGACAAATTGCGGAATGGGCAGGCGAGGCGGTCGCTTCTTTGACTGCGGCAGACGTGCTGCAAGGTTTTGAAGATGGTACCTTCCGGCCGAAACGGCGTGGTACAAGAGCGGAAGCGGTCGTCCTGACGGAACGGATCTTCAAGGCAGTGCCGGCCGGATCGTAACGGCCTGTGCGACTTCGAATCATAAACTATACGCTGGAAAAGGAGAACAGAACGATGTGGGAGCGGGCGATTGAAGATGCAATGACCAAAATAAAACGGAATATCGAACGTTATCCCGGCCTCTTCCCCCATATTGCGGGGAAAGAAGCCGCGGGGGAGAAACGTTACGAATGGGGAGCGAACGAAGATTGGATTGAAGGCTTTTATACCGGCATGATGTGGCTTGGTTTCGAATATGGGGGAGACGCCTCGCTCCGCGAAGCGGCCGCGTCGCAATTGGACAGTTATCGGGAGCGGTTGGAAAAGCATATTTGTTTGGATCACCATGACATCGGATTTCTATACTCGCTTTCCGCCGTCGCCCAGTGGCGCGTGCTGAAGGACGAAGGGGCGCGGGAATTGGCGCTGCGGGCTGCGGACAAGCTGCTCCAGCGTTGGCGTCCGCGAATCGGCGCGATTCAGGCGTGGGGCGTTAGGGACGATCCGGAGAACGGAGGGCGCATTATTATCGATTGCCTCATGAACTTGCCGCTCTTGTTCTGGGCATACGAGCAGACCGGAGAGCGGCGGTATTACGACGTTGCGTACCGGCATGCTCATATCAGCCGCCGATATCTGGTGCGGGGCGACGATTCGTCGTACCATACCTTCTACTTCGACCCGCAGAACGGCAACGCTCTCCGCGGCGGTACGCATCAAGGCTATCGGGACGGGTCCACCTGGACGCGCGGACAGGCATGGGGCATTTACGGGTTTGCATTATGCTTCCGCTATACGAAGGATGTGCAGTTTCTGGAAACGTCGAAACGAATGGCGCGTTATTTCATCGAGCGTTTGCCGGAAGACGGCGTCGTCTATTGGGATTTCGACGTGCCGATCGAACCGGATACGCCTCGCGACAGTTCCGCCTCGGCCATCGTCGCATGCGGCTTGCTGGAACTGCTCGATCTGCTGGAAGGGGGCGACCCGGATCGCGCTCTGTTCGCGGACGCCGTCCAGCGCAAGATGAAATCGCTTGTCGACCATTACTCGACCGTCCGCCTTCCCGACGCGGAAGGATTGCTGCAGCACGGATCTTATCATGTCCGCGGCGGGCGCGGCCCGGACGATTACATGATCTGGGGCGATTATTACTATCTGGAGGCGCTGGTCCGGTTGTCCAAAGGCATCAAGGGGTACTGGTACGAATAAGCGGCGGTTCGGGACGAAACGTTAGGGAGTTCCGACAGGCCGAACGGCGGCATTGCTGCCCATTGCATCGCTTTGATGTTGCGATTGCGTTTGTTAAAACTTGTATATTACAATAGTTAGGTCGAGTGCGAAGAACGCTCGGCCTATTCGCACTTATTCGTCCGGAAACGCGGAATGCCCGGTGGTCTATCGCGGATACCGATGCCGGATACGAGGGAGGATGAATGATGAAAGAGCAGGTCCCGCCTGGGATAAAATGGAAAAGATTGGAGTTTCTGAATAAAAGGGTGTGCGGCGCGTGGCTGATCTGGGTGGCGTTGGTCATCTTCGCAGGGCTCATGGCAGGAGGAAAGGAGCTAATCATGATGCCTGTCTTTTCATTTGGCTACGTCATCGGCATCGTCGGCATTCTAGGCAATAAAACGGTGAACCGCAAACTGTCCTACGGCAAACCGACCGTTCTGCAGAAACGGATGCTTATTTTTTCCATTGTATTGATGATTGGTTTGATGGTACTGATTGGCGGTCCGCATTTCGCGGACGGGAATTACCGCTTGATCTGGCTCGGCGCCTTTCTTGCCATCGGCATTCATTTTATACCAATGGCTTGGGTTCACGGCCCATCCATGATAGCGCTCGCCGTCCTGCTTTCTGCGAACGCCTTGTTCGGTATGTTGGACGAGAATGCCAGCTTTCAATTGGTCGCGTATATCGATATCGGCCTGAAATTGATTTTCGGCCTTTACCTGCTGCTCGCCGGCAAACCGGCATTTCAAAGAACGAATCATATTCAAGGGTAAGGCGATGATTAAGGTATGTTGGGAACGAAGCCCCTTATTTGACGAACGTTAATTCGTGAATGAGGGATACTTTGTTCCCATTTTCGTGTTTCATTACTGACCGCAAGAGCCTGGGTAGCCGTCATTCTTTTTGAATTCTTCAAGCTGCTCCCGCATTTCTTCGTCCTCAGGCATTTCGGCAACGACTTTCACCTTTTGAGCAGGTTTTTGCCGAAACTCGTCTTGATCGCTCCCCCAGATATAATCATATCCCGGCTTTATGTCGGGGGTATTTTGAAGTTCTGTGTTGTTTCTTTCATCTTTGTGCGTCAATGAAGATAGCTCCTTTCAGCCGTAAATTTGGAATCATCCATATCATTCGCAGCTTTAGGGGGGAGTATGCGGAACAAAGCGCGGTCGAAACAAGGGGGCGAGCGGTGTCCGATTGTGATCCCGCTGCCATTGCTTTCAGTGAACGGCATTATATATTTATATGTTTAAATATTTTGCCGGAGTGGACAGCAAGCAATATGATATAATTCGATTATAGAATTCAATATTTTGAAATGGGAAGGCGGTGCTCTGAAACTCTATGGAGCATATCGTATCGAAACAATGGCTGCTGGCGAGGCTCTATGAACCCGATCTTGTTATTGTGGACTGCCGCTTTGCTCTGGGTAAGCCGGAATCCGGCAGAACTGATTATGAAGAAGCGCATATTCCGCGGGCAATCTATCTAGACCTGGAGAAGGACCTCTCCGCTCCTGTGGCAAGACATGGGGGACGCCACCCCCTTCCGGACATGGAGCAGCTTGCCTTGGCACTCGGCAAAGCCGGCATCCATCGAGGCGTGCGCGTCGTCATCTATGACGACCAAGGCGGCGCGATGGCCAGCCGGTTATGGTGGCTGCTGCAGTACACGGGGCATCGGCAGGCTTATGTCTTGGATGAAGGCTTTACGGCCTGGAAGAATGCTTCCTATCCCGTCACGGACGAACAGCCTGTTGTCATTCCGGTTACGTACGAACTGTCGCTTAAGCCGGCCATGCTGGCCTCGATGGAGGACGTCCGCGCCGCTTCGAAGGATGGGTCGAACATCATTATCGATTCCCGCGAGCCGCGCCGCTATGCCGGTATCGAAGAGCCGCTCGACGCGAAGGCCGGCCATATCCCGGGCGCGGTCAATTACTTCTGGAAGGGCGTTCAGGATTCCTCCGGGCATTGGAAGAATGCCGATGCGCTTCGCGAGCATTTTGCAGAGCTTCCGAAGGATGCCGGAATCATCGTCTATTGCGGGTCCGGCGTTACCGCATGCCCGAATGTGCTCGCCCTGAAGGAAGCCGGCTTTACGAACGTGAAGTTGTACGCGGGCAGTTGGAGCGATTGGATTTCGTACGCGGAGAACCCGATCGCGACGGGAGAGAAGTAAGAGGCGGGTGGCCGCGTCGGACGCGGGCTGGAGGGCTGTGGCAGGTTGCCGGTTGACGACCTGTTGCGGCCCTCTTTTGGTTTCTCGTTCAACAGCTTGCAAACAAGAGGTCGAAGAAAGCAGTTTCAGGAGGCCCGGAGCCAGCCAATGGTCCGGCAGTCGAGACTAGATCGACCACAGTAAACTGAACAGATAAATAAAGGGCTAGTTGAATGAGCAAAACAGATAAGGAGCGAAACTACAATGCCTCAAGCTAGTTGAAGTAATGTAGTCATGGTGATAGCCTAACATTTAGAATATTATTTCTTAACTATGATGGATGTACTTTCGTTTCAATGGGTCAGAGATAGAAAGGAGATGGTGTATTGTGCTGAATGAAAAGTTTGTTATCGAAAATTTGGTGCAGCAAAAGCGTTCGAGCGAGGCTCCCGTCGTGGTGATGATGTGCGGCGTGGCAGGATCGGGTAAAACAACCTTTGCTCAAAAGCTGGAGAAAGAGGGATTCGTCCGGCTCTCGATAGATGAGGATATCTGGGCCACACACGGCCGTTATGGAGTGGATTATCCGGAGCGGAATTATGAGTCCTATAAAGAAGAATCGGAAATAAAGTTGCGTGGCGTGCTGATTAATCTGATTCAGGCTAAACACCCTGTCGTCATCGATTTCAGCTTTTGGCAGCGTCAAAGACGAAACGAATACAAGCAACTGATCGAGCGGCATGGTGGCGTATGGAAACTGATTTACTTAAAGGTTCAACCGGATGAATTGCGTCGGAGGCTTCTCGTCCGGAGTGAACGTTTTGATGCCAATGCGGCGTTTCCAATCACTGAAGATACCCTAACCCGGTTTTTAAGTGGTTTTGAGACCCCTACTGGAGAAGGGGAAATGGTGATCAAAGCATAGATAACCCTCGCACAACCTGTTACTTGGGACACCACCCCGTTGAAGGCCAAACTAACGGGATCGATAGTGCTATTTGAGGTTGGTTAGTAAAATTGCAAACAACTGTCAACAGGTTGCAAACAACAGCGTTCCAGCCCTCCCCGGCCCATCCACCCTTCGGGTATTACCTTGCTTCACTTGGCCTTTTGTTGGCGTTCCGTTCGGCTTGACCCAGCCACAGGTGGATGACTTGCTCCGGCTCAAACCGGATTGTCGCCCCTTCCAAGCTGAAAAGGACAAAACCCACCTTTGGCCGCTAAACCTTGGGGTGGGTTTTTACTTTCTCTTGTAGTTATTCGCGATGTATGTTAAAAGAGCAATGATAAAGGTTGAAAAAGCAATCATGATGAGGATTGCATCTTTTAATTCCACGGCTTCACCTCCTTTCGAAGGGAAACCATGCCCACCCAAGGTTCAATTGTACAAGAATATCTTATCGTATACCCAAGATGCGAGCAAGTGTTCCTGCTCGAAACGGATAAGATAAGTTTAATTGACCTCTTTCATGAGATTTTCTAGATCATTCATCAAATCAGGTATCCAAGCCTCAGAACCTGGAATGGTGTCCGTTCCCCCGTATACTAGCCATTTCAACGTTTTGACAAGCCAACATATCCCGCCTACGCTTACTTGCCAGTTAAGCTGTTCTATAGATAAATCGGAGTGAACCTCATCACGAAACGCTGATAAAATATCCTTCTTTGACACGTTGCTAAAAGAGCGGGCTTCAGCAATTAAACAATATAAATCTCCTAGATGGGGACTTAAATAAGCAAGTGACCAGTCAATCGGCAAAATGCCATTCTTCTGAATTACCAGGTTCTTAGCATGATAATCATGATGGACGAGGGTAAATGGGATTGTCTGATATAATTTCTGAAGTTCATGTGGGAATGTGGTTTGCAGACTTAAAAGAGTTTCGTTTCTTGCAAGATGGCGCGACCTAAGCAGATCGTCCAAAAGTGCAAGGAAGTCTGCAGCGGACGCCGAGTAGGAACGAATGACTTCGCTGCGAAGATTCTTCCCTAGATTAGCCGATGCCGTTTCTCGCAATCTCGCCAATACCCTTGCCGCCTCCAGAAAATGAGCAGGGTTAGGCTGCTGTTCCAAATTATACCTTCCGCAATCCTCCATGATTATAACTGCGCTATTTTCCAGTTGAAAAAAGCCATAAATATGGGGAGATGGTACCTTTAAGGAACTCACGAGCTGTTGGTACATGGTTGCTTCCCCAGCCATCTCTTTTCCGCCCCATTTCATAATACGAGTTTGGCCCGATTTCAAAGTTACCCTGTATACTTCAGAAAGAGACCATTTCCGCAAGAGCGACCATTCAATGACTTCATCAAGCAATGGTATAATTGCATCATAAGCAGATAAACGTTCTGGAATCATAGACATCCTCCTGTGTTGTTTTTATTTATACAGCGGGAATTTTACATGAATATCCAGAAAAGTATAGACTTATAATTTCCTGTTTGATATGATGTTGAATGAGGTCTTGAAGAAATTCAGGACTCTTTTGGAAAAATAAAACAGGCTGCGCCATTACGGGCAGCCTGTTTCTTTATTTATGAACAGAGAGAATGAACTTCTCCAGTGGTCCTGTATCGGTAATGCTCTGATTGCATAGATGATGATCCATACATACGTACTGGCCAATAGCAAAATAATTATCCGGCGAAGCGTTCGCAGACTTGGTCTTGACCGAGAAGAAGGCAAGTTCTTGATGCCGGTTGCAGAACAGGCAGTACCCTTTCTTGTTGATCGGCATAATCCTTCCCTCGATCCCGGCGAATTGTCCTTCGAACGGGTAGACAATGAACAGCCTGCCCGTGGCAATATCGACCCAGCTCAAGTATGTCAAATATCGGAAGTCGATGGTTTGCAGATCCGGAACTTTCAACTTCTTATTTTTAGGGAATAACTTCTGAAGCTGTTTCGGCGTAATCGGCGGATACGGCTCTAAGTATGGTTCTAATTCGCCAAGATATCTCTGGAAATCATTGTCCGTCTCCAAGGCGGATACTTGTTCCAGCATCTGCCGCTGATCCTCTGTCAATTGAGGAAACGCTTCAATAATGTTCGCCGCAGTACGATATCTTACGGATTCAATAACCCTCCGATCCGCGACGGTTTGCAATGTCTTCTGAAGAAATTCCGCTTGCTTTTTAATGACATTGTATTGGTGGTTTCTAATAAATGTTGTACTCATAGCTTTTCAGCCCCTTATTTTTTGTTCAAAAGCAATAAGGTGCAAAGCCCATTATTAGAAACGATATAGTTGTTTGGGCGATGGAATCTATTCTATCGCACCCCACGCAAAGTATCGCCCTAGATTAGGCTTTGCATGAGGACTTCCTAGCTAATGAGCAATTCAGCATTGCCATATCTATACAACCCCCGTTTCGCTAACATACGAAAAGTATAGCAGAAGATCACTGAGTGACGCAATTGACCCCAGTGGGTAGATCATCAGATCCTTAATTTTGGCAATTTCATCATCCGACATTTGCAACATCGCGGCCTCTCCTGCCGTCTCAAGTGTGAAGATTATTTTTCCAGTTGGGGTTGATGTAGATGAAAATCGGGATGGCATTCATTATGATACTCATTGTATTGCTTACGGCATGTTCAACCGAAGTTGCGGAAAAAAGCATGAGCGGGACTAGCGGGATAGACGCAATATCTAAAACAAACAGCGGCACGGAACCGTTGCATCGGGAAGAGTCCGCTTCAAAACAAGATATGGGGGAAGCGTATAGTCTCGTTTTCGACGAGTTCATGCAACATGGAGGCGGGCTTGCGCGCGATATGCAGTATCTAGCCATCGAATTAAGCAAAATAGAGAATATTACCGCAGAAGACAAAGAGAAGGTACAAAACGATTTGAGCAAATATGGTGTGGATGTGCTGGATACGACATTGGATGAATTGGAACAAGAGGGGCGCTTGGGAGAGGCACGTTATATTGAAGGGGTGCTGCTTACTGTGGAGAGCGCGGAAGTTTCGGACAATAAAGTGATCGTTAAGGGTTCTGTCTATAAATCCGCCAAAGGCGCGATCGGTATTGAAGTCGTTGTCGAATATCGGGATGGGAAATGGGAAGTTGCCAAATCCGCAGAAACTTGGATCAGTTAATGTATACTGCAAACTTAGAATGTAGTTATTGACTTATTTTGGAGCGCGGGTTCGAAACATTAAAGACGCTTCTCGTCAAAATGGTTGGCATTGCGCAATAAATTGAACGACCAAGGGGTTGTAATGACGGATATATACGATCAAGGAAGCATACGCAATTTTATTTTTATCGATAATAACGGAATTCAGTTGGAAGCCGCTTGGCCCAAAAAGGGAGAATGAGACATATCATACGAAAATTCAAGGAACAAGCCTCATAGTGCCGATCGTACCGGCGATGAAGGCTTGTTTCTTAATTATGGGAAAAATTTGTTTACTTTACATTACGATTATATTATCATTAACAATATTATCAATGATAATATAACATGGATTGCAAAATAGGTGGGAGCAAATTGAACATTCAAAACGTCATTCTAGGTTTTCTATTGGACGGTCCGATGGCCGGATATGATTTGAAAGGCAAGTTCGACGAGTCGGTTTCTTATTTTTTTGAGGCCACCTTCAGCGGCATTTATCCGGCCCTCAGAAAAATGGAGGGAGAAGGGCTGGTAATCAAGGAAGTGATGTTTCAAGAGGGGAAACCGAATAAAAATGTATACGCCATTACGAACAAAGGCCGCGAAGCGTTCGCGGAATATTTGGCGTCGCCGGTAGCGCAGAGCGTTCAGCGTTCCGATCTGCTCTTGCGCATCTACTTCGGCTCCCATTGCTCGGACGAGCAAATCGTGAAGTGGCTCGCGCAAGAACGAGCGCGGCTTCAAGACGGTCTTGCCCATCTATCGGCGATGCGGGAGGCGTTGCTTGCGAATCCGGCAACGGATCCGTTTCGGATGAAGACGTTGTCGTTCGGCATCGAGCAGCTTCAGTTAAGCTTGCAATGGGTCGATAACGAATTGGCAAATTACTCCGAAGGGGGTCGCCGTCATGAGCGATAAACGGTTATTACACTTAAGCGCGGCGGAAATGGCCAGAGGAATTCGACAGGGGCAATGGACTTCGGAAGCATTGGTGGAAGCTCACATCGGACGAATAACGGAGATCAATCCGCTCCTCAATGCAGTCATTTTTCCGATGTTCGAAGAGGCCCGGCAACTAGCGAAGGAAGCGGACCGCAAGATGAAGAGCGGAGAAGCGCCGGGGCCGTTGCACGGCGTGCCGATCACGGTGAAAGAATCGATCGAGGTTGCCGGAACGCCAAGCACATGGGGACTTGCGAGCCGCCGCGGACAAAGGGCGCAAGAGGACGATCCAAGCGTAGCTTTATTAAAGGATGCGGGCGCCATCGTGCTAGGCAAAACGAATGTCATGCAGCTATTGATGGGAAGCGAGTCCGTCAATCCGTTGTACGGTCGGACTTGCAATCCTTGGCGCCCGGGGGAGCGTTCTTCCGGCGGAAGCAGCGGGGGCGAAGCCGCTGTGATCGCGGCGGGCGGTTCCCCGCTCGGACTTGGCACCGATGTCGGAGGAAGCGTTCGAACTCCGGCCCATTACTGCGGGATTCATGCGCTCAAGCCAACGCCTGGGCGGGTGCCTGCGAAGAAACCGGAGGGAATTGCGCACGTTGTACCGGAGGCTGCGTCAATGTCAAGCATAGGCCCAATGGCGCGGCATGTCGAAGATCTCGCTTTGGCGATGCAGGTTATTTCCACGGCAGAGTCGCTGAGCCGGGCCCCTATTCGGATGAACGCTAACGGAGTGAAGGGCTTGCGCATAGCGTTTTACACGAGCGATGGCATGCTTGCTCCTTCTCCTGCGATCCAACGGGCGGTGCGCGACGCTGCCGGCGTTTTGCAACGATATGGGGCCGAGGTGCGGGAATTCGCGCTGCCGGATCCGGAGATTGCGCTGCATTCTTTTTACGCATTGCTATCGGCGGGAGGAGCGGAAGGAATCGAGAAGACCGTCGGAACGGATGAAATAGCGGAGCAAATCGCCGGCATTCGCCGGTCGTTCGGTATGTCCGCCGGCAAGAAGCGCATAGGTTCCCTGATCCTTCGCTTGCTTGGACAAAATCTGGCGGGAACGCATCTCATTCCATACATGGGGAAAAAGTCGGCGAAGGAACTGCAACGATTGATATCGCAACGGGAAGAGTACCGTCAAAGATTTCTTCGGCAATTGGAACGGCAGCAAATCGATGCGCTCATTGGCCCGCCTTTCCCGGTTCCCGCTATACCGCATGACCTATCGTTGGAAATGAGCTTCGAAGGCGCGTATGCTCTGTTGTATAACTATTTGGGCCTGCCTGCCGGCGTTATCAGCACGACTGCCGTTCGTCCCGAAGAGGAGGCGGGCGCTGCAGGAGTTGTCGGCAAGGATCGAATGGCGCAAGCCGCGGCGAAGGCGAATGTGCGCAGCGCGGGACTGCCGGTAGGCGTACAGGTGGCCGGACGGCCGTGGCGCGAAGATTTGGTACTGACGGTGATGGAATGTTTGGAAAGAGAAAGTTCCGCAGCGCAGGATTATCCGGTTGGAAAGCCGGTTCGTCGGTTGCCGGCTGGATACACCATCGACGAATAGCGGACTAATATGAAAAGCTTTCACGAATATCGAAATATTGCACAAACATATTCAAATATTGCACACCGTGGAAGCGCTCTCCCTACTACAATCGAAATCGAAGGAACTTTATGAAAGGTAGGGGGATACCAAATGACAAGGTTCAAAATGTTATTGATAAGCTTCCTTGCGATCGCATTGGTTGCGGGATGCGGATCAACCGGGGGCAATACGCCGGCAAACGAACAGGCTGCGGGAGGCGAGCCGGCCGCAACTCAGCCGAAAGAGGAAGAGAAACAGGATATGGTTACGATCAAATACTATACTTGGTACAATGGTTCGCAATTTGAGGATATCAAGAAGATTGCCGACAATTTCGAGAAGGACAATCCCGATATTCATGTAGAACCGGTACAACTTGTAGATAACGCAAACAGCACCGACTTCTACAAGAAGTTGGATATTATGAGCGCGGCGGACGATCCGATCGACGTCATTCAATTCTCACATGTCGACTTTATTATCGAGCGGGCGGCCCGAGGCGTTCTGGCCCCGATCGACGAGTATCTGGAGAAGAATAACATCGATCCCGGTAACGACTTTTACGTCAATCCGGTATATCAGGGTAAAGTGTACGGTCTTCAAGATATGGCCAGCCCTTGGGTGGTTATGATTAACAAACAAGCGCTGGATGAAGCGAATCTTCCGATTCCGGAGTGGGGCTGGACATGGGACGATTTCCGCGATTATGCGAAAAAGTTGAATAAGGGCGAAGGAGCGGATAAACAATTCGGAGCTTATTTCCATACTTGGGGAGAGTACGTGAACTTCCCGGCATACTCCGAAAAGCCGCATCCGTATTTGTCCCAAGATCAGCAGCCGATTTTCGACGACGCATCCTACAAGCAATTTTTCGAGCTGCGCCGCGCGATGGAGAAGGAAGACAAATCGGTCAAGTCGTTCTCTGAGATCGTCGGCGCCAAGCTTCATTACGCGTCGGAATTCTTCAGCGGGAAAGCGGCCATGGTGCCTACGGCAACATTCATTGTGGGAATGATCAAGGATAAAGAGAAATATCCTCATGATTTTCAGACCGTGTTTGCGCCGCTTCCCCGTTCGTCCGCCAGCGCGGAAATCGGATCTTCTTATATCGGCGGGAACTATTTATCGGTGGGGGCCACTTCCAAGCACAAAGAAGAAGCTTATAAATTCATTCAATACGTAGCTCAGCAGACCGATGTGATTCGGGATTTCCCGGGCTACAAGAAGGCGGATGCCAACAAAGTCATACAAGCTCTGGTCGGCCCGGACGCCGCATTGATCGACGAGGAATCCTTGAAAGCGACTGTCTTTGACAGCAGAGCGAAGACAGTTTACGACGCGAACTGGACAACCGATTATGCAGGGCAGATGAAGAAGGTGATCGAGGACGGTTTTAGCACTTATATGCTCGACAACCTCACGTTTGAAGCCGCACAGAAACAGATGATGGAAGATGCCAATAAAATCATCAGCCAAGCGAAAAAATAAATAGATCGACCGATTGAGAGATTGGTATAATGAGAAGGCGGCCGCCAAATGGCGGCCTTTTCAGGCTTTCGATTGAATCGGACTTCAGAGCGGAGTGAGGCGAAAGACGCATGTACAAACTGTTTAAACGATCGTTCTATATGCGGAATCAGCTAACCATGTTTATATTTATCCTGCTTCCGCTGTCCATCGTTTCGTTCATGGCCTTTTTCCTGATCAAGGATGTGGTGATCGACAAGGTACAAAGCTCGCGTCAGAATGTAGTCAATGTGATAGCCGGAGATATGGAAAAGAGTGTGGAGGACATTATATACGCCTCCAATTTATTCCGATACAACGCGCTGTATGACGACTTGAAGGCGTTCAAGAATGTGAACCGGATTGCTTCTTCGGAAGATTATAAGAGATACGGGCGCATTTCCGAAATGCTGGACCTGGCCTTCTCCAAGACTTCCGGCTTGAAAGCGCGCGTATTCTATGTGAATAAAGCCCGGTTCCAGATAGGAACGGCCGGTGCCGATTACGCTGCCAATAACAGGATCGAAGCGGTATCATCCGAACGGATCACCGAACGGTGGAAGAAGGAAGCGAATCCGGAGCGGATTTATTGGTTAAACGCGCCTGTACGACAAGGAGAATTCTACGATATTGGCGAATCGAATTATCTTTTCGTGAAAGTGATCAAAGATCATAGCGGCAATGATTATTTAGGGGTGTTGTATGTAGCCGTTTCCTACCGGTACTTCCATCAGTTGTTCGAAGGCATCGGAGCGGGACAGATCGGCTTGTATGAAGCGGACGGGACCCCGATTCTCTTATACCCGCAACAATCGGGGCTTGAATCCGTCCCTGAAGTGATCGAATTGCAGTCAACGGTCGCGAGAACGGGCTGGCAAGTGCTATATAGGTTCTCGCCTCAGGAGATTACGGACGAAATCACGAATATATTTTTTCTGTACGGGCTAATTCTTGGCGTATCGGTCCTTATTTTTATCGCGATTTCCATCGTCTTGGCGAAACGGATTCATCGGCCGTTATTCAAGCTGCAGAGAACGGCGGAGCAATTCGGAGGCGGGAATCGGCTCGTTCGATTTCCTGTAACAGGCACCGACGAATTCGGAGTTCTGGGCAGCGCCTTTAACAAAATGCTGGACCAGATCAACCGGTTGATCTCCGACGTCGAACAAGAGCAGGAGGAGAAGCGGATTATTGAACTGCAGGCTTTATTCTCCCAAATTCGGCCTCATTTCTTGATTAACACGTTGAATTCCATCAAGTGCGAATTGCTGCTTGCCGGAGATTCCGTTCGCGGCCGGCAGGTTGAAGCTTTAATGAGTCTCTTGAGAGCGTACATGCGGGTCAACGATATGAGTACGTTAAGGCAGGAATGCAAGCTGCTCCAGGATTATGTCGATATCATGAAGGTCAGAAGCCGGTTGCGCCTTTATCTCATCGTAGAGCTTCCGAAAAATCTGGAGTCATTCGAAGTTCCCCGCCTTATTCTGCAGCCATTGGTGGAGAACGCGATCGTCCACGGTTTTGCGGATCCCCCCGATTATGCGGAGATTGAGGTACAAATCGGCGAAACGGAGTCAGGGGTGGCCGTACAGGTGAAAGATAACGGGACTGGCATGGAAGAAGCGCAGATCGACGGACTCAGGACAATGCTTAGGGAGGAAGCGCATGTTGAGGAAAATCGCGGAGTCGGGTTGTTAAACACGCTCAGGCGCTTGCGTCTAACTTACGGAGAGAAGGCAGCAATAGACGTGCGGCGAAATGAGGATGCCGGAACCACATTTATTATGTTTCTTCCCAAACCGGAGGAAAGCAGCCGCCAACAAGCGCAGGGCGAATGACTGCAGCCGATGAGCGGTGAGCAGCCAAGGTAACAATATTTCACATATGAGTATAAATCGTTTGCGCCGGTCTTCCCTCAATCCATTATATTACTCTCATAGATACATATAGATTGAGGTGAGAGAGATGGCATTGATTTCCACGAAGACGGATGGGGAGAGAGGCAGGAAGGTTTTTTGGACGAACTCCCGCAGGGAATCGTTGGTCGGATTTTTATTTGTCGTCCCGGAGATTACGGGCATCCTGTTATTCGGCGTTTTCTCGTTATTCTTTTCGCTTTATTTGAGCTTTACGGAATGGAACCTGGTAGGAGGATTCGATGCGATCCATTGGATCGGTCTCGATAACTACAAGGCGATTCTCTCCGATGCGAAATTTCTTAAAGCATTGAAGAACAATTTGCTCTATTCGGTCATTCTCGTTCCGGTCAGCATGGCGCTCGGATTGATTCTGGCTGCAGTCATCCATTCCAAGGTATACCTGAAAGAACTGTTCAAGGTGGTTTTCTTTATCCCGTATATTGCTACCACCGTAGCGATTGCAACCGTGTTCAGCGTATTGTTCCACCCTACGCAAGGCGTAATCAACAACATCTTGATGTCGTTAGGGATGAGCGAGCCTCCGGGGTGGCTGGGCAGCACCAATTACGCTCTTTGGGCGATTATTATTATCGCGGTGTGGCAGGTTCTCGGCTACAATATGATCATTTATCTGGCCGGATTAACGAACATACCCGATGAGCTATACGAAGCGGCGGAAATCGACGGCGCCGGATCTTTACACAAATTTTTCAAGATAACCGTTCCTTTGCTCGGGCCGACCACTTTTTTCTTGAGTATTACCGGCATCGTCTCTTCCTTTAAGGTGTTCGATTTGATCGCATTTCTGACTTCGGGAGGTCCGAATAACGCGACCAACGTATTGGTTTATTACCTTTACGAGGAAGGCTTCCAAAATTTCCGTATGGGCTACGCTTCGGCATTGTCTATGGTGCTGTTTCTGATAATCGCTATGATTACGATAGCCACATCGCGTATGCAGAAGAACGAGTTCTAGGAGGTACAACCGGTGAAAAAATTGCGTTTAGGTAAATGGATCGCTACCGTCATAATCGGCCTTTTCTCCTTGTTGTTCATTTCTCCATTGGTTTGGATGCTCTCCGCAGCCGCCAAGTATGAAGTGGATGTGATGAAATTTCCAATCGAATGGATTCCGGCCCAGTGGAACATGATCGAGAATTTCAAAACCGTATGGCTCGGACATGTGCCGTTCGGCTTGTACTATATGAACTCGCTGAAACTTGCGATCCTAATGACATTGCTGACGCTGCTCTTCTCATCCATGGCCGGCTATTCGTTCGCCAAATTGAATTTTCCGTTCAAAAATGCGTTGTTCGTGCTTGTGCTCTCGTTCTTTCTTATCCCGCAGGAATCGACGTTGGTCCCAAGATATATCCTTGTCAAATGGTTCGGGCTTTACGATACGCACTCCGCACTGGTATTGATGGGAGCGTTTTCGATCCCGCTGACCTTTCTGGCGCGCCAATTTATTAGGGATATTCATACGGAGTATATCGAAGCGGCCAAGATTGACGGCGCCGGCCATTTGCGAATTTATTGGCAGATCGTTCTGCCGATGGCCAAACCGATCTTGGCTACCGTAGGCATTCTGAAGTTTCTCTGGACATGGAACGATTACCAGAACCCGTTGATTTTCCTGATCAGTAAAAGCAAGTATACCGTTACGCTCGGCATACAGTCGTTTGCTTCCCAATACGGTACGAGTTATGCGGTGATTATGATGGCTGCCGTCTCGACGATTTTGCCTATTCTTATCGTTTTCGTGCTTCTTCAGAAACAAGTGATTAAAGGAATAACTGTGGGAGGAGTCAAAGGATAGACAGACCTGCCTGCAGATGCGGAGGGAAGCTGCATGACTTATCGGATGATGCTGGTTGACGACGACGTTCCCATGCTAAGTTATTTGGAGCAGCTGCTGCCATGGGATGAGCTCGGCCTAAGAATAACCGCTTCAGCTTGCTCCAGCGTTCAGGCATTGCGCCTGTTCAAAGAGAAGGACCCGCAATTGGTTATTACGGATATAGGTCTTCCGCAGATGGATGGGGTCGAACTGGCTATGGAGATGAAGAAAATCAATCCGGATGTCCGGATTATTTTCCTCACCTGTCACGAGGATTTCTATTACGCCCGCAAGGCGGTACAGATCAGCGCGGACGATTATTTGATCAAGGATGAACTCGATTCCGACAAATTGAAGGAAAGCGTTCTTAAGGCGGTTTCGCATCTCGACGAAATAACAAGCCGCCTGGAGCAATTATCGAATCGAATCGAAATTCAACGGCACAAAAACTTGCTTAAACAGTCGTTCATGAAGCAGATTTTGTCCGGAGACGACTCGGATTCGGTGAAGCAATTGGGTTTAAGAATAGGAGTCGTGTGGAAAAAAAACGACTTCCTGATGGCGCTCGGCATGTTCGATTACGCTTCATTCGCGGCGCGCTACAGCTTCAAGGATCTTCCGTTGATCCGGTTCGCCCTCTATAATATTGCGGAAAATGTGGCTTTGGGTATGGATGGAATATCGGTGTTTCAAGACGAAGAAGGGACGATTCTGCTGATCTATAATTACGAGAAGAATCTTGCCGTCAATGCGCATGAACGATTCGGCCGATATATGGACCAAGTTCATAGCGCGGTGCAGGAGTATATCAAGGTGCGAATGCGAGTCGTCGTCAGCAATCCGTTTCGGGACGTCCAATCGATCGGTTCCGTCCATTCCCGCCTGAAGCAGTATGATTCCGACCTGTATTACGATTCGGTTTCCTATGCCGTCCTGCAGGAATGGAAGCCGGCCGAGTGGCTGAGAACCCCCCATATGACGACAGGCGTAAGAGCGGCATTCTTGTCTGCCGCACGCGAAGGGAACCCGGAATCGATACTGGAATTGTTCGATCAATCGTTGGCAGAAATGAAGGAAAGCGCGGTCTACCCCTCCAGAGGGCTATCGGAATGCTCGCAAATGATCCGTATGATCGAGTTTGAGCTCGGTTATCAGGTGGAATCGGAGTCCTTTCATTACTATCTCTTGCATTCGGGGAGAATCGAAGAGACGTTGGAACTGATCCGTATGCGGATTCGGCATGTCATGGGTCCGGCGGCAAATTCCGGCATCATGTTCTCGAAAACGCCCAGGCTGAAAATTATTGAGGATTATGTGAGAGAGCACTTGTCGGAGAATATTACAGCCGTCACGATGGCGAATCGCCTGTTTCTGAATCCTAATTACTTCTCCCGCTACTTTAAGAAATTAACCGGCATGAATTTCACGGATTATGTTCATCGGCTGAAGATGGATATAGCGGCGCAGATGATCAAGAACGATGCGGGCAAGATCGAAGTCATATCCATGAAATTAGGCTATTCGGATCGAACTTATTTCTCGAAGGTGTTCAAAAAGTATAACGGCGTAACTCCAAGCGAATATAGGTAAGGCCGAGAAAAGAAAGGGCTCATCCGCATGACGGCGGGTGGGCCTTTCGTTTGTTTGCAATCGCAACTGTGCCGCACACATCCCCGTACAAAAATTGCACATATTAGTAAATTTCGTGCACGCTCCGGAAGAATCGTTTCCCTATTATAGTATTAAAACAAAAGCCGGCATGAAGCCGTTCAGGAGGTGAATTTTTTTGACGGACCGCCCGTTTTTTCATGGCAAAGCGAAGAGAGTTGCACTGGTTTCATTGGTTGCCGCCGTTGCCGCAAGCTTTATTTTCGTCGCTTTCTTCTTAATCAAGCCGGTAAGCGGATCGTTTCAACAGGGGGATGAAGGCGACTTGTTGACCATTGACGGATTTGGGGTGTCCGAACAAGAATTTCTGCTGTTTTTATACGATGAACGAGCATTGACCGCCAATACTTTTTATCAGCAATACGGCGCGGATGCCGACTCCGATTTTTGGGATCGTAAGTTTGACGGGCAAACCCCCTTGGAATACGCCCGCAACAGCGCGCTTGACAAGCTGCTGACAGCCAAAATGGAAGCGATCGTTGCCGTGGAACAGGGACTGATCGGCAAGGACATCCGCTTTTCCTCCATCATGAACGAACGGGAAAGGACGAATGCCGAGCGTGAGCGCATGCTGAAGGACGGCGAGGTGTTTTACGGTTTGTCCTCCTTTGACGAGTATCAATATTACAACTATATCAGAAACCATGTTTGGTCCGAACTTGTCAAGTGGTACTCGAATAAAACGAAGGTGACGGATGAAGAGTTGTATCCCGTTTACGAAGCGAACAAAGATTTGTTTACGTTGGGTGTAGAACTTACCTACATGATGTTGCGCCAAGACGGCTCCACCGAAATATTGACGCAGACGGAGAACGATATCCCCAAAGGAGATACGCAAGCGCTTGACATATGGTATGAACTGAAGGAACTGGAGCCGGGTCAGAAACGGAGTGAAGTCGAATACAAAGGCGAGGTCGTCGATGTATTGTTGATGTCTAAGAAGGAAATGGGTGATAAGCCATTTTCGGAGGCGAAACCGCTTTTGCTCCAAATCTATGCGGAGGATCAGCTTCGATTGTTGGTGAAGGAACGAGTTGAAAGCGCAAACATAAGCATTGACCGGCAAAAATTTAACGCTATCCGATTCTAATTTGAGGGGGGAAATATATGTCTCATTTTCGACAGTTCAAAAAGATTGTATCGCTTGTTCTCATCTTCTCGCTTGTAGGAGCGAACTTGGCGCAAGCTAATGTACAAGCCGATCATTCAGAGGCGGGGTCGCTTACGCCGAATGCTGCCTATGACAAGCCGGAAAGAACCGGGAAGGGGGAAAGCGAACGGATCGTTCTTGACGCGAATGATGTTCCGGCAACTGCGGACACGGTGACGGTTACCGCGGAAGTGTACTACTCCATCTCGCCTGAAAGCGCTGTCTATCATCGTGGATCCGCACAGGATCTGACGGTGACCGTTTCGCCTCATCTGGATGGTTTTGCGGATGTAAAGTGGAACGGCGCGTCGATCGGCAGCGAAAATTACAGCGTGAATACGCCGGGACATACTGTTGCGATTGCAAATCAATTTTTAGACAGTTTGCCGCCGGGAAGCTATACGTTTCAATTGAGCTTTGGGGATGTTGCGCGCGAATTGCAGCTGACGATAAGCGGCGAATCGAATGCGGCGACAGGCCTGGCATGGTCCGGCGCCAAGGCGATATGGGACGAGATGCCAGGTGCGGCCGGCTATGTGGTTGAATTGTTTAAGAGCGGAACGTCACTGGGTTCGGAAGCCTCTTTGACGAACCAATATGATTGGACTGGCCTGATTAGCCAACACGGCCCGGGAGACTACGCATTCAAGGTGAAAGGCGTAACAGCCGATAATCGGCATACCCCGGATTCCGCATTAAGCGATCCCAAAGGCTTCGGCCTGTCGATTACGCAACACCCCCGTTTTCAAATCCTGTCGAATCCGGGAACTGTGACGTTGTCCGCAGCTGCCGATTCGGTTAACGGCGATCCGTCGGAGTACCAATGGTATGTTGTAGACAAGGAGCCGGATGCGGAGCCTGTAAGAATAGAAGGCGCGACCGGCAGCAGCTATACGTTTGCGGCCGGCTTGGCGGATAATGCCAAGAGCTATTACTGCGTCATCACGAATGGAGTATCCGTCGCGTCTGCCAGAGCGCTGCTCTTGGTAGGGGACAGTCAAGCCCCTGACCGATTTATTGCGCCTGCAGCCGTTACATTGGGCGAAGCGAGCGGCAAGGATGCGGTTGTCGGTTTTAGCTCAAATCTGGCAAACTACGATTTTTGGCATGCTTTTATATTGTATAAGGACAATATGGCCGTCGATGCGTTCGTCTTTAACGCGCAGTCGAACCGGCAAAGCCTGATTTCACAGATGAGAGCAGCCGGTTCGGGCGACTACCGGGTATCGATGGTTACGCTCGGCACAATGTATGACGGTAAATCTTACGCGAACAGTCCGGAATCGGATTTGTCAAACGCGATTGCAATCCAATCTCTCGGCAAGCCCGAAGCGACAGGGTGGAAGGGGAGAACGGCGAACTGGAGCTCTGTTGACTATGCCTGGAAGTATGAATTGCAGCTCTGCCTGAACGATGTTCCCGTTCATCAACCCGTACTGATCGATGCGCCGGCGACACAGTATACATTCGCTTTGCCCGATGCGCAGGCATACACATATACGGTAAGGGCGTTAGGCAATCCGGATACGCGATATACGGATTCGGAACCGTCTGACCAAAGCGCAAGTTACAGCGGGAAAGATTTGGCGTTGAGCTTTGATTCAACCGTGTTGAGCAAGGGCTCCGGCGACAGGCTGTTCATTGACGGCGGATTCGATTACGTCATCGATCATGTCGCCTATAGTCTTAACGATGAAGACAAGGATAAGGTTGAAGTGGACCGGGACGGCAACATCCAAGTCAAGCCCTCTTACAATCCGGACGAGTCGGGAGATGACCAGGTAACTGTATACGCGACGGTCTCTTATTATGAGGGAGACGACATCCTCTTCGTGGATCATTTTGAGGACGACAAGAAGTTTACTGTCGGAATTCCCGGCTCCTATATTCATTCCACGGTGAAGCCGCATTATGGGCGAAGCGCCGCTACGGCCGTGTCCGGTACGACGGGACCTGCCAGAGCGGTGGTGAATTCAAGAGCGGACAGCCCGGTTCATGGCACGGTAACGGCTTGGTTTTACGATCCCGGCGATATGGACCAACTGATCAAATTGGCGTTCAGCGTCCAGAATGCCGCCAATAACAACAGCACCAGCAATTATTATGCGCTAGGCGTAGTGCAGGATAAAAGCGATACAAACCGGTACGGTTATTATATCTGGCGCGCCGGCAGCGCATGGAACCCTACGGACGGCTCGACCGGCGATAAAATCGAACGTTCCGCAGGATGGCATAAATTCGAGTGGGTCGTTAACGGCGACGGCATGACCGCCAAAATTGACGGGCAAACCGCATATAGAACGACTGCCGTCAAGGACATCGGCGCTCTTGTTCTGATGACGAACTGGAACGCTAACGCCGGAAATATCGAAAATCGCTGCTTTTTTGACGATGTTTCCGTCGTCTCGGAGTCGGCGGCTCTGAAGACCGCCACGGTCTCCGCGCAGGTCAAGTTAGCCGGCAAACAATATACGGTGACGCCCGATGTTGTTGAATTTGACCTGGCGAACAAGAAAAATATCGCCCTGCGCGTGACGCCGGACCTGGCTGACCTGACCGGAGTGTTGTACAACGGCCGGAAACTTGTCGAAGACGTCGATTACCGCCTCATAGACGCCACGGACCTAATGTTGCTCAAGGACGGCTTCTTAAGCTCGCTTCCCGTGGGCAAGGCAACCGTCGCGCTTGAATTTGAAGGCGGAAAGACGCTGGATATTACGGTCGACATTGCGAATCACGAACCGAGAGCGTATTATGTTTCGAATCAAACCGGAAATGATGCCAATGACGGCTTGACGCCGGAGACTGCCTGGAAATCGTTGGACAAGATCAATCAGACCGGATTCAATCCCGGGGACCGAATCTTCCTGGATGCCGAGTCGATTTGGAACGGGCAACTGAAGCTGCGAGGCTCCGGCACGGAGGGCAAGGCGATCAAGCTTGGCAAATACAACGACGGAGGGCACAAGTACAAGAGACCTGTTATTAACGGCGGCGGCACCATAAGCAAGGACCCGTACTATATTTTTGACACCAATCCGGTAGAAAAACGTTTAGCTTCCGGCGCTGTTGAGCTCGTCAATGAGGAATATTGGGAAATCGACGGGCTTGAAGTGACAAATCTCGGTCCCCAATGGGAGATAGGGCGCAACGGCATTATGATTATGAATAATTACGCCGGGACGCTGGAGGAGCGCACTCCCGAAAACTTTATGGCCAGCAAAAAAAGCCATATATACGTGACCAATTCTTACGTACACGACGTCAATGCCCTTCATCAGAGCTATGGCGGCGCCAAGGTGGCCGGCGGCATTATATTTTACGGCTATATCGACGATATTTTGGCTGAAGGCAATACCGCCATCCGCTGCGACAACGAAGGAATTCGCAATACGGGATTCCATCCGGACGGTTGGACGAAAAGCGGATATCCCGCCATTATGAAGGTTCGTTACTTCAACAACTACATGGCGAACGGCTCGGGCGACGCCATGGTTCTATCCAACGCGCTTGAGGGAGAAGTCCGTTACAACTATATTACGGGGTTTGGGAAAACGTATTTGACCGACGCGAAGCCGAACGGGGAAGGTCCGAACATCACCGACGGGATCGGCAAATATATCAGTGTGGCCAATTACGCCGCTCTCTGGTTCATGGGCGCCAAGGATTCCGTGATGGAATATAACGAAGTGGTGGACAACCCGTACAATTGCGCCGACGGCGAAGCATTTGACATCGACAGTTTCAATGACGGGGCAGTTTATCAATATAACTACAGCCGAAACAATTATGGCGGTTTCATGTTGTTCATGCCCGCTTCGAAGAACAGCGTTGTGCGTTACAACATTAGTATTGACGACGGCAGTCCCCAAGAAGGATCCGCGGCATCCTCGCATTTGTTTTATTATGCGGTTGGCGGCAGTTCAAGCAGCGCGGATTATCCGTTGATACACAACAATATTTTCAAGCTTGGCGCAAATACGACGCGAATATTCGGTACAGGCAGCACAGGCTCGATCTGGACCCATTTTTACAACAATATTGTGTACGGCAAAGACACGATCAGCGTTTTCGACATAGGTTCAAAGAGCGTCATGACGCATGGGAGCTTCGATTACAATATCATTTATCCGGAAACCTTGATCGATCGAAGCAAATTTGCCGCAGGCGTGTATGGATCGCATAATATGTATGCGGATCCGGCCACGATCTTGGCAAATATAGAGCAGTCTCTCGATATTGACGTCATTCCTAAAGACGATATTCCAACCAACGGAACGATTGTTGAGAACGGAGATAAGAATACGGTTCTGTCCAACTCTAGAAATACAGGGACCGGTAAAGCGATCGCCCGTTCCGAGTTTGACGCGTCCAAGCTGGCGGGCTTCAAGCTCAAGTCGGCGGATAGCAATGCCGCGGTAGGCGCCGGATTTCGAGCGGATCAAACGCTTGCAGGCTGGCGGGACGTAAGCCAAATTTTCCCGTTGACACGCGACTTCTTCGGAAACGCCATTCGACCTGACGATGCGCTTGACATCGGCGTGCATCAAATCGGGAACGAAGGCCTGAAAGCGGTCGAGTTTGAAACGGGTCGGGGAGGAAGCTATATTCCGCATCAGGTTGTACCTGTCGGCGGCCATGCAGCCAAACCGTCAACGGACCCAACGAGGGAAGGTTACAAATTCGGCGGCTGGTATACGGACGAAAGCTATGCGACGGCGTGGAACTTTGAAACCGGCACGGTCTTCGATAATACGGTTCTTCATGCCAAGTGGATCGCGCCTACGGATGCGTCTCCTGCCGAGAAGGCGGCAGCGGACATGGAGGCGCTCGAAATAGGCTTTGCCGTTGGCGATACGGCCGATGGGGTAACCGGGAACCTTATCTTGCCGAAGACAGGCGCGGTATATGGATCCACGATTGTTTGGACGACGGATCGACCGTCCGTTATCGACAATAACGGAAATGTGAAGCGCCCTGCCTATACCGAAGGGGATGCTCGCGTGACGATAACCGCTCTCATCATTAACGAAGAAGCGAAAATAACGAAAACATTCGCAGTAACGGTACGCAAGCTCGACAATACGGCCGGCAATGAGTTTACCATAGCTCCGATCATCAACCAGACAGCGGCGCCGTTAACGGAAGGTTACGCGTCCGGTTCGCAGGAGACGAAGACGATTGTCGTCAAGCGAACGGGTACGGGCGATTTGACGAATCTGGCCGTAGCTTTAGGCGGAGCGGATGCAGACAAATTCACGATCACGCAGCCGGCGGCAACGACGCTCAATGCCGCAACGCCTGCCACGACCTTCACTGTGACAGCGAAGAACGGTCTGGCGGCAGGAACGTATACGGCAAAGGTAACGGTATCCGCGGCCGAGATGGAGGACGTAACGTTTACCGTGACGCAAGCGGTGACGAAATCCACTGCGCTTGAGGCTCCGCAGCAACTTGCCGCAGCGGGAGGGGATCGTCGGGTAACGTTGAGTTGGAAGATAGCGGCCGGAGCCGTTACCTACGCCGTATACAAATACGAAGGAACGGCTGCGCCAATGGACCCTAACCAGTGGGATCTCGTAACAAGCAATGTAACGACGAACTCTTATACCGTTCCCGGATTAACGAACGGAACGAGCTATGCGTTCGTTGTAAAGGCCATCTATGCGGAAGGCGCCAGCGATTTCTCGAATACGGCGACAGCGGTCCCAAGAGCGGCCGGAGGGAATAGCGGTTCCGGCAGCGACGGCGATTCGAGCGGGCGGTACGGCGGCGGTCCCGGAATCGTCGCATCGGCCAACGGCTTCGTTTCCATTCCGGTTGGAAGAAGCGGAGAAGTCAGCCTGGGCGGGGAAATCATCATTAAAGTTCCCGCTGGGGCGGCAGGGCAGGAACTGCGCATCGCGATCGAGAAGCTGTCCGATCCTTCGCGCCTCTTGACGGATCGGGAAACGCCGGTCAGTTCAATGTTCCAAGTGTCGAAGAATATCGGAGGCAACCTTAAGAAGCCGGTCACGTTGTCGATCAAGTTCGATGCGGCGAACGTCGGCAAGGATCGGAAAGCCGCCATCTTCTATTACGACGATGAGAAGAACATGTGGATTGAAATAGGCGGCAAAGTTGACGGCGAATGGATCACTGTCGAGGCAGAGCGCTTTGCCAAGTTTGCCGTGATGGCGGCGGAAAAGGAGGAGGACGGAGAAGAAGCGGAGCAGCCGGACCCGATGTTCACCGACATGGCCGGTCATTGGAGCGAGCGTTCCGTCAACCGCGCGGCGTCGCAACAGATCGTAAGCGGCTACCCGGATGGAACGTTCAAGCCGGACAGCCCGGTCACCCGCGCCGAATTTACGGTCATGCTTGCGCGTGCGCTGAAGTTGGATGGCGCAGGATCGGCGCCTGCGCTCACGGATTGGTCCAAGATTGGCGCCTGGGCTGAGCAAGCAGTCGCACTCGCCGTGCAAGCGGGCATTGTGAACGGGTACGAAGACGGAAGCTTCCGGCCGGAAGCGCATATTACCCGGGCGGAAATGGCATCGATGATTGCTAGAGCGCTAGGGGGGCTTCTGGACGAGAATGCGACAACGGGCTTCGCCGATGACGAAGACATTCCAAAGTGGTCGAAAGGCGCGGTGGAAGCAATCCGTCAGTTGGACATCGTCATCGGACGCGGCGGCGGCCGATTCGTTGCGAACGATGCCGCAACGAGGGCGGAAGCGGTCGCGATGCTGCTCAGAATGCTGGAATATCAAACCCATTCATAGATTGTAGAGGGCGGATAAGGGGTTCATCTTGAATGAATCCCTTATCCCGTTTTCCCCCGGTTTGTTGATTATCCTTACGGGGGCCCTTTTTTTCTAAGGAACGGTCAAAATATTGCACGCTTCAGGTCGCGCTTGTTCATTGGATTTATATGAATTTGTTTTTATTATGGTATTATTATCGAAATTTGAATTAAACGATCGGGAGTGACGATATGGGTAACAAAAGCTGCAAATTAACGGAGCGGCGGCCTGCCGGAGTATGGACCGAGGCCTTCCCCGTCGGCAACGGCCGGTTGGGCGGCATGATCTTCGGGGGAATCGGCGGCGAGCGGATACAGCTGAATGAAGATTCCATTTGGTACGGGGGACCGAATCGGGGCGGCAGTCCGGATGGCGCCGGAAAGCTCGCGGAAATCAGGGAGTTGCTTCGGCTGGGCAAACCGCGGGAAGCGGAGAAGCTGGCTCTATTGCATTTGGCCAATGCGCCGCATTATTTCGGGCCATATCAGCCGCTTGGCGATTTATTGCTGAATCTGGAGGGGCAAGCCGCGGCGACGGACTATCGGCGGGAACTGGATCTTCAGACAGGCATCGCTTCCGTTGAATATAGGGCGGGAGATACAACGTACCGCAGGGAAATATTTGCGAGCGCCGTCGCACAGGCGATCGTTGTTCGTATCTCGGCTTCGCGGCCGGGGGCTCTCTCTATGACGGCCAGGCTGAGCCGCAGACCGTTCGAGGGCGAGATCGGGAGAGAAGCGGACAATATCCTGACGATGCAAGGGCAATGCGGGCCGGACGGCGTGCATTACGCGGCCGTGCTGCGGGCGGTTGCCGCCGGAGGCGAAACGGAGGCGGCGGGCAACTATATCGACATTCGCCATGCCGATTCGGTGATGTTGGTCATCGCGGCGCAGACCTCGTTTCGATGCGGCGACCCTTGCGCTGAAGCGATGGTTCAGGCGGAGCGGGCGGCCTCGACCCCATATGCGGAGCTCAAGGCTTCGCATATCCGGGACCACGGCCGCTTGTTCGACAGAGTCGCGCTGGAACTTGAGGCCGGTGACGATGCGGAGGTTGAGCGGTTGCCGACTTCGGAACGGCTGCTAAGATATCGGGAGGGCTTGGCGGATAACGGGCTTGAAGCGCTGTTTTACCAGTACGGACGCTATTTGCTCATCGCCAGTTCGCGTCCCGGAAGCCTGCCGGCCAATCTGCAGGGGATATGGAACGAGAGCTTCACCCCGCCGTGGGAATCGGATTTCCATCTTAATATCAATCTGCAGATGAACTATTGGATCGCGGAGGGAGGGCATCTGCCGGAATGCCACGAACCGCTGTTCGACCTGATCGACCGGCTCGTTGCGACCGGCCGCGAAACGGCCCGCCAATTATACGGGGCCAGAGGCTTCGCTGTTCATTCCGTAACGAATCTGTGGGCGGAAAGCGGCATATTCACCGCCTGGACGCCCGCCGCTTTCTGGCCGACGGGCGGCGCCTGGCTGGTCCTTCACCTCTGGGAACATTACCGGTATAACGGTTCCGAAGCGTTTCTGCGCGATCGGGCGTACCCGGTGCTGAAAGAGGCGGCGCTCTTCTTGCTGGATTTTTTGATCGAAGATGAGAGGGGATGGCTGGCAACCGCGCCTTCGCTTTCGCCCGAGAACCGTTATATTACGGAGGCAGGGGAGGTCGGAGCGCTCTGCATCGGTCCCTCGATGGATTCGCAAATTGCGTTCGCTTTATTTGGCGCCTGCATGGAGGCGGCGGAGCGTCTCAATCTGGACCGGCCGCTTCGGGAGGAGTGGTCGGCCGCCCGAGACCGGCTTCCCCGGCCCGAAATCGGACGGCACGGCCAGATCATGGAATGGTCCGTCGATTACGAGGAAGCCGAGCCCGGTCATCGCCACATCTCGCATTTGTTCGCTCTGTACCCCGGAGAACAAATTGATCCTAGCACGATGCCCGAATTGGGGACCGCCGCCCGACGTACGCTGGAGCGCAGGCTGGAGAATGGAGGGGGCCATACCGGCTGGAGCCAGGCTTGGATTGCGAATTTCTGGGCAAGGCTGGAGGACGGGCAACACGCCCATGCCAGCATTCGCGACTTGCTGCGCAAAGCTGTGCACCCGAATCTATTCGGCGATCATCCGCCGTTTCAGATCGATGCCAACTTCGGAGGCGCGGCCGCGATCCAAGAAATGCTGCTGCAATCGCACAGGGGCGAAATTCGCTTGCTGCCGGCGCTCCCTCCCGCATGGCCCTCAGGCCGGGTGAAAGGTCTTCGGGCTCGCGGAGGATATGTATTCGATATCGAATGGGCGAATGGACGACTGCGGCAAGCCGACGTTCGAACCGAGGCCGGGGGAGCGATAGCGGTCCGCAGCGCGGAGCCGATAGAGGCGTACGGACCGGATGGCAAGGCGGTTTCGGTGGAAACGGTCGAAGACCTTCATCGCTTTTTTATTCCGCCCGGGGCGACGTATCGGATAGAGTTAAATTGAAAGGTACGTCCCGATTCGTCCTAAGCGTCTTTTTAACGGTAAATCACTGGAGTTGTTTTGCGCTCTTGGAGTAAAAATTGAATGTTAGCGGTATTTTGTGGAGATAGTTGCAGGCGGGTTTGACGAATATGCCACCGGCGTTGCATCGAAAAGGCTGCGGACTCAGGTTCGTGTGGATTGTCATGCGTGATTGACCCGCAACTGACCGCGACAAATATGCCGTTGGCGGCTGACGACCCATCGAGCGGTCTAACGAAACGTAAACACGCTAATAGCCTTGTAAATCACCTTGTTGGTCGTGTAACGAAACTGAAACACGCTAATGAGGGGAAAATGGCCGTAAAACCGCCGATTTTCAATGAATAACGATGCGTACTTTCGTTAGGATGGGAACGTCTTCATTTTGAGCCCAGTAAGGATTGCCAGTTTCGTTAGCGCCAAATGCGCAATAAAAGCAAGTTACATCAACGGTAGCAAATTATGAAGTTGACTCAAAATGCAGGTAATTCCCCATCGAAACAGGAAAAGAGGGAAAAAGTCTTCGATTATGCAGGAGTTCCGCATCAAACCATCCCATTTCCATCGAAGAGAGATGCATTTTCACAGGCTTTGCCTTAGCATCCGATCGAAACGGGTAAAAAGATGCACAATTGCAGATCTCTGAATGAAAGATCCTAGCCTGTAGGCCTGTCCTATGAATAGGAGGGCTGTGCAATGAATGAACGCCGGCTTAGCGTACATCTTGCACAGTCCTTATTTCCGCACTAATGTTTTTCCCTCTCCTTTGGTCGACATCCCATTCGTTCAGAAAACCGGGTTCTTTCGCATCAAAGGACCTTTTGTTCCACAACGATTTCCCGCTCCGGATTTCGTCGGTCTTGCCCCCGATTCCGGTACGAATCTTTGCCTGAACAAGAGGGATACCGACAAAAGGAAATTCAAAGGACATGCCGTCATACATAACTCCGCCGCGCTTCCCCGAAGGCAAGTCAGAACCAAATGCTCTCCCTCATTTTCCCGCAAATAAAGTCAAAATTTTGCACATCCCAGCTAAAATTTGACCCCTTTAGGAGACCGTTTTTTCACTATATTAATAGTAAGCAATGTTAACAATGCGAAGGGAGCTTGCTATTGTGTGGAAAAACGCGATTGACGACGCTGTTGCCAAGACGTTACAAAATATAGACCGATTCGGGGATCGCTTCCCCCATGTCAGCCGGAACGGCAAGTACCAGCAAATCGATAATAACGATTGGACCAACGGATTTTGGTCCGGCATGCTGTGGCTTTGCTACGAATATACGCGCGACGAACGCTTTCGGGCGGCCGCTTCGCGGACGGTTGAGAGCTTTCGCGAACGGCTGGACGCCGGCGTCGTGCTCGATCATCACGACATCGGATTCCTGTATTCCCTGTCGGCGAAAGCGAAGTGGATTGTGGAGAAGGACGAGGCAGCGCGGCAGTTGACGCTGCAAGCCGCCGATACGCTGATGAAGCGCTGGCGCGAGCCGGGCCGCTACATTCAAGCGTGGGGGCCGGCGAACGACCCGAAGGAAGGCGGGCGCATCATTATCGATTGCCTGTTGAACTTGCCGCTGCTGTATTGGGCGAGCGAGCAGACCGGCAATCCAACCTATAAGGAAGCTGCGGCGATCCAGGCGGACAAAAGCCGGCGCTACCTCGTAAGAGGAGACGACAGTTCTTACCATACCTTCTTCTTCCATCAGGAAACGGGAGAACCGATCGGCGGTGCGACGCATCAAGGCTATACGAACGGCTCGACCTGGACGCGCGGCCAAGCATGGGGCATATACGGCTTCGCATTATCGTACCGATATACGAAAGATCCGCTCTACCTGGAAACAGCCAAACGTATGGCAAAATATTTTTTCGAGCGTTTGCCGGAAGACCATGTCGCTTATTGGGATTTCAACGTTCCCGTAACGCCCGATACTTATCGCGACAGTTCGGCATCCGCAATTGCGGCCGCGGGATTGCAGGAACTGATCGCGCAATTGGACGAGTGTGATCCCGAGCGGGCTTATTATCAGGAATGGCTCGTCAAGTCAATGACATCGCTGGTGCAGCATTATGCGACGATCGGGGAGGAAGCGGAAGGGCTGCTCAAGCGAGGTTCCTATCATGTTCGCGGCGATCTGTCGCCGGACGATTTCATGATCTGGGGCGATTACTTCTATTTGGAGTCGCTGATGCGGTTGGAACGGGGAATCGGAGGATACTGGTATGAACGCTAGACACGAGGCCGGCCGCGAATTCGGCCTGTTTGCCTTGCTCGACCTGGACGCTCCGGGGCTGGAACGGGCGAAGGAAGCGGTTCGGTCGGAGCGTTACGACGACGCCTATGAGGCGCTGCATCGGCATATGGCGAACAGAACGTCGCCGACATTCTCTATTCGCGACGAGGACAAGGCGGAGATTGCCGCCTATGTGAAACAGCGCTGTACAAGCGAGTTGGACGAAGTGATGCGAACGGCCGACGAAGTCGTGCGGCAAACGTTCGTTTTCCGTTTTCCATGGGATATGGAGCGCACCCATATTCCGGTTTCCTTCGACGGCTCGATCGATTGGGAACATGTTCCCTTTCAGGACGTCGAATGGGCTTATATGCTCAACCGGCACCGCTATTGGATCGCGCTCGGACAAGCGTATGCATTGACGGGCGACGAGCGCTACGCCGAAACGTTCTGCCGCCAGCTCGAGCATTGGATCGACCGCAATCCCGTTCCCGCCGCGCCGACGAACGAGACGAAGACATGGCGCTCGATCGAAGCGGGGCTGCGCTGCTCCAATTGGATCAAGGCGTTCCGGTATGTGAAAGACAGTCCGCACATGACGCCGCGGCTTGCGGCCCGAATGCTGCTGTCGCTGCACGAACATGCGCAATATATCGCTGCCGCCTATTCGGGCTGGAAGCGGATCAGCAATTGGGGCGTGCTGGAGAACAGCGGATTATTCGAGCTCTCCTTGTTCGTCCCGGAGTTCGCGGAAGCGGCGCAGTGGCGGAGGCTGAGCATGGACAGGCTCCGGGAAACGGCGCTCGTCCAAGTGATGGAGGATGGCGTTCATTGGGAGCAATCGCCAACGTATCATCACGAAGTGCTTCTCTGCTATCTGGACGTTCTCCTGGCAGCCCGCAACAACGGGATTGAAGCCGATCCGGCCGTAACGGAGACGGTGCGGCGCATGTGCGAAGCTTCGCTCTATTGGGCCAAGCCCAACCATAGGCAGCCGATGTTGGGAGACAGCGACAATAGCGATGTCAGATCGATCCTGACGGCTGCGGCGATTTTCTTCCGGGATTCGGCGTTCCGTTTCGGAGGAAACGACGAGGTCGATTTCGACAATGCCTGGCAGTTTGGAACGGAAGGCATTCGGATTTACGAAAGTATGCCTGCACGGACGCCTTCGCAAACGTCGTATCCGTTCGAATATTCCGGCAACTACGTAATGCGTTCGGGGTGGAGCGAACAAGACGCATACCTCCACTTCCACTGCGGCCATCTCGGCGGCGGACATGGACATGCCGATATGCTGCATATCGATATTCATGCATACGGCCGGGATTTGCTTACCGATCTGGGCCGGTACAGCTATAGCGACCATACCCCGCTGCGCCGGGAGTTGAAACGGTGCGGCGCGCATAATACGACCGTCGTCGACGGAATCGACTTTACGGAAATCGTCGACACATGGCAATTCGGGCGAATCGCCAAGCCGGCAGGAAGAAGATGGATTTCCACGCCCGGCTTCGATTACGCCGAGGCGAGCCACGACGGTTACCGGCATCTGGACGACCCGGTATATCCGCTCCGAAGAATTCTGTTCGTGAAGCCCCATTATTGGGTGTTGATCGACAGTTTTGCCGCCAAAGGAGAGCATACGTATACGCAATACTTCCATTTTGCGCCCGGCTCGGTTCGTATAGACCCTGAGACGCAAATATGCCAAACCGAACACGCGAGCGGAGCGAATCTATGCGTCATTCCGGTCCCAAGCCAAGAGCTGCAAGCGGATATTGGCGAAGGAGTCGTCTCGTACGAATATAACCGGACGGAACCGAACCGGTATGCAAGCTACTCGCGCACAGGAACAGGCCCTGTTTCGATCATGCAGGTGCTGTATCCGCAGCGTCCCGGCGAGACGGGATTTCCCGAAGTGGAGAAAGTTCCGGTAACCCGATATACCGGCGAGCCGGCGGACGACGCGTACGCGGAAGCGTGCAAGATTCGCATGCCGGGATCGGATGAGGAACATATTGTCGTCGTATGCCATCAAACGCCTTCCAGGCATATCGATTCGGTTGTTGTCGAGGGCGTGCAAATATTCGGCGAAGTCGTCCTTGTAACCGTCTCGGAGGGAAGGAAAAGGGCGACGGTTGTAAAGTAAATGTGCATAAAAAGGAAATGCGGGCAATCCGCCGTCCTGATACAATAAAAGTAAAGTATCATGAAAGAGGCGCGAGTACATGTTCAAGATGACCTATTATCGTAGAATGCAGTTGTCGTTCCTTCTCTTCATTTTTTTGCCTATTATTGCCGTATCGGTCATTTCTTTTGGCCTGATTAAAGAAACGATGGTAGAGAAGCTGCAATTAACTAACGATAACTTTCTCAATGTGATGATCGATGAAATAGGTAAAACGATTGACGATGTTTCGTTTGCCTCGCACTTTATTGTCAACGATACGAGCTTCAGGAAATATTTGAAGAGCTTTGCGGATACGGGCCGCATTCGTTCTTATGACGATTACACGAATTTTACGCAGATTAAGGAAATCTTCTCCCTAATCACATCCAAACCGTTGAACAATAATATTCGCATGTATCTGGTAAACCGGGAGCGGTTTATTATTTCTTCCAGTACGGAAGAGTTGACGCCCGTCACGCAGAATCTGGACATGTTGCTGAGCAAAGTGGATTTGAACCGGCCGGAGACGCTGCAATGGCTGGGCATGGCCACCGATCGTACGACGAAGAAGAGCAGTTATTATATCGCCAGAGTCATCCGTGACAGCAGCGAAGGGAAGTATCTTTCCGTGCTCCTTATCGGCATATCCGAATCTTATTTTGAAGGGTTGCTGAAGCCGGTGGAGTTCGGGAAGGTAGCCTTGTTCGACGCGGAAGGGCAGCGGATTGCCGGCAACGCCGGGCTTTCGCCGCATGAATCGGCGGCCCAAAGCCCGAAACTCCGCTCCGAAGTCACGCTGGACAAAACGAACTGGACGCTCGTATACGAAGCGTCTCAGGAAGCGTTCACGGGCCAAATCTCAAGAACGTTCTATACCGGTATTGCGGGGGTTTCCTTATTTTTTATCATATTTTCCATATCGTCAATGTTCATCGCCAGAAGACTGCACCGGCCTATCCAAAAGCTGCAGCGCGTCGTCCGCCAATTCGGAACGGGCAATCTCGACGCAAGGCTGGAAGTGAAAGGCAAGGACGACATCGCCGAGTTGGGGCAGACATTGAATACGATGCTGGATCAACTCCAAGGATTAATTCACGATATCGAGCAGGAACAGGAACAGAAGAGGGTGATGGAGCTCGAGGCGTTGTTCATGCAAATCCGGCCCCACTTCCTGATCAATACGCTCAATTCGATCAAATGCAGCCTGATCTTGCAGCAGGATCGGCTGCACAGCGGCATCATCGACTCGCTCATGAGCTTGCTGCGGGCGTATCTCAAGGTCAACGAACCGGCCACCTTGCAGGAAGAATGCAAGCTGCTCGGGCATTATGTCGATATTATGAAGATTCGCAACGAAATTCCGCTGGAACTGACGATTGACCTGGAGCCGGGATTGGAACAGACGGTCATCCCCAAATTGGTTCTGCAGCCGCTTATTGAGAACGCCATCGTACACGGGCTGGTGGACAAGCCCGACGCCGGCATTGCGGTGCGCGCCGCAAGCGGGCCCCACGGCATAACCATTGAAATCGAGGATAACGGCTGCGGTATGGAGGAAGAGCTTAGAACGGAACTGAACCGCCGCCTGTCGTCCGATGGTGCGGAGCAGTATTCTTCCTATAAAAGAGTAGGTCTGATTAACGTTATCCAAAGGCTGAGACTGACATTCGGTCCGTCCGCCTCTTTGACGCTTTGCCAAAATGCGCTTGGAGGGACCAGCGCTGTCCTTTATCTTCCTGTGGAAGATCGAAACGTGTTCTTGTCGGGAGGGACGAAACAATGATGCATAAAGTCATGTTAATCGACGACGATGTGCCTATGCTGAAAGTGCTGCGGCAAATGATCGATTGGGAATCGCTCAACCTCCACATCGTCGGCACGACGTATTCGAGCGCCAAGGCGCTGCATATGTTCAAAGAAACGGCGCCGGACATTGTCATTACCGACATCGGCTTGCCGCAGACCAACGGGTTGGAGCTTGCCGCCGAGTTCGCCAAGATACAGCCCCAAATCCGCGTCATCTTTCTTACTTGCCACGAGGATTTCCATTACGCCCAGAGTGCGGTAAGATTGAATGCGGACGATTACCTGCTCAAGGATCAGTTAACGGCGGAGCAGTTGGAGCAAAGCTTGCGCAAATCGATCCGTCTGCTGAAGGCGAAAGCGACGAGAATGGATCACGAGGTATCCAATTATAACAGCGAACTATTCAAACAAGGCCTGTTTCAACGCGTCATCGACGGCGTACACCCCGAGACGACGCTCGGGTATGCGGCTCAACTGGGCATCTCCTGGGGCTATCCTTGGTTTATGCTGGGAATTGTCACTCTCCAGTATTCGTCTTACGAACAATTATATGACCGCAGCGATTTTTCGCTCATTTTATACGCAATCTACAATATTGCCGTCGAGTTATCCGAATCCTACGAGGGCATTACGCCGTTCATGGAACAAGAACATCTCGCCATTTTATATAATTATCGGCTGAATTTGGCGAGTAACGCGAATGAACATTTCCGCAATTATTTGCAGGATTTGCAATGGCGATGCTCCCAATTCATTAGAGTGCAGTTGAGCGTCGCCGCCGTAACGGACAAAATGACGCTGCAGTCGATCGGGCCTGTGTACCATCAGATCATTCAGCGCAAACACGAGTTCTACGAGAGCGACGAACTGGCTGTCCTGGATCTCGGGCGCTATGCGCAGCATCTGTTCCTGCCGTCTCCTCAAGGCTTCCTCGATTCGTATAAATCCGAGCTGGAACGGGCCATGCTGCATAACGACGCGGACGCCATTCGGCGCGTTGCAACCGATATCGGCCAAGCGGCGCAGGAGCAAAGAATCGAGCCGGGCGAACTTGTTAGAGACGTATCGTTCCTGCTGCGCAGCATGGAAATGATGTTCGCCGGCCGGAACTCGGACGAGGAATTCTATGTCTATCTCGCTTCCGCGAGAACATTGCGGGATGTAACGGAACTGGCGGCGAATAAGCTGGCGCAAATCGCGCAAGCAAGGCAAGGCGCAAGCCAGGCGGTGCGGGAACCGAAGCTCCAGGTCATTCAGCAATTTATCGACAGGCATTTATCGGAGAATATTACCTCTATCGATATGGCCCGGTATTTATTTCTGAATCCGAGTTATTTCTCGCGCTATTTCAAGCGAATGACCGGCGTCAATTTCACGGATTACGTCCACCAATACAAGATGAAGATTGCCGCGAAAATGTTGACGACGTCGAGCCAGACCCTCGAATCGCTGGCGATGGGCCTCGGATACTCGGACCGAACCTATTTTTCGAAAGTATTCAAGAAATATACGGGCATGACGCCCAGCGAGTATAAAACGCGGCACGCCGCAAGCAGATACGCCAAATAAGCCGAACGCCGGCCAACGACCTGTCCAGGGAAGCGAATGGACAGGTTGTTTTCTTTTTCCGCAAATAAAAAGTCAAAATCTTTCACATAGCTGGTCAGAATCCATCCTTCGAGCCGGGGGGGCGATTGTTTATGATTAGTGGCAACGAACAAAATGTTGAGGTGATACGACGTGGATGTTGCTAAACAAACGACGCCCGAAAGTTTTCCCAAACCCCGGAAATTCTGGACTCCGCAGCGTAAGGAAGCGCTGGTCGGTTGGCTCTTTCTTGTGCCGGAGATCGTTGGCATGTTGCTGCTCAACGTATTTGCGCTTGGTTTCTCGCTGTACTTGAGCCTCTCCTCCTGGGATCTGTTGTCGGGAGTGAAAGGGATCAAATTTATCGGGCTCGACAACTATATTCGCATGTTTCAGGACCCGACCATCTTGCAAGCGTTGAAAAATAATTTGCTTTACACCGTTCTTACGGTCCCGGTGCCGATCGCCATCGCCCTGGTGCTGGCCGTGCTGATCCAAAGCAAAGTGTATTTGAAGGATTATTTCAAGGTGGCGTTTTTCATCCCTTATATTTCGTCCATTATTGCGGTAGCTGCCGTATGGAGCGCCTTGTTCCATCCTTCCCTCGGTCCGATCAACCAGTTTCTGTTAGACATTGGCATTTCCAATCCGCCGAAATGGCTGGCCGATCCGAAGACGTCGCTGATCGCCATTGCGATTATCAGCTCCTGGGCGGGGCTCGGGTATACGATCATTATTTATTTGGCGGGACTGACGAATATATCGGATGAATTGTACGAGGCAGCGGAGATCGACGGAGCGACCGGATTGCAGAAATTTTTCAAAATTACCGTGCCTTTGCTGCGTCCGACGACGTTTTTCCTGTTTATTACCATGTTGATCGGATCGTTCAAAGTGTTTGACATTATTTCGTTCCTGACCGAAGGCGGCCCGAACAATTCCTCGACCGTGCTTGTTTACCGCATATACGAGGAAGGCTTCCAATTTTACAACATGGGTTACGCGTCCGCGATTTCCTGGCTGTTGTTCGCGATTATCGGACTTGTGACGGCGCTCACCTGGAAGATGAGACAAGAGGATACGCTATAAGCGGTTGAACACGCATTTTATTTGAGGAGGGATCGTCTTGCTGCTTATTCGCAAAAATTTTGCAAAAATCGTTACGACCGTCGTTATGGCAGGGGTATCCGTCATCTTCCTGATTCCGTTAATTTGGATGGTGTCGGCGGCCTTCAAGTTTGAAAAAGACGTGATGCGCTTCCCGATCCAATGGATTCCCGAGAAGATCAACGTGTTATACAACTTCAAAACCGTCTGGATGGGGAAAGTGCCATTCTATCACTTTTACGGCAACTCGCTGAAAGTGGCGGTCATTACGACGATCATTGCCTTGATTATTTCGTCGATGTCGGCTTACGCCTTGACCAAACTGCGGTTCCGGGGAAGAAATCTGGTGTTTCTGGCCCTCATATCGTTTATGATTATACCGGATCAGGCGACGCTGATTCCGCGGTTCCTGTTAATTCGCTGGTTCGGCCTTTACGATACGCATGCCGCGCTGATTCTGATGAGCATGTTCTCCATCTATTTCACCTTTCTGCTGCGCCAATTTATGGCGGGCATCAGCGACGAATTTATCGAAGCGGCGAAGATTGACGGAGCGGGGCACATCCGCACGTTCGCGTCCATCATGCTCCCGCTGTGCAAGCCGGTGCTAGCTACGGTGGCGATCATTAAATTTATTTGGACCTGGAACGATTACCAGAATCCGCTTATTTTTCTGCTTAGCAAGAAGCTGTACACGATTCCGCTCGGAATGACATTGTTCCGCGACGATTATACGAACAATTATGCTATTATGATGATGGCAGCGTTGTCGGCGATCGTTCCGCTGGTGATCGTCTTTATTACGATGCAAAGACAGGTGATTAACGGGATTGCGCTCGGCGGAGTGAAAGGTTAGTTCGGCGGAAAAGGTCAAAATCGTCTGCCTAGGACCTCAAAATTTTGCACTTGACCGCGTGAGCCCGTGTTTATACTGATGTTGAAAGGAATTCGAACCATTTATCATAACGGGGGTTGAAGCAAAATGAATCAAAAAAGCAAACGAAGAATTTCATTATTGCTTAGTCTGTCGCTGGTGCTTATATTGTTGTTGAGCGCTTGCGGCAAATCCGGTTCCGAGCCGGAGGCAAGCGGCGGTTCCTCATCCGATGGCGGAGGGAAACAGGAACAAGTGACTATCAAGTATTACAACTGGGATAACGAGGCGCAGTCGGTCAGCACCGACGCTATGCTGGAAGAGTTCATGCAGGCGAATCCGAATATCAAGGTCGAGCATGTTGTGCTCGTTCCCGGCGATTCCGTAGAAATGTTGAAAAAGCTTGATTTTCTCATTTCTTCCGGCGAAGCGGTCGACGTGGTGCAACTGCCTAGTCTTAACGACGTCCTCCTGCGGGGAAGCCGGGGCGCGCTCGCTCCATTGAACGAGTTCTATGAGAAAAACGGCTTGGTGCCGGAAGACGAATATTACGTCAATCCAAAAATCGACGACAAATATTACGGCATGCAGTACACGAAAAGCGTCAATTACGTCATGCTGAACAAAGACGCGCTGGACGAAGCGGGGCTGCCGGTGCCTACCTACGGCTGGACATGGGACGATTTCCGCGATTACGCCAAGAAGTTGACCAAAGGCGAAGGGGTGGACAAGCGTTACGGCACGTATTTCCACACTTGGGAGTTGTACATGAACGCGCCGGCGCAAACGGTCATGAGGGATCCTTTCCTTTACAGCGACGGGACGACGATTTTGGCGGACCCGACATACAAGTACTTCTTCCAATTGCGCAAAGACATGGAGGAAGTAGACAAAACCGCGAAGCCGTATGCGGACGTGCTTGCCGCCAAGCTGAATTACCGGACGGAGTTTTTCAACGAAGAAGCGGCAATGATTCTCACCGGTAACTTTACGATTCCGGATGCGGGCAATCAGGAGCAATATCCGCACCAGTTCAAAACGGCGTTCGCTCCGGTTCCGTTGCCGCCGCAAGGGGCCGAGCCTAAAGAATACGAGGGCGGCAAATATTTCACCAGCGGTTCCCAAGTGGCGATGGGCGCGACTTCCAAACATAAAGACGCCGCGTTCGAATTGATGAGATTTATGACGACGGCAGATTCGACGGCGAGAGCCGAATTCTCGGGCTGGAAGAAAGCGAACAACGACGCGATTCTCGACCGCTTGATCGCCGGCAAGGAAGAATGGTACGACGTAGAATCCTTGAGATATTCGGTAGCCAGCAATGAGATTCAATTCTTGGACGCTTCCCCTGTCATGACGACGGCTTCGCCGGAGTTGACGAAGGTGATTAACGACGGATTCAGCAAATTTATGCTGAGCAACGAGCCGATCGACGAAGTGCAGAAATGGATGGTCGATGAAGCGACGAAAATTATAAACGAAAAAGGAACCATTAAATAAAAAAGTACTGAATGCATTGAGCTTTGAGGAATCCGGCTGCGGCCGTCTCAAAGCTCTCTTTGCAATAAGGGAGAGGATTATGAAGTGAGCCGGTTAACGTGGCAAGAAGAACAATATCTATTGGATGGGGAGCCGTTCCGCATTGTATCTGGCGCCATTCACTACTTCCGGGTCGTTCCGGAGTATTGGGAGGATCGTTTGCGAAAATTGATGGCATGCGGGTTCAACACGGTGGAAACATACATTGCCTGGAACGTGCATGAGCCGAAAGAAGGCGAATTCCGTTTCGAAGGGATAGCGGATGTGGTCCGATTTATCGAGTTGGCGGGCCGGCTGGGTCTGCACGTGATTGTCAGACCGAGCCCGTTCATCTGCGCGGAGTGGGAGTTCGGGGGATTGCCGGCCTGGCTTTTGCAAGACACCGACATGCAGCTCCGCTGCTTCGACCGGGCTTATCTGGAGAAGGTGGACCGTTACTACGACCGTTTGATTCCGCTCCTTGTTCCGCTGCTTTCGACGAACGGGGGGCCGATAATCGCCGTTCAGGTGGAGAATGAATACGGCAGTTACGGCAACGATACGGCGTATTTGGAATATTTGCGCGACGGGCTGGTACGGAGAGGAATCGATGTGCTGCTCTTTACTTCGGACGGACCTACGGACGAAATGCTGCTGGGCGGCACGATCGAAGATGTGCACGCCACGGTCAATTTCGGTTCGCGCGTGGCCGAATCGTTCGGTAAATTCCGGGAACATCGGCAGACGGAACCGCTTATGGTGATGGAATATTGGAACGGCTGGTTCGACCATTGGATGGAGCCGCATCACGTCCGCGACGCCGACGATGTGGCGAACGTATTGGACGAAATGCTGGAGAGCGGCGCTTCGATCAACATGTATATGTTCCACGGCGGAACGAACTTCGGCTTCTATAGCGGCGCCAATCATATTCGGACGTACGAGCCGACGGTGACCAGCTACGATTACGATGCGCCGCTGACGGAGTGGGGCGATGTTACGCCCAAATACGAAGCGGTCCGGCGCGTTCTGGCCAAGCACGGTTTCGAGCCCGGCTGCCCGCTGCCGGAACCGGTGCCCAAGCTTTCGTACGGAAACGTTACGCTGGCTGAGCGGGCGGATCTGTTCGGGCAACTGGAACGGTTGTCCAAGCCGGAAGAACGGGTTGCGATTCAGCCGATGGAGAAGTTCGGGCAGGCCTATGGGTTTATCCTGTATTCAACCTGGGTCAAGGGGCCGCGCTCCGGACAGAAGCTGTATATCCAGGACGTTCGCGACCGGGCGCAAGTGTTTCTGGACGGGAAGCTGCTCGGGGTCATAGAGCGCTGGAATCCGCAGCCATTGGACATTTCCGTGCCTGCAGAGGGAGCGAAGCTCGATATTCTGGTCGAAAATATGGGCCGGGTCAATTACGGGCCGCTGCTGCGCGATCCGAAAGGCATCACGGAAGGGGTGCGCATCGACAACCAGTTCCAATATCATTGGACGGTTCGGACGCTGCCGTTTGAAGCGGAGGCGTTGGCTTCCATTCGTTATGAGGAGCATGCGGGCGGCGATGGGAACAAGGAGGTACCCGCATTGTACCGCGGCTATTTCGAAGCGGACCGGATCGGCGACACGTTCTTGCGATTCGACGGCTGGAAGAAGGGCGTCGCATGGGTGAACGGCTTTCTTCTCGGCCGGTATTGGGAGGCCGGACCGCAGCGGGCTTTATATGTCCCGGGTCCGCTGCTGCGGAAGGGGCGCAACGAAATCGTGCTGTTCGAGCTGCATGGCTGTTCGAACGGGCCAGTCATTACGCTCACTGACCAACCCGATCTAGGGACGGTCGAAACGATGGACGAAAGCGTCTTGAATTTCGTACAGGATGATCCGGAATCATAGCCGGCACGATTCGCGATAACGGGCGAAGGGCTTGCGCTTCAGGTATCATATGACCTGCGGCATTCAGCCTTTCGTCCGTTCTTAATCCTGTTCATTATTAAGGACAGTAACTATTCGTAGGGACATGGGCAGGCCATGATTTGTGATTTAAATCACATATCTTGCCCTGCCCAAAGGTTACAATGGAAGCAGATAGAGAGTATAAGAAACGCATCCTAGAAGCGGTGAAGGAGTGGGGAGAACATGAAAGAAGTGTTCGTATTAGGCGGAACAGGCTTTTTAGGATATTATACGACGAAAGAATTGCTGAAGCGGGGTTACGCCGTATCGACGGTAGCGTTGCCGCCGATGCCGGCCGAAGATTTGCTTCCCACGGAAGTGAATTGCACGCTCGGAGACATGAATCGCATGAGCGATGAAGAAATTATGCGGATGCTGCAAGGAAAGTACGCTTTCGTCTACGCGGCCGGAGCGGACGAGCGGATCGTGCCTCAAGCGCCTGCGTTGAAATTTTTCTATGAAGCGAACGTGCTGCCGACACAGCGGATGGCGCGGCTTGCCAAGCAAGCGGGCGTGAAAAAGTTCGTGCTGTTCGGTTCGTATTTCGCCCATTTCGCCGAAGTGTGGACCGACCTCGATTTGAAGCGGGATAACGCTTATCCCCGTACGCGGCTGCTCCAAGAAGAAGTCGCCTATATGGAAGGGGAGGGGGCCATGGACGTCATGACGCTTCGTCTGCCATACATTTTCGGCGTTATGCCGGGACGGACGCCGTTATGGACGATGTTCGTCGATCAAGTGCGGGGCAAAGACACGGTGCCCGTGCTTGGAGGCGGTACGGCGATGGTTACGGCCAGACAGGTGGCGGAGGCTGCCGTAGGGGCGATTGAGCACGGAACGCACCGGACCGGCTATGCGATCTGCGATACGAATATGAAGCATAGCGAATTTATGCAAATGATCGCCGATATGCTGGGCCAAACCGAGACGAAAATTACGGTTGTTCCGCTTGAACAAATGAAACCGGTCATGGAACAATACGATGCCTACGATCGGCAGGCGGGCAAGGAGCACGGCATTCACTTGGGATATACGGCAGAGATTCAAAACCGGGACGCTTATCTCAATCCGGACGATACGATGCCGATTCTGCAATACCGGCCGGACGATGTTCGGGCATCGATAAGAGAAACGCTGCAAAGATGCATGGAGGCGGGTAACTAAACAAAGGGAACGGACGGGGCATATAGCCCCGTCCTGTCTCGTTATACGCCGGAAAGCGCGTTTATACGGCTCCAGTTCCATCCTCGTTTTGCTGGCTTCGCAAATATAGCTCGTATTCTATCGTGAATTCGAGCGCTTGCTTAAAGTCCGGCGACAGAAGCGACAGCGCCTCGACGACATCGTCCTTCCTCGTCTCGTTTAAGGCGATAATTCCAGGCTGGCGAGGGATGCGAAACCGGGTATGGTCGTGATGCGTAATCGTCACGATCGTGCCTAACGGTTCCTCGTCCGAACCGTATATCGTACTCCACATCCAACGCTGCTGATTGTTCTCTTCCTCGTTGCCCCATTCCCTTGAAAAGTCAAAGTCTCCCGGCAGCCGGGGCTCGGGACGCAAACCGGCTTCCTTAAACTGCCTATGAATAGGCAGCAGCAGCAGGTTCAAATACGTTCCGTACGCCGCATCGCCCGCCTCGAGATAAGCCTTCTCCAGCTTCTCCCGCTCGTCTAGAAGTACGGATTGCCAATGCTTGCCGATATGATTCTTCATAAATTCGGCGATGGCGTCAATAGGCCCTCCCTTATTATCCTCCAGAAAATCTTTGAGCGTCTTTTCTTGGTTCATACGCAATCTCCTTTCCAGCTTCTTTAATTTTGGAATGACACTTCAATCTTACAACATTCAAGCAAATGATAAGGTTGGCAGTATTTCTCTTTGATATCAAGCGGGTTACAATCATTGAATCATCATGTAGTTCAATCTTTTTTTACCGTGTTTTATCAAAACCGCTCTATGTTGTAAAATATACAACAATATTGTCGGTTTTTCACACGAAGAAGCCATTTTCACTCCATTATGCTGTACAGAATACAACATAGCAACGGCTTGTCCGCAGTTTGACCTCGCTATGCTGTACAAAGTACAACATAGGCAAAACAGGGCAGCTATTTAAGCGGCTAACAGTGGCTTGAAGCAGCTAAAAATGGCTTAAAGCAGCTTAAAGTGTGGCTTGAAGCAGCTAAAAATGGCTTAAAGCGCTTAAAGTGTGGCTTGAAGCAGCTTGAAATGGCTTAAAGCAACTAAAGTGGCTTGAAGCAGCAAGATAGGTAGTCATATGCAGCCATAAACTGGCATAAACACCAGGCAGTCATAGTTTCATAGCGATGTACCTCTCCATATCGAAACAGGCGCGGCGGCGGACGGGCGTCGAAGATACTGCGAAACCAAATCCTCTTACCGTAACTGCTCGAAATATCCCTTGCTCAATTCATAGCTGCGAACATACTTGCCGCGAACGAGCGGGTGCAGCAACCCTTTATCGGCGAGACCCTGCAGCCATTTCCGCGCCGTACGGAAATTAACTTCATAATATTGGCTAACATCCATCGGACGGATCGGCCTCCCCAAGCTCCATGCCAATCGAATGACATCCTTCTCGACCGGTGAAACGGATGCGGCGGATTGGCTGCGGATCAGATAAGGGCCCACCACTAATTGCAGCAGCATGCGGCATACATCGGGACGTTTCTGTACATCGTCAAAAGAAAAATGAATCATCTTCCAGCCCATTCCCGTAAGAAAGGTTTCCCGATTCAAGGAATAGCTGAAGCTCTCCCGATCCATATCTTTCACATGGCTTTGGAACCCGTCGCATTCAATGCCGAAACGGCCGAATGGCGGCAGAAAAGCGAAATCGAGGAATTGCGACTTTCGATTCCAATCGTATATCTCATATTCCGGATGCAGATGATCGAAGTTCCCGAACAACGGCCACCATACGTTTTGAAGCAGCAGCTTTTCCGCGTACAGATGCCCTCTTAGCAAACGTCCTTTTCGCTCCCCGCTCCTAACGGCAAGGTGACCGTCGATCCATTCGCGATGCGCTTGTTCAAAATCCATAACATTCATCTCCTTCATCTTATCAATAAAAAAAGAACGCCCTATGCCGATTGGCTATGAGGACGTTCTTCGTCTGAACTATATTATACTATTGGAAAAGTCTGTATGCTAACTGTTTTTGAGATTTCCGGACAAAGGTAACATAAATCAGCGATTCGCCGCGCTTGATTTCAACCGAAATTTTATCAATAATGGAACTAATCGATGGACAAAGGAGCGAAAGCCGACTATGGAATGGAATTATTACAATACATTCATCACCGTCGCCCCGGATTGTCCGGCAACGAAAGGAACGGTGCCGCCGGACAAAAAATCGGGAAAATCGAAAGCCGGGATCGAGTTTGAGTTGATTTCCTCCCATCCTTACGAGTACACCCAGGAAGATATTCTATACGAGGTGCATGTCCGGCATAAGGGGATACCGCAGGAGGAATTGGAAGAGCGCGGCACGCAAATAAGAGACGAATTTTTCCAGAAGCCGACAGCTTGCATGAGAGCGTCGATGCTGCCGAAGAAATTCGGCTGGGGCCTTCATTTCGATACGGAAGGCAAAGTCGCCCTCGTTCCGATGGAATCGGATCTGTACCGGGAATTCGCCGGCGGCGAGCGGGAAGGCGTCAAGGTGCTTGCCGCAATGCGCAACGCAAGGAAGAAATAACTAGCCGTCCTACGGTTCGCGAATGCGAAACCGTCAGGGCGCTTTTTTAGATCAGCAAAAAATATCAAAACCCGCATCCCGCGATTTGCTATGCTGATATCAAAGGAGGGCAGGGGATGAACGTTCAAGCGATCATACGCCGAAGCATCGATTACATCGAACATCATTTGGAAGAACCGATCGATCCGGAGCAGGTGGCTTCTTACGCCGGATTTTCCATGTACCACTTTCACCGGTTGTTCAGCAAGGAAGTGGGCACGTCCGTCGCCGATTACATTCGGACCCGTCGCCTCTGTCATGCGGCGCAGCTTTTACTTTACTCGGAGGAGCCTATTATTGAGATCGCCCTCCAATACGGGTTCGAAAGCCAGGAGGCGTTCACGCGGGCGTTCAAAAAAATGTACGGATTGCCGCCCGGCCAATACCGTAAAACGATCGCAAGCGTCGGGCATCAACAACATAAACGAGGAGGCAATATAATGGAGCAAACGGCTAATGCAAATGTACAAGGTTGGTTTCTGACCGGAAGTCATCCGCAACATTATGAAATCGGCGTCGATCGCCAAATCGTGCACCAGGGCAGGGCATCAGGCTATCTTAAGTCGATCGCGGCGAATGGCAACGGAGAATTCGGCACGATGATGCAGCAATTTAAAGCGGACCAATATGCCGGCAAGCGGATGAAATTTTCCGGTTTTGTCAAGACGGAAGGGGTTAGCGGCTTTTGCGGACTATGGATGAGAGTCGACAACAAAGCGCAGGATGCGTTGGAGTTCGACAATATGAATAGGCGTCCCATTAAGGGCGACACGAATTGGAACCATTATAGCGTTGTACTTGATGTGCCGGATAACAGCGCCGCCATAAGTTTCGGCGTATTGCTGACAGGACAGGGGCATGTGTGGGTTGACGGGTTTCAGTTCGAGGAAGTCGACCGCAGCGTCCCGACAACGAACCAAGACGACTACGACGATTTGCCCGACGAGCCCGCCAACCTGTCTTTTGAAGCGGAAATCGAATGATCCAAGTACCTGAAGAACCTGGCTTTGATCAACCAAGCCCAGGTTCTTTACGTTTATTCGCTTGTGCAAATCATCCCGGAGCGCTAATCATTGACAAATTTTTTTGTATCTAATACAATTATTTTGTATAAAATATAATCCGCGGAACAATGCATTCTCATATGTTATATTGCAACGCGTCCCGAGAGAGAAATAGGTGGTTTCGAATGATCAAAAACTTAGAGGATATTTACGATGTGCTAAAGCCGTTGATCAAGGCGATCGCACATGCGTTAGGTCCGAATTGCGAAGTGGTATTGCACGATATGAGCAAACTCGAACAATCCATCGTGGCAATTGAAAACGGTCACATTACGGGGAGAAAGGTGGGAGACTCCAGCACGAATCTCGGACTGGAGGTGTACCGTAAACCGCCGGAGGAAGGCAATCTCCTGAATTACATGTCGACGACCAAAGACGGTAAGGTGTTAAGATCTTCTTCGATCTATTTGCGCGACGAAGCCGGGCAAATACTAGGCTCTATCTGCATAAATTATAATATTACCGACTTCATGCTAGTATCCAATGTGATTAACGATTTCATCAAGACGGATAAAAAAGTGGAAGAGACGTTCGCCGGCGACATTAACGAGGTGATCGAGAAGCTGCTGGAAGACGCCGTATCGATGGCAGGCAAGCCCGTTCCGTTTATGCAGAAGGAAGACAAGATGAAAGTGTTGAAATTTTTGGATGAAAAGGGGGTATTCACCGTAAAAAGGTCCATGGACCGCGTCGCTATGTTTCTGGATATGTCCAAATTTACGATTTACAATTACTTGGAGGAAATTCGGTTAGGGAAAGAAAGTAACTTGCTGTAAAGTTTTCGCGCATGAATCATTTTTTCCGTTGAGGGAGGATGCGTTGTATGAATGGACAGGAAATTCGGCATGAGGCGGCAAAAGATTATCTGATGTATATTGACGGCAAGTGGGTTGAGGCTGAAGGCGGGAAATATTTCAGCACGTACAGTCCCGCAAGCGGAGAAACGATCGGAAGAATTCCCGAAGGTTCGAGAAACGACGCGGTTAAGGCGATCCATGCGGCTCGGCGGGCCGCGGAAAGCTTCAGGGACGTATCCGTTTGGGAGCGGTCGGAGCTGTTGAAGCGGGTCGCCGCCGTCATTGAGAAAAGGAAAGATGAGCTTGCGTATATTTTGACATTGGATCAAGGCAAGCCATATTATTCCGAATCTGTTTATGAAATCGCTAACATGGCAAAAACCTATCTGGAAGCCGCCGAACAGATCAAATGGCTGGAAACGCCGGTCATACCGGTTGAGGACAGAAACAAACGCGTATTTAGCATCAGACAGCCGAAAGGCGTATATGCCGTCATCACGCCATGGAATTTTCCGTTTATGATTCCTACCGAATATTTGTCGGCCGGACTGGCCGCAGGCAACACGATCGTTTGGGTGCCCGCGCCGACGACTTCGATCTGCGCCGTGAAGCTGATGGAATGCTTCGAGGAAGCGGGGATGCCGAGGGGCGTCGTCAATTTGGTAACCGGCAGGGGGGACGTTGTCGGGGATGAGATTGTGTCCAATCCTGGAACCGATGCGATCGGTTTTACGGGCAGTTCGGCAACCGGCAAGCAAATCGCGATCCGGGGAGCGGGCAAACCGTTGCTGCTGGAGCTTGGCGGCAACGGCCCGACCATCGTATTGAAGGATGCGGATATCGACTATGCGGCGAAGTCGATCGCGGCCGCTTGTTTCTCCAATGCCGGCCAGGTCTGTTCTTCGACGGAAAGAATTTTAGCGCATCGGGACGTCTACGATTCGTTTGTGGGCAAAATGGTGGAACAGGCGCGGCAAATTAAGCTGGGAGACCCGTTCGAGCGGGCTACAACGATGGGACCGTTAAACAATTATCCGGTTGTGGAGAAAAACGTTCTCCATGCGGAGGACGGACGCAAGCGAGGGGCGAATATCCTTACCGGCGGAGCGGTTGCGCAGGAATTTCCCGGCGGATTGTATTTTCAACCGACCGTCGTCGCCGATGTAACGCCGGAATGCCTATATAACGCGGAGGAGACCTTCGGTCCCGTCGCGCCGATCATGCCGTTCGATTCGCATGAAGAAGCGCTGGATATTGCGGGGCGCAATCAATGGGGGCTAGTGAACGCCGTCTATACGAACAGTCTGAGGGATTCCATGTATTTTGCGGAAAAACTGCGCGCAGGCATTGTCAATATTAATGAAAACAGCAATTATTGGGAGCCCCATATTCCATTCGGCGGAGTGGCCGGGAAATCGAGCGGACTCGGCAGAGTAGGCGGAAAGTATTCGATTATGGAAATGTCCGATTTGAAAACGATATGCATGAATATACGTTAAAACGATTGGCGAAGGGAGCGCGCTTATGCGAATTGCAGACCGTATCATGCTCATAGGCAGCGGAGAGACGGGGACGATGTTGAGTCATGCGCTGGATTGCAATATGTATTTGATCGATTGTCACACCGAGTTTGTTATGATCGACGCCGGTTCGGGGGTGGAGCCGGAACGCATCGTCCGCAACATCGAATCGGCGGGCGTCGATATGAAGAAAGTATCCCATCTGCTGTTGACTCACGCTCACGGAGACCACGCCGCGGGAGCGGCGTTTTTCCGCGATGCGTTCGGGATGCGCGTCGTATGTCCGCAAGAGGCGAAGGCATGGCTTGAGAACGCCGACGAGGACAAGCTCAGCATTGGCCCGGCGAAGCGTGCCGGCATCTATCCCGAACATTTTCGGTTTCCGCCTTGCACGGTCGACGATGCCGTAGGCGATAACGATAAGTTGAACATTGGGGACGCAGTCTTTCAAGTCATTGAAACGCCCGGGCATTCCCGGGGCCATGTTTCTTATTTATGGATTGATGGCGGTACGGTCCGCTTATTTTCCGGCGATTCCGTCTTTTCCGGCGGAAAAATCAGTTTGCAAAATATTTGGGACTGCTCGATCCAGGCATATGCCCAAACCGTCGCGAAACTGCATGCCCTGCGCGTCGATCAATTGTTTCCCGGCCATGGCCCGTTCTTGCTGCGCGAAAGCTGGAAACATATCGAGAAAGCGCATATGGCTTTTGAACGGTTGGCTTTGCCGGCAAATATATAAAAAGAATTTACAAATTTTTTTTGGTATATTGACAAATTTTTTTGTATTAATTAAAATAAATTTGCAATGAAAGCGCATACGAAGGAAGATACATCTTAGAAACGGAGTGAATAACATGTCAAGCATTGAAGCAAGATTGTTGGAGTTGGGTGTCGTACTGCCCGAAGCTCCGAAACCCCGGTTCAAATATGTTCCGGCGAAAACCGTAGGAACGCTCGTCTATACGTCCGGACAAGACTGCCGGATTGACGGAGTACTGAAATATGAAGGCAAAGTAGGGAAAGAGTTAACGATCGAACAAGCTCAAGATGCGGCGAGAATAACCGCCATCAATTGTTTAGCCGTCCTCAAACAACATATCGGCAATCTGGATAAAATCAAACAAGTCGTGAAATTGTTAGGTTTCGTCAATTCGGCAGAAGAATTCGCCGATCAACCGTATGTCATCAACGGCGCCTCCGAGTTTCTGGAAGAAGTATTCGGGGAGAAGGGCAAGCATGCAAGATCCGCGGTATCCAGCAACGAACTTCCGTTCAATACGCCGGTAGAGATCGAAATGATCGTAGAAATTGAAAGCGATTAATTCATTTCGGCGAAGCCAAGGAAGCGATCTTCATTTTGATCGGGGGTGATGTATGAATAATATTCAGAATATTCAGAATATTCGATGGTTATTGTGAAATCAGGAGGGGACATAAAAATGAAAAAGAGAACAACGAAAATGATAGGTTCAATCATGATTGCAATCGTCCTTATCGTCTTGTCGGCTTGCGGATCGAGCGGCTCCGGCAATACAACGCAAGGAAGCGGCGGCTCCGCTCCCGCGTCGAACGAGTCGAATAAACCGAAATTAGGAATTGCCGTTATCGATTTGAAAAATGCGTTTTTCGTACGGATGAAAGAAGGCGGAGATGCGGCCGCTAAAGATTACGGCGTAGAAGCGATCTGGCAAAGCGCCGACGGCTCGTTGGAAAAGCAAATCTCGATTATTGAAAATTTCATTCAACAAAAAGTCGATGTGATCTTAATTGATCCGATGGATGCCAAAGGATTGATTCCGGTCATCGACAAAGCGGGAGAAGCCGGCATTCCGGTTATTACAATGGGAAATAAAGTAGAGGGCAAACAAAATCATAACACATTATATCCCGATTACGAGAATATGGGCATGATTGCCAGAGCGATGGCGACCGCCATGGACGGCAAAGGGCAAATCGCCTTGTTAACCGGGGCGGCGGGCAATTTCGTATCCGATACGCGGGAGAAAGGCTTTAAAGATGTCATTGAGAAAGAATTTCCGGATGTTGAAATTGTAGGCGTGCAGCCGACTAGCTTCGATCCTGCGCAAGCGCAGCGCATTACGGAAACATGGCTGAACAACTATCCGGATTTGAAGGGCATTGCGGTCATCACCGATCCGCTTGCGCTTGGGGCGATGTCAGCTGCCGAAGCGAAAGGGAAGCAGCTGATTTACGGAGGAATTGACGGCGATGTCGAGATGCATCCGTTTTTTGAGAACGGTTCCATGATTATCGACGTGCTTACCGGATCCGCGCGCGTAGGGTACTGGAACGTTGCGGCAGGAGCGCGCATTGCCAAAGGCTCGAAATTCCCAACCGACCTTTTCATGCCGACCCACTTTATTATGACGGACGACATGGCGTTGAATTTGAAGAGCAAAGGGATGGAATTCCGTCACATTACTCCGCAGACGGCGACCGTTATTGCAACCGGATACACCGAAGAATTAGGCCCGAACCAACCCGATGAGAGGATTAGCGGCCAATGACTCCGGCAAAGGCTAGTTTGAACGGGAACAATTCGGTCCATCGAATCGCGCTGCTGTTCAGGAACCGTTCCGGCAGAATTAATATTACGTTAATCGGAACGAGTGTGTTGCTCCTTATATTATTCGGCAGTACGCTGCCCCATTTCATCTCCTTCGGGAATTTCATCAATATGGGGCATCAAATGGCAATCACGGCTTTAATCGCGTTTGCCATGACCGCTGTTATTCTAGCCAGAGGAATCGACCTGTCGGTCGGTTCATCTCTGGCTTTAGCGGGAATTGTCGGCGGAATCGCCCTTCAAAGCGGGCTGCCGTCGTTTCTTAGCCTTCTGATCACAATCGCGGTTGGAATCGGCGTCGGCATATTGAACGGCTTTTTGGTCACAGGCTTGAACATTAGCCCGTTTATCGCCACATTCGGGACGATGGCGATGTGCCGCGGGGCGGCGCTCAGCCTGTCGAACGCTTCCAGCATTCAGATCAACGATCCCGTCATGATTTGGCTCGGCTCGGCTACCGTCGGACCTGTGCCTGTATCGATCTTTCTGATTATTCTGTTCTTGATCGTTTGGTGGCTCGTATTTAACCGTACGATCCTCGGCCGCTATATTTATGCGGTCGGCGGCAATGCCGAAGCGACCCGCGCCTCGGCGGTGAACGGCAAACGGATCCAGTTTCTCACCTATGCGATGGCCGGCGGGTTCAGCGGTTTGGCGGCGATCCTGCTGATCGGGCGGGTACAGTCGGCCCAGCCGTTAGGCGGATTCGGCCTGGAGTTTGACGTCATTACCGCGGTGGTCATCGGCGGGACGCTATTGAGCGGCGGAGTGGGCAGCGTGCTGGGGACGTTTTTCGGAACGATCTTAGTGACAATCATCCGAACAGGCCTGTCCTTTTTCGGAATTGCGCAGGAGATTACCTATATCGTAACCGGCGGAATGATCTTGCTGTCCGTTCTCTTATACCAACCGGATCTGCTGAAGTCGTTCCGAATATCCGGCGGGAGAATCCACAGGCTGCAGCCGATCTCCCATGCGGCGGGGGATGAAGGACAACGCGCGCGCAGGGAGAACCATACGCTGCGCTTGAACAATATCGGCAAGCTATATTCCGGCGTTCGCGCATTGCAGCAAGTCAATTTCGAGGTATCGTCCGGAGAAGTGGTATCGCTTGTCGGCGAGAACGGTGCCGGCAAATCGACGTTGGTGAAAATTTTGTCCGGCGTCATTACACCGGAAGAAGGGACGCTGGAATTGGACGGCGAGCCGATCGAACTGCGTAATCCGAAGGAGGCGAGAGATGCCGGCATCGGCGTTATTCATCAGCATTACAGCCTTGTTCCGGAATTGACGATCTATGAAAATCTGTTCATCGGCCGCGAAGAAACGGTCACCGGCTTCCTGCGCAGAAAGCGCATGAAACGATTAACAAAGAAACTGTTGGACGAGTTTCGCATCGGCCTAAAGCCGGAAACGAAAATCGGACAATTGACGGTAGGGCAATGCCAGCTCATTGAAGTGGTGAAGGCGACACTGGGCAACCCGTGGCTGATTATTATGGATGAACCGACGTCTTCCCTTTCCCGGAGCGAAAGCGAGAAGTTGTATGAATTAATCCGGGAACTGACGGCCAAGAATGTGGCGATTCTTTATATATCCCATAAAATGGAAGAGTTGTATCAACTTTGCAATCGTGCCGTCGTGCTGCGCGACGGGAAGCATGTGGGGAATGCGGAGCTTCCGGAAACGGAAGAAAATGCGCTGATCAATATGATGGTAGGGCGCAACATTGAAAGCATCTTCCCTTATCGCGAAGCGAAGCCGGGAGACATTGCGATTCAGGTTGACGGTTTATCCGACGGCGGTTTGTTAAAAAATGCGTCTTTCCAAGTGCGGCAGGGCGAAGTCGTCGTGCTGGCAGGGTTGATCGGCGCGGGAAGAAGCGAGGTGCTGGAAGCGATATTCGGATTATCGCCCATCAAGCACGGCAAACTTGCCGTATTCGGACAAGAAGTGAAGCGGCCGACTCCGCAAACGATGAGCGGCATGGGGCTTGCCTTCGTACCGGAAGACCGCCATGAAGCCGGCTTTGTGCCGATGCTCTCCGTTCGTCATAATATAAGCTTGTCATGGCTTAGAAGAAACAATAAGTTCGGCTTTATTCCGATGAAAGAAGAAATATCGCTCGTCCATAACATGATGGACAAGTTGAATGTGAGACCGGCCGACCCGGACAAGAACACGATATTCCTTTCCGGCGGCAATCAGCAAAAGGTCGTGTTGGGCAAGTGGCTGGTGACGCAGCCGAAGATTTTACTGCTTGACGATCCGACCAGGGGCGTTGACGTTGGGGCGAAATCGGAAATTCATCAGATCATCGCCGAGCTCAAAGCGCAAGGCGTCGCGATCTTAATGGTATCTTCCGAACTGCCGGAGGCGTTGAACGTCGCCGATCGCATTATCGTGATGCATGAAGGACGAACGGTTGGCGAATTGGCGCATGGAGCTGCCGAGAACGAAGTGATGAACTATGCGCTGGGCATGAATCGTACGGGATAACGCAAAATGAGCGAACACAATAGACAAAAGGAGTGTTTTGAAATGAGAAGATTGAAAATGGCGATTGTCGGAGCGGGAGTTATGGGACAAATGCATGCGCGTACGGTGGCGGAATGCGATTCGGCCGAACTGGTTGCGATTGTCGATTTGAATAAAGCGGCGGGCGAAGCGGTTGCCGGCCAATACGGGGTTCGATATATATCGAGCGTGGAGGAAGCGTTAAAGGACGAATCGATCGAAGCTTATACCGTTGCACTGCCGGACAGGCTGCACGTGGAAGCCGCCTCGAAACTTTTAATGGCGGGCAAAGCCGTATTGCTGGAAAAACCGATGGCCGACACGCTCGAAGGGGCGAGACAAATCGCCGAAGCGGCGGAAAAAGGCGGCGGCCGGTTAATGGTGGCGCATATTATGCGTTTCGACCCTCGTTACGCGACGGCGGCCGAGGCGGTAAGAAGCGGAAAAATCGGCGATTTGGTTCATGCCCACGCCAAACGTTTTTCCTTTCAGGAAGTGGGCATTCGCATGAGAGGCACGAGCTCCGTTTGTTTTTACCTGGGGATTCACGATGTGGATGCCATGCAGTGGGTAACAGGCAAAAAGGTAAAGAGCGTCTTCGCCAGATCCGTCTCCAAAATTATGCCTTCGCACGGCGTCTCCTCCGAGGATGCCATCTTCGCGAATTTCCTGTATGAGGACGGAGCGATCGGCAATATCGGCATCAGTTGGGCGATGCCCGAATACATGCCTTCCGGCATTAACGCTTCGCTGGAAATTGTCGGAACGAAAGGCGTGCTGCAAATCGATACGTCCGATCACGGCTTAACCGTCATTAACCGCGATGCGGTCGTCATTCCGGACGGTCTGCACTGGCCGGAGGTGCATGGCAGAATTACCGGCGATCTCAAGGATGAAGTGCTCCATTTCGTAACTTCCGTCCGCGACGGCAAAGATTTTATCATTTCCGTGCGGGAAGCGATGCAAGCGGTCGCCGTGAACGATGCGATTCTCAAATCGGTGGAAACCGGGAAAATCGTGGATGTGGAGGCACTATAACATAAGGAGGGCGACATCATGATGTATCCGATGTACATCGACGGAGCATGGTACTCCGGCGATGGCAAACATGTGAAAGATGTGATTAGCCCGGCGACGGGCGAGACAATCGGCACGATTCCGACGGGAACGAGAGAAGATGCGGACCGGGCCGTTCGCGCCGCGCACCGCGCGGCCCCTTCCTTGGCCGCCATGACGGTATTTGAGCGGGCGGAATTATGCCAGCGGATCGCGGATGCAATTGCCGCTAACAAAGAGGAATTGGCGAAAGTGCTGAGCATGGAGCACGGCAAGCCGTATCATACCGAGGCGCTTGGCGAAGTGGAAGCTTGCATCACCTCTTTCCGGGAAGCCGCGGAACAAATCAAATGGATGAACTCGGAGATTATTCCGCTCCGCGACCCGAACAAACGGGCGTTTGCCTATCGCCGCCCCAGAGGAGTATACGGCGTCATTACGCCTTGGAATTTCCCCATCGGCTGCGCGAGCGCTTATTATCTCGCTCCCGGCTTGGCGGCCGGGAACACGATCGTATGGATTCCGGCCCCTTCGACGGCGGCTGTGGCAAGCCGGTTCATGCGGTGCCTGGAAGAAGCGGGCGTGCCGAAAGGGTATGTCAACCTTGTCATCGGGGAAGGAGCCGTTGTCGGAGATGCGGTCGTCGTGCATGAATTAACGAGCGCCGTCGCTTTTACCGGAAGCACGCCTACCGGCAATACGATCGCTTCGAGAGCCAAGGCGAAGCCATGCTTGTTGGAGCTTGGCGGAAACGGGCCTTCCATCGTACTGGCGGACGCCGATTTGGAGAAGGCATCGGATGCGTTAATTCGCGGCAGCTTTGCCAATGCGGGGCAGATTTGCACTTCCACGGAACGGGTGCTCGTACATGAGGCGGTCGCCGACAAGCTTGCCGAATTGCTTAAAGCGAAAACGGCCGCCGTGACGCTGGGCGATCCGTTCGATCCCGGCACGACGATGGGACCGGTCCATAATCGAATCGTGGCGGAGAAGGTAGTCGCTCAAGTGGAGGATGCCGTTCGCAAAGGCGCGAAGGTGATCGCCGGCGGGAACATCCAAGCGGACCGGCCTACCGCGCTGTATGTGGAGCCGACCGTAGTGGACCATGTGTCCGTCGACGCTCTTATCAACACCGATGAGACGTTCGGCCCGGTCATTCCGCTCATCCGCTTTCAGGATGAATCCGAACTCCCCAGCTTGATTGCTTCCAGCCCTTACCGTCTCTCTGCCGCCATATTTTCCGACAATGTGGGCAGGGCGATGAGCATGGCGGAGGAATTGAATTTCGGTTTCGTTCATGTCAACGAAGCGGGCAACTACTGGGAGACGCAAATACCGGCGGGCGGCACGTCCGGAAGCCCGAGCGGGTACGGCCGCAGCGGCGGGAAATGGTCCATTGAAGAGATGAGCGAAATACGAACCGTCATCGTTACGCTCTCGGGAGAAGGAAACCGATGAACGCGAAGAAGCATCTCTCATGGAGCCGTATATTGCAATTTGCCCCGGTCATTCTGCTGATTGTATTGTTATGCGTTTTTGCGTTCGTAGACGACCGAATTATTACCGGTCCGAATCTGCTGCAAATATTGGTCCAGGCCGCGCCGATCGCGATTTTGGCTTTAGGCGCCATGATCGTATTGATCTCGGGCGGCATTGACCTGTCGGCGGGTTACGGCGTCGGGTTATGCGCCGTCGTTGTCGGATTGGTGCTGACGAACGGCGGATCCTTGTTCAGCGCGATCATCATCACGTTGATGGTGGGAGTCGTCATCGGATTGTTCAACGGTTTTTTCGTCGGAATGTTGAAGATACAAGCGTTTATTGTCACGCTCGGTTCCATGACGTTAGTGCAGGGCGCCACCTTATTGCTCGCTACCGGCGGCGTCTTGATCGTCACCGATCCCGTGCTGAAGAAAATAGGGGTCGGGGCGACGGCGGGACTGCCGAATATTGCGATTGTGACGGCGGTGTTAATTGTGGCCGCGGCTTTGCTCATTAAACAAACGAGTTTCGGATTAAGAACGTACGGCATCGGCAGCAGCTTGGAGTCTTCCAGATCGTCCGGCGTTCCCATTGTCAGACAGCAATTGTTCGTTTACATCTTCAGCGGCGTCTGTACGGCGATCACCGCGATTCTGCTCGTATCCCGCGCATCCATCGTCTCGCCTAACATCGGGGGCGTCAATTTGATGCTGGATGCCATTACGGCGACCGTTATCGGAGGAACAAGCATATTCGGCGGCCGAGGGTCCATTGCCAGCACGTTGGTAGGGGCGATCATTATTAGCCTTATTACGCACGCCATGTCCGTCTTTGGCATCGGCGCCTCCAGCCTGGATTTTTTCAAAGGAATGATCATCGTCATTGCCTTGGCCATGGACTCGTTGTTAAGAGCAGCGCAGCATAAACTGGGCGCCAGACAAGCTTAATATCGTTGTTGACCGTAAACATGCCCGTCGGGGCATGTTTACGGCAATTTGGAGAGAGGGGAACGGAAATGGACGAGCGGGCGGCATCTTATTTCAATTCCGGCGAACTGCTGCGAATCGCGCAGCGTCTCATACAAATGCCAAGCGAGAATCCTTCCGGTACGGAAGAAAGCGTCGCTCGATGTATCAAGAGCATTCTGGAGGAAAACGGAATTTCCGCCGAATTGTCGTGGGCGGCTGCGGGAAGGCCCAATCTTATGGCTGCCATAGAAGGGGAATTGCCCGGACCTGTATTGGTATACAACGGTCACTTGGACGTCGTTCCCGCCGGTCCGTATTGGATCAAGCCGCCGTTTGACGGGTTGGTGGAAGACGGGAAGCTGTACGGCAGAGGCGCCTCGGACATGAAATCGGGCGTGGCTGCGATGCTGTATGCGGCGATCGTATTGAAACGTTCGGGCGTTTCGTTTCATGGGAAGCTGATCTTATTTTTTAACGTCGATGAAGAACGTTCCAATCTGGGCATGAAACATTTCATGCGGGAGGAATTTACGGCCGATTATGCGGTGATCGGCGAACCGACCGATCTGGACGCATGTATTTGTCATAAAGGGGACGGAAGATACCGGCTTGATACGTACGGCATATCCGGACATACGTCTGTGGTGGAACGTCCGGATAATGCCATTTATAAAATGGCCAAGCTGATTATCGGCTTGGAACGGCTGGGAAATGAAGTGAAGCGGCGCAAGCATGAAATGCTCGGTTCCGCTTCCTTGACGGTGGCGCAGATCCATGGAGGGACCGCGCCGAATATCGTACCGAGCCACGCGCAGATCGAAATCGACCGCCGTGTGCTGCCTGGGGAATCCGAGGAAGAAATATACGGGGAAATCGAACGTACGGCGAGGGAAATTTCCGCCCGGGAAGGATTCGACGTGCGCTTGGAACAGTATTTGTATTTGCCTCCTCATTCGCTTGAGGAGCATCATCCGCTCGCGCAAACCGCGCTTCGAATCGCAACGGAAATTACGAACGAGCGCAAGCGGATCAAACCCTTCCTGGCGACGACGGAAGCACCTTTTTTCTCCGTGGCCAGAGGAATCCCGACGCTCGTTATGGGGCCGGGCAGTTTGCATCGGGCGCATACGGAAGACGAATGGGTCGACATACAGGAATTGACCGATGCTTCCCAAATCTATATCGCGCTGGCGTTGGAACTTTTACAACATTGCGAATCTAATGAAGGAGGGCGTTTATGATTCGAGGATTGCGTTGCACGTCTTGTGAAACAGCCTATCCGTTGGAGCCGCTATACGAGTGCAACCAATGCGGTTCCATCTTGAAAGCGGATTACGATTATGAACGAATCGGCATCAAGTGGGCGGAAAGCGGCGTAGACACGGAAGACTTGCTGCCGCTGCCCGCAGCGGAGAGAGTGTCGATCGGAGAAGGCAACACGCCTTTAGTGAAATCCGATCGCCTGGCCAAGCGGCTTGGCCTGCGGCATCTATACCTTAAATGCGAGTTCGCCAATCCGAGCGGGGCATTCAAGGATCGCCCGGTCTCGATGGGCGTCTCGATGGCCGTGAAGTTCGGCTACGGCCGCATCATCGTCGCATCCAGCGGCAACGGCGCGGCGGCGACATCCGCCTTTGCCGCCAGAGCCGGCTTGGAGGCCGTCGTGCTCGTTCCCGAACCCACGCCGCAAGAGAAAGTAAAGCAATCTTTAGCTTACGGCGCCCGCGTCGTCAAAGTTGAAGGTCCGTACAGCAATTCCTTTGCGGTGGCGAAGGAAATCGGCGAGAAATATAACATGTTTAACGTGACTTCTACCTTTATTAATCCTTATACGGTGGAAGGGGACAAGAACGTCGCCTTCGAATTGCACCGCCAATTGAAGAACGTGCCGGATGTCATTTATGTTCCGATCGGAGCAGGACCGCTCCTTGTCGGCATATTCAACGGCTATGAAGAATTGAAGAGGTTGGGCGTAACCGGAGCGTTGCCGCGAATGGCGGGAATTCAAGCCGAGGGCTGCAGTCCGATCGCCCGCGCCTATTTGGAAGGAAGAGACCAGGTGCAATCCGATCCGTCCCCGCGGACGATTGCCGGAGGAATTTGCGACGGCCTCCACGGATATGCCAAGGACGGGACGTACACGTTGGAAACGATTCTTCGTTCGGGCGGGTTCGCTAACTACGTTGCGGACGAAGAGATACGCGCCGCCCAGAGCTGGCTTGCTCAAGACGAGGGGATGTTCGTGGAGCCTTCTTCCGCCGTCAGCATCGCCGAGCTTGTCCATAGCGTGAAAGCCGGCAGAGTCAAGCCGGATTCCGTCGTCGTTGCCGTTCTGACCGGGCACGGCCTGAAAGACATGACGCAGGTGCAAACGGAAATGAACGCCCCGCTCATTCCGAATCGGGCTCAAGCTTTGGCGGATTTGTTAGGCGTGTAAGATGGGAACGGATGGCAGAGTGGAACATATAGACCAGAGAAATGGAGGAAGGGCAGACATGGATAAAATTCGCATCGGAATATTGGGAGTCGGCCGCTTCGGCAGGCTGCATCTGCACGTATTGCAGCAGCTGCCGAATTGCGAGGTCGTCGCGATCTCCGACTTAAACGAAGATTTATTGCAGCAGGTGTCCGAGAAATACGGCATTCCCCATACCTATCGAAATCCGGAAGAGATGATGAAATCCGACCTCGATGTGATCGACATCGTGTCCGACGAAAGCACGCATGGCACCTTTGCCATTCAAGCGTTGGAACACGGCAAACATGTCTTTATCGAGAAGCCGATCGCTACCACCGTACGGGATGCCGAACGAATTTATCAATTGTCCCGCGAGCGCGGCAAGCAAGTCATGGTAGGCAATATTAGCCGCTTTGCGCAGCCGTACTACATGATGAAAAAATCGATTGAGGCGGGCGCTCTGGGAGAGATCGGGCATATTCGCGCCAAACGGGATTTTAGCCGGGACTGGTTTCAAAGCTTCGGGAAAAGAGTTCATCCCGTCTACGAATCGGGCATTCACGATCTCGATTTGATTTTATGGTTCGCGGACAGCGCTTGCCAAGAGGTTTACGCCGTGGAGCGAAGCTTGAGCGGGAATCGATACCCGGATCTGTTCACGGCAACGTTGACGTTTGCCAACGGCATTGTCGCTACGCTCGAATCGGCATGGCTTGTCCCGCGCAAAGGTCCGCGCAACTTGACGGAAACGCTGGAATTGGACGGCACGATCGACGCCCACATGGAGATCGTGGGTACGAAGGGATCGACGCAATTCGGGACGCTTAACACGGGGCTATCCTTATGGTCCGACGAGGAGATTCAAGTGCCGGACTATGTGCTTTGGCCGACCGAGCATGACGGAATCGGCGGAGCGATTCGGGCCGAATTGCAGCATTTTACGTATCAGGTGCGGAAGGGGGAAGAATCCCGGGTCGCGCCCTTGCTTCATTCGGTGGAAGCTTTGAAAATCGCCGATGCGATCGTTCGTTCCGGCCAAGACAAAACGATCGTTCGTTTGTAATGGGAGGACAAGATGCATACCAATCCGATTCAACTAATTCGTCCGCAAGAAACGATAGATTTGCTTGAACGGCTCATTCGCATTCCCGGCCACGAAGATTGTCCCGGGCAGGAAAAAGCGATCGGGGAATTTTTATATAGGTTATTTCGCGAGGAAGGGATCGATGTCGAGCTTCAGGAAGTGTCGGACGGCCGCTCGAACGTAATCGCGCGCTTGCAGGGGACGGGGGGCGGCAAAAGTTTAATGTTGAACGGCCATATCGACACGATCCCTCCTTACGATATGCCGGACGCCTTGCGGCCGGCCGTTCGGAACGGCAAGCTGTACGGCAGAGGAGCCGTCGATATGCTCGGCGCGATCGCCGCGATGGCCAGCGCGTTGATCGCTGTGCGGCGTTCGCAAATCCGGCTGCGCGGCGATCTTATCTTTACCGGCGTGATCGGGGAGGAAAGCGGCAGCGCCGGCGCATGGCATATGGTGAACCAAGGCGTCGGAGCCGATTATGCCGTCGTCGGCGAACCTACAATGATGGATATCGCCGTGGCTCATAAAGGCGTCGAGTGGTTCGAGATTCAATTCGAAGGCTTGGCTGCGCACGGCAGCAATCCGGATGCGGGAATCAATGCCATTTATCATGCCAACCGGTTCATCCAGAAGGTCAGGGAAACCTATATTCCGGAATTGGCAAGACGCGCGCACCCTTTGCTTGGACATTCTACCGTGAATATCGGTGAAATACACGGCGGCAAACGGCCCACGATCGTGCCGGATTGCTGCGTAGTCAGATTGGAGCGGAGGTATATCCCGGGCGAAAACAGAGAGCAAGTCTTTCAAGAGATGCTGTCGCTGCTGGAAGAGGTCAAACAGGCGGAGGATCATGTAAAGGTGTCGATCCGCCGAATGCCGATCACGAAGGATGTGCCTCACGATGCGTTGGAGAGTAATCCGGACTCCCCGCTCGTTCAAGCGTTATCCGACGCTTGCCGGGAAGAGACGGGACGGAACCATGCCGCGATCGGGGTTCATTTCTGGACGGACGCGGCGATTCTGTCGAATTACGGGCAAATGGAAAGCGTCGTGTGCGGTCCGGGCAATGTCGCGCAAGCTCATTCCAATGACGAATATATCGAGTTGTCGCAATTGGAAGCGGCGACGCGCGTCTATATCAAGACGGCGCTGCAAATTTGCGGAAATTGAGGACTTCGAAGGCCTTTGCACGGCAACGAGCGGTTGCTGGTTACGAACGGACCGTACGTCCCTTATTGCGCTCCGAACCCTCTGATTCGCCGTTTTCGCGGACCGTAGATCCTTTATTCGTTCGATGGAGTGCTTAATTTTGCATGTGTAACGCGAATAGCGTACTGTGTATCCGCGAACGGTCCCAAATCGGGCCAATTGCAGCAAATAGCGTCTCGTGTGTCCGCGAACCTGTGAAATATAATTCGGTATAAGACGTTTTATTGACTAGCGTTGCATTGAGCGATTTTGCTGCCCTTTACACTTAGCGGCAAGATGGTTGCGGACACATTCAACGATTCGTTCACAGATCTACGGACAGCACTCCCTTTTGTCGAAATCCCCTTCGCTCAGCAGACTTAAATGGTGTGTCCAACACGACAAATCTAGTCTCATAAAGGCGTTTAGGACGTGATATTCTCAAGAGGCATAATGGTGTCGAATAACCGATAGTGTCCCCGGACAAGTTCAATTTTTCTGAACTTCTGAACGAGGGGGATTTTCACAGAGGGCCCAAAAAACGCTTGATCTGCGCGAAAGGATGAAAAAGTTTAACGGAACGCTAATAGGGCTGCGCCGGTTCATTGGATTTTATCCAATGAATTCCCCGTTCTGCACCGGAATGAAACCTCTTCATTGGAAATGATCCAATGAAATCTTCGAAAAACGGCTAAAACATGAAAAATGAGGGGAATCCGCTGGACAATTTCCAATAGAAGGCCGCTTGGAACGAAAATCGGCAATTTCCGTTGGACATTTTCCAATGGGAGTTGGAGCAGAGGCACTATAATAGCTGCATGTGAAACCCCTATGCGCATGGGTAAGGTGCATGGAAATTCATTGTTAAGTCCGAAAATTCCCGTTTTTCCCTTCAAAACAGTCGTTTTGAAGGGAAATTCATTTTTACACAGTCTAACTTAATAAAGGAATCTATTATTCCAAATTAAAGGAGACGTGTAAAGGAATGTCCGTGACATTTGGCAAGAAGCTGATTCAATCCGGCTGGATCGTTTGGGAGAAGGGGTTTGGGCTTATATCGCGTTTGCGCAGCTCGCATATGTCGCAATACGGGATTTGCAAAGTGTTTGTAAGAAGGCATCAAGGGAAGAGTCTCGAGTGCGGGGACGGCACTTTTGTCCGCAGAGGAGATTGGATCGGAGAGCTTCATCTGGACAACGAAAAAGTGTTGCAGCTGCTGCGGACGGTCGGCGCGCGGCGCGCGGCGTTAATTACGGCGCGTATGACGAAGGAATCGTTGCGGGAAATTAGCGCCGCGCTCGAGACGATGCCGGAAATGGTGAAGGTGAAAGCCTTGACCGGCGTGACGCTGCTTCACCGCGGCATTACCCATGGGCTAGGTTTTGAAATACGGGCCATGGAGTCGAATTTATTCTATCGATTGTCTACCGTATATCTTCGTTTTTTATTGAAAGTGCTGCATCCGGACGGACAAAGCAGAATCGATGCCAAAGCGGAAAAACTCGTGCCGCTGATGCTCATTCACTCCAGAGCTTCCTTGTTACAGCATTTCTCTTCCAAAGGGACGGTATCCGTCCGTTCTTCCCGCGATCAGCCGCTTGTCGTTTCGGGGTAAACGACGGCGGCTTGTTCCGCAGGCGCTGCCGCATCGCCGCCAGACAATATGCCGTACCTTCTAACAATAGGAGAAAAGTAATGCTAGATATCGTGCCGTTAGAGGGTTACAATATAACTATCGGCAAACGCTTACATACCCGTATTTCATCATCTCGGAAGAAGAGAGCCGAAGATTGAGGCAAATTTTACAATCGGAGGTGATTCGTTAACATTCCTTTAATACTAGCCTGGTAGAATGAGTAAGAAAACTATTAAATCGTGGGGTGTAGTGTGTTGAAAAAGTTGATGAAAGTTAGTGCAACGTTTTTCTTAGCCTTCGGACTTGTTTTCTCGACGTTCTCCGCTTTCGCATTTGCGGAAACAACGGGCGCAGCAACGAAAAAGATTACGATTCTGCATACAAACGACACGCATTCGAGAGTGGAAGAATCGGAGCAAGACGGCATGGGTTTTGCGAAAATCTCTACACTGGTCCAAAAGCATAAAAAGGAAAATCCGAATACGCTGCTGCTGGATGCCGGCGACACGTTGCACGGAACGAACTTCGCAACGCTTGTCAAAGGGGAGAGCGTAGCGCAAGTTTTGAATAAAGTCGGCTACGATTCGATGGCACCGGGCAACCATGACTTCAACTACGGGTACGAAAGACTGCTAGAGTTGGAGAAAATGATCGTTTTCCCTCTCGTCAGCGCGAACGTGAAGTACGAGAACGGCGAGCGATTGTTCAAGCCGTATATTATTAAAGAAGTCGACGGCATCAAGCTCGGCATCTTCGGCTTGACGACGCCGGAAACGACATACAAGACGCATCCTAAGAACGTGGAAGGCTTGACGTTCACGGATCCTGCCGAAGAGGCCAAGGCGATGGTTAGCGAGCTCAAAGGCAAAGTGGATATGATCATCGCGGTCACGCATTTGGGAATCGACGAATCGAGCACGGACACAAGCATTAAAGTTGCGAAGGAAGCGCCGGGCATCGATTTGATCGTGGACGGGCACAGCCATTCGACGCTCGTGGAAGGCTTGGAGGCCGATCATAGCACGTTAATCGTCAGTTCAGGGGAATATACGAAAAATCTCGGCGTCGTAGAGCTTACCTTCGAAGGCAATAAGTTGAAGGATAAGAAAGCGAAGCTGATATCGAAACAGGAAGTAGCGGACGTCGAGCCGGATCCGGCAATCGTTGAGACGATCGCTTCGATCAAGAAAGCGCAAGAGAAAGTTCTTGCCGAAGTGATCGGCAAAACGGCGGTGAAGCTGGACGGCGAGCGGGAGCAAGTCCGGGCCGGAGAAACGAACTTGGGCAACCTCATTACGGATGCGATGATCGACATTACCGGCGCGGAATTGTCCATGACGAACGGCGGCGGTATCCGCGCTTCGATTCCGGAAGGCGACATTACGAAAGGGCATGTAACGACCGTATTGCCGTTCGGCAACTATATTATTACGAAGAAGGTCAAAGGAGCGGATATTAAGGCCGCGTTGGAAGTCGGAACGTCCGCTTATCCCGATGTGAAAGGCGCGTTCCCGCATGTCGGGGGAATGACGTACAAGATTGATGTCGATCAGCCGGAAGGACAGCGCGTCCATTCGGTTACGATCCAAGGCAAACCGCTCGATCCGAATCGCGAATATTTGCTGGCGACGAACGACTTTATGGCTGCCGGCGGCGATGAATATACGATGTTTAAAGATTATCCGATCGCCAACGAATATCCGGCATTGGATGAAGCGCTGATCGGCTATATTCAAAAATTGGGAGATGTGAAAATTAAAGCGGAGGGCAGAATTAAGGCCGAGCCGCAAGTGCAGGAGGCGGCACAACCGGCAACGGAAGAGAAGGCGAAGGAAGAGGTTCATCCTAAGCCTGTCGAAGAATCGAAGTCGCAACCGGCAGAAGAGCCGAAAGCGGAAGCGAAACCGATTGGAAATCAGCCTGTTGCGGAAGAAAAAGCGGAGCGGGCTCCGGAAGTATACATCGTCAAATCCGGGGACAATCTTACGAAAATCGCCAAAATCTATGGCACGACATGGCGCAAGCTGCAAGAGTTGAATCAGCTTCGCAATCCGAATTTGATTTACCCCGGCCAAAAAATTATAATTAGCAAGTAATGTAAAAGAGAGCGGTCCGGCACAATAAATTGTGCTCGGACCGCTTGTCACTTTCATTCGATTCTCCGGGAACGTCCTTGTTATTCCTCCCGCGCCGCGGCCGCCTGCTTCTGCGCCTTGCCCGCAGCGTCCGCTTCGCCGCCGGGTGCGGACATTTTGCTTTCGCCGACGAAGAGGGCGCCTTCGTGGATAATGACCGACGCACTGGTGAAGTTGCCGTGCAAGCGGCCCGTAGGCGTAATCGTCAGCTTGCCTTTTGCGTGAATATTGCCATGAACCAATCCGGCGATAACGATGTCGGCGGCAGAAATATTGGAATGGGCGGAGCCGTTCTCTCCAATCGTCACATCGCGGGCGCATTCGATTTCTCCGGTAAAATTGCCTTCGATGCGCAAATTCGTTTCGCACACGATTTTCCCTTCGATTTGCGTGCCGTAACCGATGAGCGTATCGGTCTGCTGCGCTTGAGGCTTCGAACTTTTAAACACGGAAGCGTCCTCCTTCAATTTCAATAGAATTTATTCTAGTATCCGTCTCAACTCATTCATGTTCCATATGCGTATCGGCCGTTGCCGCAATATCCGCAAGCCTCTCCAGAAACGGCAGCGGATCGATAGGGGTATCCTGCTCCAACACTTCGAAATGAAGATGCGTGCCGGTGCTGCGGCCGGAACTGCCCATTTGCCCGATCCGGTCTCCCTTCGAGACTTTCGCGTTCGCTTCGGTTTCGATCTGGTATAGATGGAAGTACCGGGTGCTTAAGCCGGATGGATGCTTGATGACAATATACCGTCCGCGCGAGTTGCTGAATCCGGTTTCGGTAACCGTACCGTCAGCCGCTGCGTATATCGGGTCTCCGGTGGTTCCGCCGATGTCGATGCCGGAATGGTATGCCGCTTTTTTCTTGAACGGGTCTTTGCGGTAACCGAACAAGGACGTCAGCCGGGTCGATTCGGTCGGCCATTGCGTTGGAATTCCTTTGAGCAGGCTTTCCATATTGAGCACCTTCTGCAGCGTGACGGGAACTTTCTCGTCCAGCGAGGAAAGGGCCGTTTGCAAATTCCGCAAACGTTCGCCCGTTTCCTTGGCGACGCCGACGATTTCGGCGCTGGTCGCTTCGCGGAATTCCCCGCCGACGTTGTCCGTCGCGTCCCAAGGGGAGGCAAGCGGAGATAGACCGGGCAACGGCGATTCTCCGGCCGCCGAAGACGATGCGCCCGATAACGCCGAAACGTTCGGCGACGAAGTCGACGTCCGGACTGTGCCGGACGACTTGGCGTACTCTTTCGGATTCCCGTATTCGTTCACGAACTGCTGCAGTTGGGATTCCATCTGCGCAATCCGGTTCATGCGATGCTCCACCTCGTCGGTCAGCGCCGTCAATTGCAATACTTCGTTTTGCAGCCGGTCGATCTCCTCTTCCTTCTGCGCCAGCGTCGTATCGAACGCCGATTTTTCCGCGGTCAGCGCCGTGAGCGACACTGTGCGCACATACAGCATGGAGGCGAGCAGCGCGAGAGCGGCCGCCAGCAGGAGCGGCACCGCGACAAGCAGCAGCTTATGCAGATGGATTTGTTTGACCGATTGATGCGCGCCCCGCATGACGACGATCGTTATTTTATTTGAAATCCATTGTTTTTTCATGAATGTCGAATCCTTTCTGCGCCAGCGTAAGCAAGTACGCATAAATTGGCGCAATCTAACCAAATTTCACCGTTTATTGTCGATTTTTGCCCACTATAATAACATATCATTTTCCCTATTTTTTTTCTATGATTTGGCAACAAAATTTTCATATTTTCATATGTTCAGCGCGGAGCGTCACACAAAAGTATGCTTCAATCGCTATTACCCATATTTTTCCTTGAACAAATAACGGAAAGCGCATACAATCTTCGCATATCGATTAATCTGTTATTCCATCATAGAAGAGGAGGAGCGCGCGAATGGAAGAAGCTTGGGTGTCATCGGTATGGGAGCGGTTATTGAGCAAGATCGACGGGATGAAAAACGAGTTGCAGCATAAATCGCCGCATACGACCGTTAACGGCGTTTATGACGATATGCGGCTGGATTGGTGGACTTCCGGATTTTGGCCGGGCATATTGTGGATCGTCTACGATATGACGAAAGACGAGTCGTACCGGGAAGCGGCGTGGGGCTGGGACGAACGAATCGAGCAATGCTTTGTCAAGCCGTCGAATTTGCATCATGATGTCGGCTTTCAATTTCTGCCGACCGCAGTAATCAAATATAAACTGACGAACGACGAGGACGGCTGCAGAAGGGGACTTGCCGCCGCCAATTTTCTGGCGGGCCGTTTCAATCCGGCGGGTAAGTTTCTGCGGGCGTGGAATCAGGAGATGCGCGGGTGGTCCATCATCGATTCGATGATGAATTTATCGATCCTTTTCTGGGCGGCCGAGCAGACCGGGGATCCTAGATTCCGGCATATTGCCACGGCTCACGCCGATACCGTTCTGCGCTGTTTCGCGCGCGGGGACGGCACCGTATGCCATATCGCCAGTTTCGATCCGGAAACCGGCGCGTTCATCGAGGCGCTCGGAGGGCAAGGCTACGCTCCCGATTCCGCATGGAGCCGCGGCCAGGCATGGGCGCTATACGGACTGGCCAACGCTTACCGCTATACGGGAGAACAGCGCTATTTGCGCGCCGCGCAGCTCGTCGCCCATTATTTTCTCGCGGCATTGCCGGAAGACGGGGTTCCGCCGTGGGATTTTCGCGTCCCTGCTGCGGAGACGGAGCCGAAGGACACTTCGGCGGCGGCATGCGCCGCTTCGGGAATGCTGGAAATCGCCGCTAGCTTGCCCGAACAGGAGGCTTGCCTGTACCGGAACGGAGCCGTGCGGATGCTGCGTGCCTTGGCGGACGGCTACGCGACATGGGACGAGCCGGAACAGCAAGGCATTCTTCGGGGCGGTACGGGCAATAAACCGGCAGGACAAAATGTGAATGTGTCGCTCATTTATGGAGATTATTTTTTCACGGAAGCGATCGCCAAGCTGAAAGGCTGGGAGAATCGAATCTTCTAATTTGGCGCGACATCGCACTTGACAGCAGTGTCAGAAGGGCTTCTAGAGCGTCATTCGTTCAAGCGCAAGTAGAAGGAGATGCCTTCCTACATTTCAAAGGCGATTCGCGCGGCGATCTTGTTTGGCGCTAACGAAACTGACAATCCTTAATGCGCTCAAAATGAAGACATTCCCATCCTAACGAAAGTACGGATCGTTATTCATTGGAAATCGGCGGTTTTACCGCCTTTTTCCCCTCATTAGCGTGTTGTAGTTTCGTTACACCAGCAACAAGGCAATTGACACTCTATTAGCGTGTATATGTTTCGTTTAGTCCGCCCGACGGGGCGTCAGCCGCTGCGGTATGATGAAAATAGACTCCAATCTCCATTTACAGGTCGAGAAGATCTCCCTTGTCCGTTTTTTATAATACCGCTTTCATAAGCAATATAGTAAAATACAAGCATCGATATTTCATTACGTTGGAATGGAGAAGGATGCTGGATGGGACAATTTCTTCAACAAAATGACGTCATTTTATTTCAAGGCGACAGTATTACGGATGCCGGCCGAAACAGAGACAGCGGAGACGATCTTGGCAGAGGCTACGCCTATATGATTGCCGGCCGGTTGTCGTTCCTGCATGCCGAGAAGCGGTTGCGGTTCGTCAATCGCGGCATTAGCGGCAATCGGGCAAGTGATTTGCAGGAACGTTGGGAAGCGGATTGCCTCGACATCAAACCGACGGTCGTCTCTATTTATGTCGGCATTAACGATACGTGGCGCCGTTATGACCAGAACAACCCTACGTCGGCCGAACAGTTCGAACAAGGCTATCGCGATCTGTTGATGCGGACGAAGGAAAGGTTGGACGCCCGTCTCATTATGGTCGAGCCGTTCGTCGTGCCGTATCCGGAAGACCGCAAGCAGTGGAGGGAAGATTTGGACCCGAAAATCGCCGTCGTCCGCGAGCTTGCCCGGGAATTCGGAGCGCTGCTCGTGCCGCTGGACGGCTTGTTCGCCCAAGCGTGCACCCGGGCGGAGCCAAGCTTTTGGGCGCCGGACGGGGTGCATCCGTCTCCGGCGGGACACGCGCTCATTGCGGATGCATGGATACGGACCGTCGGCGCGTAGATTGACGCGAAGCCGGGCGGGAGCCCTGAGGCCGCGAACGAATATGGCTAATGCCAAAACTTCGACTGAGAGGTCGGAGTTTTTTGCGTTCTCATTAACCATATTAACGATTAAGGAAGCGAATTGACATTGACAGTAGGATGGACTTATGGGCATAAATAAATGATAGAAACAGCAACATTTCGGGAAGGATGGAGACGAAGCTTTGATAGAGAAGGTGCAGACGCCGTTTTATTATTATACTTACGCATGCCACGAGGATGAAGTGGAGCTATGTGCGCTGGAATTGCGTTCGCTGTTTGGAGTGGAGCCGGCCGGGGGCGGCTTGGCAAGCGAAATCCCGATCGATCCGAGCCGTAGTCCGTTTATACGGCAACGGATTTCCGTCCTGTGCGAGGGGGCGTCCGTCCGGGAAATTGCCGAGCAAGCTTCGTCGCTGCAACTGGAGGGTGCAACGTTTAAAGTCGAATATATGAAGGGGGACACTGTCGCGGATTACACTGAACGGCGTGCGATCGAACGCGAAATCGGGGCCCGCATTCGCGGCACGGCGGATATGCGCCGGCCGGAGCGGGTATTTGGCGTCATACATGCGGAAGGTCGATGGTTATTTGGCGAATGCCGCGGCAATGAAGCGATTTGGCTCGCCCATAACCGCAAACCTCGCCAATATTCCACAGCGCTTAGTACGCGCGTGGCCCGGGCCGTGGCCAATATCGCCGTACCGAACCCGCTAGGCGTGAGAGCAATCGATCCGTGCTGCGGAATCGGCACCGTCGTCATCGAAGCTTTATCGATGGGAATCGACATCGTCGGGTTTGATATCAATCCATTGGCCGTGCGGGGAGCCCGGGAGAATCTGGCCCATTTCGGAATGCCGCCAGCGGTGAAGCTCGGCGATATACGCGATCTTGCCGGCGAATACGATGCGGCGATTCTCGATTTGCCGTACAATTTATGCTCCCGATTGACATCGGAAGAACGCTTGTCGATGCTTCACAGCGCTCGCAGACTGGCGCGTAAAGTCGTCGTTATTGCGACAGAACGAATCGACGGCGATTTGGAGCATATCGGTTTTTCCATTGTAGATCGATGTGTCGTCAAAAAAGGGAACTTTTCCCGGGAAATTGTCATCTGTGTGTGAATTCCCGATTTTAGACGATTAAAGTAAACGAATAGTCCTAGCTTGATATAAGAAATTACAAAATATTACAAGACTAAAGTACCGTTTTTTGAAATTTTATTAAATTTTACCTACTGACCGTGTTATGATACTACTTATGATTTCAAAAAAAGATAAGGGAGAAATTGTAAGGTGAGTAAAAACGGTTTTAGGTGGATTGCAAAATGTTTGTTGAGTGCGGTATTGTTGTGCGTTTTTGCAATGCCTGCGGCTGCGGCATCGGAAGAAACGACGGATGTTGCCGAGACGGATTTCGGGCCGGAGCTTCATTGGATTGAGGGAGGCGGAACCGTCGACTTGGGAAGCGACTTGGCCGAATTGAAATTGGGTTCTGAATTCGTTTTTTTGGACGGAGCGGATAGCAGGCAATTTCAAATGTGGGTAAGCGGAAGTTCTTCTTCCCGAGAGATCGGAACGGTATTTCCGGCAGACGAAAACGAAGCGTGGTATGTATTATTCGAGTATGACCATGTCGGCCACATTAAAGATAAGGAAAAAAACAAAATCGACGCCGATGCGATCCTTGACAGCTACAAACAAGGAACGGAAGAGAGGAATAAAGAGGTAGATTCGGAGCGGCAATTGTTCATCGACGGTTGGCATATTCCTCCTTCCTATGACGATAAGACTCATCAACTGTCCTGGGCTTTGCTGGCGCATGATATACATAACGAGAAACTGATCAACTATAATGTTCGTTTACTGACGCGAGAAGGATACATATCGGCGATTCTCGTAACCGATCCGGACCAATTGGATCATGACCGCACAACGATGGAAAAATCGATCTTGCCGAACTTCCAGATGAAAACGGGACAACGTTACGAAGATTTCGACCAGAAAACGGATAAAGTGTCCGAGTATGGGCTCAGCGGGCTGATCCTGGGAGGCGCCGGTCTGGCGGTTGCCAAAAAAGTAGGGCTATTGGGCATTATCGTCCCGTTGTTGAAAAAGGGTTGGATCCTTATAGTCGCTGCCATTGCAGGGGTGTTCGGTTTCATAAAACGCAAAATAACCGGCAGAAGAAAGGAAGACGAGACGGTTAGCGAATACCATACGCAGCCGGAAGCTCCGTCGGAAGACAGTTCGACGACGCTTGACGCCCAGCGCGATCCGGCGCAGGACCAATCGAAAACATTATAATCCGCAGCAAGGGGCTCCCCGGACGTCAATCTACCCGGTGGCTGCCCCTTTGTTTTCTTCGTTACAAGCCCCGATTTTCGTCAAAATGAGCGTGCAAAAGCGCGTATAAACGTTTTAATTTTTTATTCAATTCAGGGGCGTGGATTTGCCGGAGATGGGAAACCATGCCTTGTACAATAATTGTTTTCGGTTCGGTTTTCAGCAATTCTTCCTCAATGACTTGAAGCGAAGATACGATATCCTTGGCAGTTCGGCCGCTTATCCGAAGTTGTTCTACGCGTTCCTTCAATGCGACGATTTCATCCAGCAAATATTCGGTGTTGTCGAAATCAACAATATTCTCGGTATCCAGAAAATGCTGCATTTCGTTTGCCGTAAGGAAAGGCTTCGGTTGTTTCGACAGCAAGCCGGATACGATATCGTCGAGACGATCGACGAGATATACGGCCAATTCGCGGGTATCGAAGCTTTTTTTATAGAAAATTATTAATCCTATATAGCTTGTCACCATCGATTTGAACATATTCGTGCAATCCAGCGCCCAAGGTTCGAACGGTTGTCCGTACACTTCAAGCAACTGCTTGTGCAGCAAAAGAAAAAGCCGCGCTTGTCCGTGCAAGGCGTATTTTTTAATTTCATCGTTATTTTCAAAAAATTGTTCTTTCAGTTGCATCGTAATAAAATCCCGGAATTCCGTCGTTTTCTCGAAATGGGTATGCAAGTGTGCGATTAATCTTTTCCTTGGAGATAAATCGTCTTGCTGTCCCGCGACGACAAGCGCATGATGCATTAAACCGAAGTAATATTTGTAAATGGAGAACAGAAGATCGTCTTTCGATTTGAAGTACAGGTACATGGATCCCTTGGCAATGCCGGCGGCATCGGCGATTTCCTGGATGGACGTAAGATGAAAGCCTTTCTGGGCGAAAAGCTTGATTGCCGTCTCGATGATGCGAATTTTTTTGTCTGTCATCCATAATCACCTCCTTTATGAATCGGATCCGGACATCCAATACGCTCATTCTAGCGAAGAACGCGCTTGAAAGCTGCGTTGACTGAGCGGTCATTATTTATTATAATAAACTGACCGTGCAGTTTTATCAAGCGATTCAGTCACCCCATTGTAAAAAGGAGCAAAGAAATGATCGAAATTAGGCTAACCGATGCCAATCAATGGAAAGCGTTTATTATCCCGTATAAATTCGCTCTCGATAAGTTAACGATAATGATAAATCACATCAATCAAGAAGCGGCCGCATTGTACGATTACAATCCGATCGAGCATATTAAATCGAGGCTGAAATCGCCCGAAAGCATCCTGAATAAATTGGAACGCAAGGGGCTTCCCGTCACGTTTCAATCGGTAACCAACGATTTGTTCGATATTGTCGGCATCCGCATCATCTGTTCTTTCGTCAGCGATATTTACGATTTGTACGAGCTGCTCCGGAAGCGGCAAGATTTGAAAATCGTCGAATGCAAAGATTATATCCGCAACCCGAAACCGAACGGATACCAAAGCTTGCATCTTATCGTTCAAATTCCGGTAACGCTGGCTTCGGAGACGAAGCAAGTATATGCGGAAATTCAGCTGCGGACGATGGGCATGGATTTCTGGGCTAGTCTCGAGCACAAAATATTTTACAAATACAATAGAGATATTCCCGACAGGCTGAAACGGGAGCTGCGCGACGCGGCGGATATGACGGTGAAGCTGGATGAGAAAATGAAGGCGATTAGCGACGAAATCGGCCGAATCGAGTCACCATACGCGCAATTGACGAACCGGGCGCAACTGCAGACATAAAGGAATGACCGGTGGGTCATATATACCGAGAGGAATGGAGTGAAGAAGTGTATGGTTGCAACGGCACCGCAAAAAGGAATTAACACCAAGCTAGTATTAATCGGTCTTATTATCGGTATGTTTTTCAGCGCATTGGAACAAACCATTGTCGGGACGGCGATGCCGACGATTATCGGGGAATTGAACGGTTTCAGCATCTTCGCTTGGGTGACGACCGCTTATATGATCACTTCCACCACGATCGTTCCGATCGTCGGGAAGTTGTCGGATTTATACGGCAGACGGTTTCTATATTTAATAGGGACCATTATATTCATCATCGGTTCGGCTTTATGCGCCACGGCGAATTCGATGGAAATGCTTATTTTGTACCGGGGATTGCAAGGGATCGGCGGCGGGATGATTATGCCGCTCTCGCAAACGATCATCGGGGATATCTTTACGGCCGAACAGCGGGCGAAATGGCAAGGCGTATTCGGCGCTTTGTTCGGACTTAGCTCCGTTGTCGGGCCTTTTATCGGCGGATTTCTGGTCGACACGATCAGTTGGCATTGGATCTTTTTGATTAACGTGCCGTTCGGATTGATATCCGCGATCACGATCTTTATCGGGTTAAAAAGGGAGAATGTGGACAGAAGCAAGAAAGTCAACATCGACTATTTGGGGATCGCCACCTTCGTGCCGGCCCTTGTCTTATTGCTGCTCGGATTGACGTTCGGCGGGGACAAATTTGCGTGGAATTCTCCCGCAAGCTATGCGATCTTCGGCGGAGCGGTTCTGTTGTTCGTCATCTTCGCTCTGGTCGAGCGGAAAGCCGCCGATCCGATACTGGATCTTTCGTTGTTTAAAAACCGCGTATTCGCGGTGACGAACGGACTAGGGTTTCTGCTCGGTCTGGGCATGTTCGGCGCGATCATGTTCGTGCCGCTGTTCATGCAAGGAATACTCGGCGTATCGCCGACGAAGGCCGGCTCCACAATGACGCCGATGATGATCGCGCTCATCGTGGCCAGCGTGCTCGGCGGCCAATTGCTCTTGCGCGTCCGCTTTCGTTTCGTGCTCGTGCTCGGGATGGCCGTTACGACGTTAGGCTTTTATTTAATGAGCACGATGGGCGTAGATACGACGATGATGACGACGTATACGTATATGGTTATTCTGGGATTAGGCATGGGTCTTGTCATGCCGACGCTTATGATTGCGGTCCAGAACGAATTTCCGAAGAATCGTCTCGGTACTGTGACGTCCGCATCGACATTCTTCCGCTCGATCGGCGGAACGATGGGAGTGACGATTCTTAATGTGGTTATGAATCATAATATTGCAGCAAACATGCGGGATGTTGCGGCCAGCGAGCCGGTCGCGACCGACCCGGTATTGGGGCAAATAATGGGCAAGCTGGCCGAGAACACGGATGCGTTGTTCAGCATTATGCTCAATCCGGCCGTACTGCAACTGCCTGAAGAGATTTCGCGCCAGGTCGTCGGCTGGATTCAAGGCGCCTGGACGCAAGCCTTCAGCACCGTATTCACGGTCGGCCTGACTTTTGTGGCATTAGGCGTTATCGTTGCCGCATTTGTCGGCAAAGGCAAAATCAAGCGGGACAAAGACAAGGAGAAAGAGATGGCCGAGATGGCGCAGCCCGCAACGGAATAATATTGAACGCTGTACTTCAAGCCGCTGGGGAGGAATATAATTTCCTTCTCGGCGGCTTTTCGTTGTTGCTATTTTACGTTCACGCCTCTATAATACGTTATATGTAATTGATAATCATTATCACTGAGAAAAAGATCATGAACGTGATCGGTCCATCATATGTTGAATCGAACATTGTTCGAACGTCGACCGTACGCCGGCCGAATGCCGACGACGGGACAACAGGAGGTATGCGTCATGCAATTGGAAGAAGCGATCCGGGGACGAAGAAGCGTAGGCAAAGTCAAGCCGGACGACGTAGATAAAGCGATGATCGAGAAGCTGCTGGAGGCCGCAATATGGGCTCCGAGCCATCATTGTACCGAGCCGTGGCGTTTTATCGTCATGACGGGGGAGGGACGCAAACGGTTGGGACGCGCCTATGCGGAAATCGCGAAGGAGTCGTTGAACGGGGATCGTGACGATCCGGCGAATCGGGAACTGCTGCGCAAGCAGGAAGCGAAGGCGTTCCGCGCGCCTGTCGTGATCGCGGTTGCCGCGACTCCGTCGACGGCACCGAATGTCGAGCGGATCGAGGAGTTGGCCGCGGCCCACGCCGCCGTGCAGAACATGCTGCTGACCGCCCATGCGCTTGGGCTCGGCGCCATCTGGCGTTCGGGAAGCCCGATGTACCATCCGATCATGAAGCGGGCCTTCGAATTGGATGACAAGGACGCTTTGGTCGGGCTCGTCTATGTCGGCTATCCGCAGGACGAGCCGAAAGGGAAGGCGGCGCGCGTTCCGTATGCCGAGAAAACGGTCTGGATCGAGCAGGATAAATAACGGCTATTGGATTTTGTCCAATGGATTACCCGTTTAGACGCCGTTTTCCAGCTTCCATTGGATTCTGTCCAATGGATTTTTCGATATTGCGGGTAAATGAGCGAAAATCGAGGAATCTGTTAGATGATTTCCATTAGAACCCCGTCTCGTGCCACGAATTCGGCCGTTTTTATTGGATGAATTCCAATGGAGAGTACGGCGGAGAGCAGTACGAATGCAAGCCCGAGCTTACTTTTAATCGATTCATTCATTGCATCCTCAATCGAACGGTGCCCGTTTCTCGCACCTATATCATCATCATCGTATCGTCTGTATCGGCCGGAAACCGTATGAAGGTTGCCGGCCGATTTTTTATTAGAAGGTACCATTTTGAAATAAATTAAACATTTGTGAACTTTTTTGAACGTATTGAACCTAAATGAACATTTATGTTATAGTGGGGGTACAGTAAACAATGACATGGGAGGTTTATACACATGAGTCAAATGGAAATCCGCTATGCTACCAATCCGCAAGCGACGAAGCAATATGACACGGAGCAACTGAGAAACGAGTACTTGATCCAAAACTTGTTCGAAACAGGCAAATTGAATATGGTATACAGCCATGTGGACCGCATCATTACCGGCGGTGTCGTACCGGGAGCGGAAGCGATTAAGCTGGAAGCGGACAAAAAGGAAATGGGCTCCGACTATTTCCTCGAGCGCCGCGAAATCGGCATCATCAATATCGGCCCGAAAGGTACGGTCGTCGTAGACGGCGAAGAGTACGGCTTGGAAACGAAGGACTGCATCTATATCGGACTCGGCGCGAAGGAAGTTGTGTTCAAAAGCGAGAATCCGCAGCAGCCGGCACGATTCTATTTCAACTCGACGCCTGCGCACAAGACGTATCCGACCGTGAAAATGCCGATTAGCGAAGCGACGCCGAACCATCTGGGAAGCATTACGAACTCGAACGAACGTACCATCTACAAGTATATCCACACGGGCGGCATTCAAAGCTGCCAGCTCGTCATGGGCATGACGCTGCTGAAGCCGGGCAATATGTGGAATACGATGCCTTGCCATACGCATAATCGCCGTTCCGAAGTTTACTTGTATTTCGATATGCCGGAAGACGGCGTTGTTTTCCACTTTATGGGCGAACCGACGGAAACCCGTCACTTGGTGGTTCGCAACGAGCAAGCGATCATCTCGCCTAGCTGGTCGATTCATAGCGGCGTAGGCACGAGCAATTATACTTTCATTTGGGGCATGGCCGGCGAAAACCAAACGTTCGAAGATATGGACGCCGTTGCAATGCAGGAGTTGAAATAAGTTTATGACGACAGTCAAGCGCCACGAAAAAATTATGTCCCTCTTACTGCAGGAACGATCCGTAACCGTATCCGAATTGAGCGAACGGCTCCAAGTAACGGGGAAAACGATCCGCGAGGATCTGGAGAAACTCGAGGAGAAGGGGTTGCTCGTACGGGTGCGGGGCGGAGCCGTTCTGGCCGACGAGGACGATTTCGGTTTGCTGCCCGTCAAAACGCCGAACGTGAAGAATGTGAAGGAGAAGACCCAGGCGGCAAAACAGGCGCTGACGCATATCGCCGAAGGGGACATTATCGCCCTCGACGGCGGAAGCACGACGCTCGAAATCGCCAAGCTGCTGCCTAATCAGCCGCTTACGGTGATTGCGAACGATATTTTCATTATTTCGGAATTGGCTTATAAAGATCGCATCCGTCTCGTCGTTCCGGGCGGCGTGCGCGAACGGAACTTGCTGATCGGCCAGGACGCGGTCCAGGTCGTCGCGCAATTGAACATTGCCAAAGCGTTTATCTCGGCGACGGCTATTCATCCGGAGTACGGATTGACGACATATACGAGCACGGCGACGGAGATGAAGCAGGCGATGATCCGGCAGGCGACAGATGTGTATTGCGTGGCCGATCATACCAAATTCGGCAAATACGCTTTAATGACGTTCGCGTCGGTCTCGGAAATCGGCACGTTCATTACGGATAGCGGACTGAGCGAAGAGATACGTAAGCAATATGCCGCGCTCGGGATGACGATCGAAACGCAACTAACGTAAAGGAGAGGCGAAACATGGGCTTGTTCGATTTAACGGGTAAAACCGCATTAGTTACCGGCGGAGGCGTCGGATTGGGATACGGGATGGCAAAAGGATTGGCCCAAGCGGGGGCCGATATTTGCCTGGTCACGTTCCGGGATACCGGCGCTGCGGCCAAATCGGAATTGGAAGCGATGGGCCGCAAGGTTCATGTAATCAATGCGAATTTAGGCGATGAGAACGTTTTGCCTGGCGTGATGCGGGAAATGCTTGATGTATTCGGCCAAATCGACATTCTCGTCAACAATGCCGGCATCATCCGCCGCACGCCGTCCGCCGAGCATTCGGCGCAGGACTGGCACGATGTGATTAATCTGAACTTGAACTCTGTCTATTTCCTGTGCCAGTTGGCAGGCAAGGAAATGATCAAGCAAGGGTCGGGCAAAATTATTAACATCGCCTCCATGCTGTCGTTCCAAGGCGGTATTAATGTGCCCGGATATACGGCAAGCAAACACGGGGTTGCCGGCTTGACCAAAATTTTCGCCAACGAATGGGCGAGCAAAGGAATCAACGTAAACGCGATCGCCCCAGGTTACATGGCGACGGATAATACAAAGCAACTTCGCGAAGACGAAGTCCGCCAGAAACAAATTTTGGAGCGGATTCCGGCGGGACGATGGGGCACGCCGGAAGATTTGGCCGGTCCGGTCGTTTTCCTCGCGTCTCAAGCCTCCGATTATATGAACGGGCATGTATTATGTGTCGACGGCGGTTGGATGAACCGGTAATACGGTCGTCGATTATGCGCAGCGCAAATAGCGTCTGCGCTTTTTTGCGTCGATAAGGGGAGGCTGCCCGACGCGGCAGGCGCATATCCGCCGGATAAGGCTGCGCCTGTAAAGGGCGAACGTTTGAAATCGGCTGCCCGCTATGGACGCCTCCGCTAGACGTTTTCCTCATTCCTCCCCCAACCCCCTCATCCATCGCATAGCATATCAACGCATCCTATTTTCTACGGAAATGTCCGAATTGCTGAAAAAAAGACGGTTTATTGTAAATACATCGCTCACCTCTCTTTTCTACAATTAAGATTGATGAATTTGATAAAGAGGTGAACGAATGAACGCTGACTATATTTTGCAGATGAGAGCCATTTCCAAATCGTTCCCTGGCGTCCAAGCGTTGTCCAATGTCGATTTTAATTTGCGCAAAGGGGAAATTCACGCCTTAATGGGCGAGAACGGAGCCGGAAAATCGACATTGATCAAAGTATTGACCGGCGTCTATAAGCGGGAATCGGGCGAAACGACGTTGAACGGCAAGCCAATCGCCCCTAGATCCCCGGAGGAAGCTCAACAGATTGGCATCAGCACTGTGTATCAGGAAGTCAATCTGTGTCCGAATTTGACCGTGGCGGAAAATATATTTATCGGCCGTTATCCGCGAAAGAGAGGATTCATAGATTGGGCAGCGATGAATCGGCGCAGCGAACAATTGCTTGCTCGGCTCGAACTGCATGTGGACGTTACGGAGCCTTTGTCGCATTATTCGGTCGCCGTACAGCAAATGGTGGCAATCGCCAGAGCCGTCGATATTTCGAGCGGCGTTCTTATTCTGGATGAACCTACATCCAGTTTGGATACGAATGAAGTCAGGCAATTGTTTGCCGTTATGCGTAAATTGCGGGACGAAGGGATGGGGATTATATTCGTCACCCATTTTCTAGACCAAGTATATGAGATTACGGATAGGATTACGGTGCTGCGTAACGGAGAGCTTGTGGGCGAGTATGAGACGAGCGAGCTGCCGAGAACCGAACTCGTTTCCCGCATGATCGGCAAAGAGTGGAATCCGGATGATCATATCGGCGACAAGAAGGATGACGGCAACAAGGGTGAAGTATTCCTCCATACAACGGATCTTGGGAAGAAAGGAAGCATGGAATCGGTGAACCTTAGCGTTCATAAAGGAGAAGTGCTGGGATTAGCCGGGCTGCTAGGGTCGGGAAGAACGGAGATTGCCAAGCTTATCTTCGGCATCGATAAAGCCGATAGCGGGGTGCTGACGATCGATAACGATATGATTTCCTCGATGTATCCCCAGAAAGCGGTACAACAAGGGCTTGGATTCACCCCGGAAGACCGGAAAATTGCGGGCATTGTGGGGGAACTGACGATACGGGAAAATATTGTGCTCGCCTTGCAGGCCCGGCAAGGGCTGTTCTCCTTTATTCCGGTTCGAAAACAGAGGGAAATCGCGCAAAAATATATCGATCTATTGCAAATCAAGACGCCCGGCACGGAACAAAAAATCGAAAACTTAAGCGGCGGCAACCAGCAGAAAGTCATTCTGGCCCGTTGGCTGACGACGCAGCCCAGACTGCTCATATTGGACGAACCGACCCGCGGCATCGACGTAGGTTCCAAGCTGGAGATCAGAAAGCTGATTCTGGAGCTCGCGGCTTCCGGCATCTCCATTCTGTTCATTTCGGCCGAATTGGAAGAGATGGTGCAATGCTGCGACCGTGTTATCGTTCTTAGAGATCGGAATCAAATCGGAGAGCTGCAAGGATCGGAAATGACAGAACAGCGGATCATGCAAATGATTGCGGAAGGAGCGGAACAACATGGCGAGACTAGCGGCATCGGCGCGTAAACTTTCACAACATCATATCATATGGCCTATTCTTGCCTTAACGGTATTGCTTATTTTTAACCTGATTGCCATTCCCGGTTTTTTTAAGCTGGAGATTCATGACGGGCATCTGTACGGCAATCTCATCGATATTTTGAAGAACGGTACTCCGCTTATTATTATCGCCCTTGGGATGACGCTTGTTATCGCAGCAGAAGGCATCGATATATCCGTAGGCTCCGTTCTGGCGATTGCAGGTGCAATGGCGATCTTCCTGCTTGGCGGATATCCCGTCTGGGTTGCTGTGCTCGCAGCGGTTGGAACCGGATTGCTGTGCGGCTTGTGGAACGGAATGCTCGTGACGATGCTCGGAATTCAACCGATGGTGGCTACGCTCATATTGCTTACGGTCGGGCGCGGAATTGCGCAACTGATTACGAACGGGCAGATTATCGCCACCACGGAGAAGACGTATACGTTTATAGGAAAAGGGTATTTGCTCGGTTTGCCGTTCCAGGTGTTCATTGCCCTTGGAGTCTTCCTTCTGTTATATGTACTGAAAACGAAGACCGCGTTCGGACTGTTCCTGGAAGCGGCCGGCGGCAGCAAGACGGCGAGCGCTTACGCGGGCATCCAGCCGCGGCTCATTCTGATGATCGCCTACTCGATTGCGGGGGTGTGCGCGGCGATCGCCGGATTGATCGTAAGCGCGAACCTTGGCAGCGCGGATGCGAACAACGCCGGGCTATGGTATGAACTCGATGCCATTCTTGCTGTCGTTATTGGCGGAACCTCCATGCGGGGCGGCCGATTTTATCTGGGAGGCACGGTTGTAGGAGCAATATTTATTCAGTCGCTTACGACGACGATTTATTCGCTGGGAGTTCCGGCGGAAAGCATTCTGCTCGTGAAAGCGATCGTGGTCGTTATTGTGTGCTTGATTCAATCTGAAGTATTTCGCAAGATGCTCATTCCGACTCGAAAGAAGGTGCTCGCCGAATGAAACTGTTGCGTATCAATCATAACAATATCATTGTTTTGGCGACTATATTGCTTCTATTTCTTTTATACGCCGTCGGTTCCATTAGGTACACCGGATTTTTTTCCATGCAAGTATTTTTGAATCTGTTTATCGATAATGCGTATCTCATCATTGTGGCGACCGGGATGGCCTTCGTCATCATATCGGGGGGCATCGATTTATCCGTAGCTTCCGTCGTAGCGCTCATTACGATGGTGTCGGGAATGCTCTTCCACCAAGGGGCCCATCCCTACACGGTCATCGCCGTCTCGCTGGCGATCGGCGTTATGTTCGGGGCATCCCAAGGTTACCTGATCAGCAGGTTCAAGCTTCACCCTTGGATCGTTACGCTCGCAGGCATGTTTCTGGCGCGCGGCATCAGCTATTTAATCAGTACGGAAAGCATCGTCATCACAGATCCGACTTATAACCTCATCTCGCAATACAAAATTCGGTTAGGGGGAGGCAATTTTATTTCGATCAGCGTCGTCATCGCGATATGCGTCGTCGTCTTGGCGCTGTTCGTCGGGAAGTATACCGCGTTCGGAAGGGCGGTGTATGCGCTTGGAGGCAGCGAGAAATCCGCCGTGCTGATGGGGCTCCCGGTCGCGCGCACGACAGTGCTCGTCTATACGTTATGCGGTTTTTGCTCCGCTCTTGGAGGCATCGTGTTTACGTTTTATACGCTTTCCGGCTATTCGCTCCATTTGATGGGCATGGAGATGGACGCAATCGCTGCCTGCGTTATCGGCGGGATCTTACTTACAGGAGGTTTTGGTTATTTCATCGGGCCGATGCTGGGCGTGCTTTGCACCGGAATCATTCAAACGATCATTATGTTCCAGGGAACGCTTAGTTCATGGTGGACGAAGATTGCAATCGGTTTTCTCCTCTTTCTCTTCATGGCATTGCAGCGGATGATCGTCATGAGGAAAGAAAAGGAAAAAACAGCCGTGGCTAAAAGTCAAACGCAAGCTGCTCAACATGCCGGTAATTTGTAAAAACAAAATGGAGGCGATACTAGCATGAAGAAAACGATCTCTTTACTTGTAACAGCAGTGATGCTGCTTGCGCTTTGGACAGGAAGTCCTGTCGAAGCAGCGGCGGCCAATGAACCCGATCTTACCGGTTATAGTGTGGATTCATTTGATACCGGCTCGTTGGATGCCGCTTGGACGATTGTCAATAGAAATGACAACAATTGGAGTCTTTCGCGCAATCCCGGATTTATGACGATTCATACAACGAATACGGATGTATACCAAGAGAACAACTCGCAGGAAAACGTCTTTTTAAGGACCCCTGACACCGAAGATTTTGAAATCGTTGCAAAGGTAACGGCGCCGATTGCCAGAAATCATCAGCAAGCGGGTCTGTTTATATGGCAGGACGCGGACAATTTCGTCAAACTTGCTCATGTATGGGATAACGGCCGATCTATTGAAACCGCATATGAGCTTGGCAGAAAGTATCAAAAACCGGGAAACCCTGCTGCCCATCCAGGGGGCGACACGATCATTCTGAAAGTGAGAAAAACCAAAAATATTTACACGACTTACTATTGGAACGGGGAAGACTGGATCCGGGCGTCCGATCCGGTTACGGCGAATCTTTACAATATTAGAGTGGGGTTTTTCGCCAACAATATCGCATCGCAAGATAGAATCGATGCGCAATTCGATTATTTTGCGATAAAGTCCATCGAGGGCGGCGTCCAATTTGACAAGGACAAGCTTACTTTGCAGGTAGGCGGTCAAGAACAGATCACAAACAAAGGGCAAAGCGGCAATGACGTAATCTGGTCTTCCATTAATACGAATATCGCGACTGTAGATAACACAGGCTTGGTTGAAGCGATCGCACCGGGAAGAACCATCGTGAAGGCTGAATCGAGAGACGGCTCTTACAGCGCGCAAGCCTTGGTTACGGTAGTAGGCGATCAGGTTTCAAACTTCGAAGAAACCTTTGCGGATGGCTCTGACGGTTGGACCGCATATGGCGGCGCGTGGGTGGTCAAGGATGGCGCGTATAACGTAAACAGCGGACAGGGCTTCAAGTCGGTATATGACGGGGAAAGCTTTACCGATTTCATTTACGAGGCGGACGTGAAAATCAATGCAGGAGAGGAAGCCGGCCTTATTTTTAGGGTATCCAACCCTGCCGTTGGGCCGGATGCCTTGGACGGATATTTTCTAGGAATTAACGCAGCGCGGAAAACGGCGGTGATTGGCAAAATGGCCGACGGGGGCTGGACGGAAATCGCGTCGAAGAACCTGCCCGTTCATCGCAACGAGTGGTACCGTTTGAAGGTTGTCGTTTACGAGAATCATATACAGGCATATATCAATGATAATCCGCTTAACGAGAACGGATATCCCAAATTCGATGTGTTGGATGCCGTTCATCTGACGACGGCAAAAATCGGTTTTCGGACATGGAATGCCGATGCGAGTTTCGACAATGTAAAAGTAACTTCCTACGAAGAAACGGTAACCGGACCGACGTATACCAATTCCATTTTGCCGGGCATTGCGGATCCCCACGTTCTTTACTATGAGGGAACCTATTATTTATACGGTACGAACACTGAGGATTGGCCGATGATGCCAAATGGAATTAAAGTGTATGCTTCAACGGATCTTGTGAACTGGACCGACCATGGATGGGCGCTGCGCAGGGAAGACTCCTGGGGCGAAAACCGGTTCTGGGCGCCGGAAGTCATTGAAAAGGACGGAACCTTCTACATGTATTACGCGGTACAGGAAAGGCTTGCCGTAGCGACGAGCCAATCGCCGCTCGGGCCGTTCATCCAGGAAGTGAAGGAACCGCTGCATCGGGATATTCCGGAGATCGATGCGCATATTCTAATGGACGACGATGGGAAAAATTATATCTACTTCGTTCGATTTACGAATGGTAACGAGATGTATGTGGCCGAATTGAACGAAGATATGAAGAGCATTAAAGAGGAAACGGTAACATATGTGTTCGGGCCGACACAACCGTGGGAATTAAGCCCGAAACGTCCGGCCGCTAGAGTCAACGAAGGGCCGTTTGTCATTAAGCATAATGGACTTTATTATATGACCTACTCCGGCAATCATTTTGAAAGCCCTGATTACGGCGTAGGCTATGCAACGGCGCCCACTCCTTACGGCCCATGGGAAAAATACGAGTACAACCCGATCATGAAGGCGAACACACTGGTTCCGGGGGCCGGACATCACTCGTTGATTCAATCTCCTGACGGCTCCGAGTTGTTTATGGTTTATCATACCCATAACAAGGCGGGCACTACCGAACCGCGGAAGCTGGCAATCGATCGCGTACAGTTCGTGCCTCAGGAGAACGGGCCGGATGTGATGGAAGTGAACGGGCCTACCATCACGCCGCAATTGATGCCTTCCAACCAACCGGTCGATGTGCCGGTAACAAGCATTATTGTGAGCGGACAAGACGGCATGGACAAGATCGACGCTGACGGCGGGACATTGCAAATGACAGCTGAAGTTAGACCAAGGAATGCAACGGATCGATCGATGACATGGTCGGTATACGAATCCGATGGATTAACGGTTACCGATAAAGCGGTCATTGACGCCTCAGGACTGTTGAAAGCGGCGAAAAACGGTGTCGTCCAGGTTGTTGCTGCGGCAAACGACGGATCGGGAGTGAGAGGCAGTTTCGATGTGACGATCAGCGGACAAACGGAACCGGGACATGGCGAGATTCTCGTCACAAGCATTGAAGTTAGCGGAGAAAACAACGCTTCGGCAATTAAGGAGAAAGGCGGCACATTGCTTATGAATGCCTTGGTGCTGCCGGCAGATGCAACGAACAAGTCCGTAACATGGTCGGTGTATGAATCCGACGGCGTCACTGTAACCGATAAGGCAAGCATCGACAAATCGGGATGGTTGACGGCCGCGAGAGACGGCGAAGTACGGGTAGTCGCTGCGGCAAACGACGGGTCCGGCGTCACAGGAACGCTCCTTGTATCGATCAGCGGCCAGGATGAGTCAACGGATCCTGTTCCGCATTGGCCGTTCGATAAACGCGTTGCGGCAACGGAAGTCGGCGAGAATGATGTTAAGCTTCGTTGGACAGCTGCGGAGGATGAAACCGGAATTGCGGAGTACAAAATTGAATGGGGCCGCGGCCAATCTACAACGGTAACCGGTTCGGTATATTCGGCTGTCATTTCAGGATTGAACGCCGATACAATGTACCAATTCTCGGTACAAGCGAAGAATACGATGGGCAATTGGAGTACGGATGGGCCGAGTGTCGCCGTCAAAACGCGGGCTGTTCCTTGCGGCAGCTGCGGCGGAAGCGGCGGGGGAACAAGCGGTACGCCGTCTGCGCCGCCAACTGCGGCCAAACCGGAACAAAGCAAGGAAGAACGTCCGGAGCTGCAGATCGTAAGCGAGGAAGCATTCAAGCAAGCACAAGACGGCAACGTTGTCATTACGCTCGAACGGAACAAGACAGCGGCCGTATTGCCGGCAGGAACGGCGGAACTTCTGGGAGATCGTCTCTTGGCCATTCAAGCCGGAAAGGCAAGTCTGACGCTTGATGCGACAATTTTACAGGATTTGCTGCGCGAGCGAACGGATGCGAAAGACGGTCGGATCATCGTGTCTGTCAAACCTGCGGGCGCACCGATGAACGGGACGCTGGCAGGACAAGCATATGAATTTTCGATCATGTTCCGGACGAAAGACGGTCAAGTCGTCGAGCTGAAAGATACGACAAAACCGATTCGAATCGCGCTTCCTTACGATACAAGCATCGTGGATGAACGATTGCTGGGCATCTATTACTACAACGAGAGCAAACGGGCATGGGTATACGCAGGCAGCGGCAGCATTGAAGACGGCCAAGCCGTTTACTCCATCACTGAACTCGGGAAATACGCTGCGCTCTCTTATCACAAAACGTTTGTCGACGTTCCTTCGGAGCATTGGGCCTATCGAGCTTTACAAATAGTAACGGCAAAACATATCGTCAATGGGGTTAGCGAAACGATGTTTATGCCGAAAGGCGAAACAACGCGCGCCGAATTTGTTTCAATGCTTGTTCGGATGCTTGGTTTGCAGAAGAACAGCGAGTTGTTGCCGTTTACGGACGTCCAGGCGGACGCCTGGTATGCGGAAGCGGTAGCGGCAGCCTATGAGACCGGGTTGATTGATGGCGTAACAGCGACTCAATTCGAGCCGGGCAGGACGATTACGCGTGAAGAAATGGCGATATTGATTGTCCGGGCGCATGAATGGAAGCAAGGAACAACGCCTGCAGAAGCTGGGCCGATCACATTCGGCGATAGCAGAGACGTATCCGCCTGGGCGGCGGAAGCGGTGAGCAAAGCGGCGCAATACGGGCTCATGCAAGGCCAATCCGCGGATACGTTCGCGCCGGGAGGGAAAGCAACACGGATCGAAGCCGTGCAGGCGATTTACAATTTGCTGCAAAAGTTGAGGTAGAGATTCAACGGAAAAGTGCAAAAGAAGTCGGTAATTTGTAAATACAGTTTTCATTAATATTTGTATAGTTGATGAAGCGGGAATCAATACTCTAGGGAGGTTATAAACAATGAAAAGACAGAAACCTTATTGGTTGGCTCTCATTGCGATCATGATGATCGCAATGATGGCGGGCTGCGGCAACAGCGGCAATAATGGAGCCGGCAACACGGAAGCGCCGCCAGCAACCGGCACGGCAAACGAAGACAATACACCGGATGCAAGTGCCAAGAAAATCGTCGTAGGGTTTGCGCAAATCGGCCAAGAGAGCGGTTGGCGCGACGCGGAAACGGCCTCGATCAAGGAAACCTTTACGAACGACCCGCAATTTGAATTGAAGTTTTCCGACGCTCAACAAAAGCAGGAAAACCAGATTAAAGCCATTCGTACGTTCATCGCCCAAAAAGTGGACGTGATCGGCCTTGCCCCGGTTGTCGAGTCGGGTTGGGAGACGGTGCTGAAAGAAGCGAAGGACGCCGGCATCCCGGTGTTTCTGTTAGACCGCGGCATAACGAAAGGCAATGAAGATTTATACACTTCCTTCATCGGTTCCGATTTCATTCTCGAAGGGGAGAACGCCGCGAAATGGATGATCGACGAATTCGGGGCCGACGCGACCGTGAATATCGTGCAGTTGGAAGGAACGGTCGGCGCCAGCGCAGCCAATGATCGTAAAAAAGGATTCGAAGACGGGATCAAGGACAAACCTGGTTACAAAATCGTCTACTCTCAAACGGGAGATTTTACCCGCGCTAAGGGCAAAGAAGTGATGGAAGCTTACCTGAAAAAGGATAAAAACATTCAAGTCGTCTACGCGCATAACGACGACATGGCTCTCGGAGCGATCCAAGCGATCGAGGAGGCCGGACTGAAGCCGGGAACGGACATTAAAATTATCGGCGTTGACGGCATTAAGGCTGCCTTCGAAGCGATCAAAGAAGGCAAGATGAACGTTACGGTGGAATGCAATCCATTGCTCGGGCCTCAACTAAAGCAAGCAATCCTTGATTTAAAAGCAGGTAAAGAATTGGAGAAATGGATCAAGTCGGAGGAAGATGTGTACTTCGGTCAAAAAGCGATCGACGCTCTTCCGAACCGGAAATATTAATATTCGCTTAACGGAACACCCCCCGGCTATCAGCTTTAGCCGGGGGATATTTGTTTACTTCAATACGTATTTGGAAGTGCTACCACGAACTGCAAAGGTAATGTATAATAGGCTTGTAGCATGGTTTACCAAGATGTAACATCCGAGACGCGAAAGGAGTTGAAACCGTTATTCTCTAAAATTAAAGCGTTTTAATATTTTAAAAAACTTCAGAGGTGAGAATATGAACATATCAATCGGCGGATATTCTTTTTTCAACACCTTTAAGGAAGGCAAAATGGATGTTTTCGGTTACTTGGAAACGGTGAAATATCGTTACCGCCTGGATACGGTCGATTTGTGGAACGGTTTTTTCGTAGACCGCAGCGGGCCGATTCCGAAACTGGCGGACGAAGACTATATCCGAAAAATAAAAGAGGCGCTTGACGAAAAAGAGATGACGGTCGTCAACTTTGCGATTGACGGCGCCCATCTGTGGGATCCCGATCCGGACATGCGCGCCCGTCTGTACGATAATGCGCTGGAGCATTTGAGAGCGGCCGAGACGCTTGGAGCGCGGACGGTTCGCATCGATACCGGCGGCAGTTACGAGCATGTGGAGACGTTGACGGACGAGCAATTTGAACATATCGTCGCGCGTTACCGCGAATATGCGCGGCGCGCCGCGGACTTCGGTTATAAGATCGGCCCGGAGAACCATATGGGGGCATCGTTGATTCCGGCCGAGATGAAACGGATCGCGGAAGCGGTGGATCACCCTTCCTTCGGCATCTTGCTGCATATCGGACGCTGGCGGGAGGATCCGGAACATGGGGATGCCATCGTGGCGCCGTGGACGGTTCATACGCATTTCGACGCGAAAACGCTCACATCGCCCGATGCGATAGACAAAGTGAGAATGCTGCTTCAACAGGGCTATACGGGTTATTGGGGAATCGAACAAAATTCGCCGGACAATCAATATGCGGAAATCGAGTGGATGGTGGCAGGCGTGAAAAAGGTAGTACATGACGCTGCCCGGCAGCAGACGGAAGAGGGATCGGAATGAGCGGACGGCAAATACGTATCGGATTGATCGGCTCGGGACAAATCGGCAAAATTCATTTGGAACAGTACGGACAAATTGCGGATGCGGAAATCGTGGCCGTCTGCGACGTTCATGAAGAAACGGCACGGAATGCGGCCGAGCAATACCATGTTCCCCATATCTATACCGATTATCGGGAGATGTTGAAGCGCGACGATATCGACGCCGTCGATGTGTGCCTGCATAATCATTTCCATGCGCCGGTAACGGTAGAGGCTTTGCGCGCGGGCAAGCATGTTTATTGCGAGAAGCCGATCGCCGGAACGTATGCGGACGGGGAAGCGATGGTCGCCGCGGCCGCGGAAACGGGAAAGAAGCTGCATATTCAATTAGGCACTTTATACCGCAACGATACGAAGGCGGCTAAAACGTTGATCGACGGCGGCATGCTGGGCCGTATTTACCATGTCCGCTCGAACGGTTTCCGCAGAAGAAACCGTCCGTTCGTGGACGGTTACGGCACCGCCGCTTTTACCCGCAAGGAAGTGGCCGGCGGCGGAGCGCTGCTGGACATGGGCGTCTATCATATCGCGCAACTGCTGTATTTGATAGGTTTGCCCGAGATTGTTAGCATGACAGGCAAGATGTATCAGGAGATGGATATGCCGGAGGAGCGCCGGGCGGAAAGCGGCTTTAACGTGGAAGAGCTTGCGGCCGGTTTCGTAAGAATGGCCGGCAACGTCACACTGGACATTATCGAGGCTTGGTCCGTGCATTTGGGCGGATTCGAAGGGAGCGCCATATTGGGAAGCAAGGGCGGCATTCGCCTGCCGTCGGGCCATCCCCCGGACGGCAAGCATCCGTTTTCCTTCCACAGCACCGTTTGCGATCTCGATCTGGACAGCAGCATCGACTTGGACATGATGGATGTCCGCCGGCATCGCCTGAACGCCGACGAGGACGCGTACGACTCGTCGCAGCGGCATTGGGTGGCGGCGCTCCAAGGGCGCGTTCCGCTCATGCCGACCGCCGAAGCGGCGCTCAAAACGATGCTCGTCAGCGAAGGGCTGTATTTGTCGGATCGCGAAGGGCGCGAAGTGACGGCGGAAGAAGTCAAGGAGCGGTCCCAACCGGCATCGGTTGAAATCTAAACATTTGTACCGCGCGAAAAGGAGAACATTGCCTCATGCCAACATCGGTCAACTCGAAACGGTCCTTTACCGTGATCAAATGTTTTCAATTTTTTATGTACGGCGCGATCGCGATTTTCGGAACCTATTTTCCGCTATATTTGCAGCAGGCGGGAATGAGCAAATTGCAGATCGGCGCTCTGCTCGCAGGGGGGCCGTTCATCTCGATTATCGCCAATCCGTTCTGGGGATTTTGGAGCGATAAGCTGCACAATATCCGGCGTATCTTGATCTTGATGCTGACGGCCAATTTGCTTGTCATGCTCGTCGTCTTTCAGGTGCACGCTTATTCGGTCATCTATGCCGGTATGATCGTCTATTTTTTCTTCCAATCGCCGCTATTTTCGCAAACGAACAGTCTGGTGCTCAACGCGATCGAAGGAACCGGGCATCGTTTCGGAGCGTTCCGGCTATGGGGATCGCTCGGCTGGGCCGTGCTTGCGTTAGCGACAGGGCCTGTCATTGCGGCATTGGGCACCGGCAAGCTTTGGATCATTTACAGCGCGATGATGGTCGTTACAATTGCTCTCGCTTTCGGATTGCCGAGGGGCGGAAGCGGGAAGACGAATAAGTTCTCGCTTCAAGGCTATAGGAAGGTGTTCGTTCATAAACCGTTTCTGCTCTTCGTTATCATCGGAATTCTGATATCGGTCCCCAATTCGATTAACTCGACGTTCGTATCCATCTATATTGCCGATATGGGGGGAGCGGAGGCGCTAATTGGCTGGTCCGCGTTTTTATCGTCGATTTTCGAAATACCGGTATTTTTGCTGTTGGACCGTTTTCTGAAGAGAAATGTGGGCGTCATGGTAGCCTGCCTTGCCGCGGTCAGCTTGCTGTTTGCGCTGCGCTGGTTTTTCATGTCGGTTGCGAGCGATCCGTACCAGATTATTTTCATTCAAATATTGCATTGCATTACGTTCGGTGGATATTACTATATCGGCACCCAATTGACGGCCATCTTCGTCCCCGCGGAATACCGGGCATCAGGCCAAGCTGTCTATGCGTTGACATGGGGCGGACTGTCCGGCATCGTCGCCGGCTTTGCCGGCGGCTGGCTGTTCCAGGAACTCGGGGGACCAAGCGTTTACTTGATCTGTACCGTCATGGCGCTGCTCGGCATTGCCGGCTTCGCGCTTCTTTACATGTTCGTCCGGCGCGAGGATAGCGGTCGAAGGGCGCATGACGCAGCGTTATAAACCGGGTTCGTTATGAATCGCGGCCTTTGAATGGAATGTTTTTTACGCACCGTTTGTCGATATCCCCCTCGTTCAGAGAGCAGCTTTCGTAAAGGCATTCTTCCGCCTGAACGAAGGGGATTTCGCCGATGCGTTCCATCGCCCTGAGCGGGTGGGGATTTCGCCAATGCGTTCAATGGGATTTCGGCAATGCGTTCCCCCCCCCCCCTGAGCGAATGGGATTTCGGCAAAAGGGTTTTCGTAAAGATTACATTTTTCCGGAAAAAGGTACTATTAGCGGTAAATTGCGGAGTTAATTTATTGGTATCGACTGAAGAGAGAGAATTAGCGCCATTTTGCGGAGTTAATTATGGCATGTCCGGCGAAAATGTAGATTTGGCAACAGATTAGAGGTAGTTTTTACTGGTAATGAGATGGTTTGGTCGTCAAGGTACCGAGTAACGCCACATTTTGGAGCTAATCAAGACCGGAAATCGCCTTTTTGGTGCAGTTAAGGAACGAAAATACCCTATTAGCGAATTTACATTCGTTCATAGGGTATAACCGTTCCTTATTTTCCCTTTCAGCGCGAAATCCGGCATAGATAGGGACTTTTGATGTTTTATTAAGGTACAATGGTTCCCGATCGATCCCACTGCGTGAAGCGCATGATTGCCAGGAAAGCCTATCCTTTCGAATGGAAGGGGAACTACCGGACGAGCGCTCTACGCCTCCATGCGGGCGAGATCGGCTTCCTCGCATTTCGCGGAGCAATAACCGCGGTGCTCCTCTTCGCACTCCTCGCAGCAAATATGCTGGCGGTGGCAGTAATCGTCGGCGCAGTTAATGTAGCGGTCGGAAGGCTTGCCGCAATGATAGCATTTCCCAACGACGACATCCTCTTCCGTCCGGTTGATCGGCACCGAGATGCGCTCGTCGAAGACATAGCATTTGCCGTCGAACAGGCGGCCGCGCACTTCCGGATCTTTGCCGTAGGTTACAATACCGCCTTCCAATTGCGCGACGTCTTTGAATCCCTCTTGCAGCATAAAGCCTGTTAACTTCTCGCAGCGGATGCCGCCCGTGCAATAGGTTAAGATCGTTTTATCTTTATGCTCCGCCAAGTTGGCGCGAATCCATGCCGGGAAATCGCGGAACGCCTCGACGTCCGGACGGATCGCATTGCGGAAATGGCCGATATCGTATTCGTAATCGTTTCTGCCGTCGAGCACGATGACGTCGTCCTGCTGCAGCTTCTCGTAGAACTCTTTGGGGGACAGCCGCTTGCCGCTCAGCTTGTTCGGATCGAGCGGTTTGTCGTAGCGGAAGGTGACGAGCTCCTTTTTCAAACGAACGAACATTTTTTTGAATGCATGTCCGCCGGCTTCGTCGATTTTGAAGACGATGTCTTCGAACAGCGGATTGCTGCGCAGCTCGTCCATATACCGGTCGGTTTGTTCCACCGTGCCGGACACCGTGCCGTTAATTCCTTCTTCGGATACGAGAATGCGGCCCTTCAAGCCAAGATTTTTGCAAAATTCCAAATGTTCCGCGGCAAACTGTTCCGCGTTATCAATCTTTACAAATTTATAATATAGCAAAATGCGGTAATTTTTCTCGTTGCTGTTCATCATTCATACCACCCGTAATCAATTCGTTTACTTTATATTATAGGCAACCCGCGATAATTTACGCCTACTTCGCTTGTTTTGCCTGTTCTTTGATAATGTATACGCATTTGTTGTCGCCTTTCGCCAAACATTCCGTACGCTTCACATCCGCCTTTAGCAGCGATTCGAACAGCTTCAGCTCGCAGTTGCACGCCTGGTTGTATTGGTTCGCGATTTGCGAGATCGGACAATTATGTTCCTTGAACACATACTGGCCGTCTTCGCCGGTCTCCCATTCCACCATATAGCCGTTCTCGTTCTGCATGTCGGCAAGCGCCGTAATGCGTTCGGTCAGCGGCTTCCCTTCCATATTCGCCTCGTATTTTTGCTGCAGCCGTTTTTTGCGGCGCTCGAATAACAGATCGATCATATCATCGCCCGCCTCGTCGGCAAGCTCTTCGAGCAAATCGAGCGTTAGATGGTGATACTTTTTGGGGAAAATATCATCCGCCGTTTCCGTCAACGAATAAATATAGGTCGGTCTGCCCATCGCTTGCCGGATCATGCTCGCTTCGATCAACTCGTCGCGTTCGAGCGAACCGAGATGACGGCGGACGGCCATTTCCGTAATGCCTAAATGCTTCGTAATCTCTTTCGTGCTTAGCGGCCCTTTCGTTTTTAAGATAAGAAGTATATTTTTACGCGTGGAAAGTTCCTTTTTGTCCAACGTCATCACCGCCTAACAAATAATGATCGATATCGACATTGTAACTCATTTCCGATGATCAGTAAATTATTTAAACTAAAAAGTATGGAAAATAGACGTTTAAAGGATAAATGCGATCGTTTTATTGCCAAAATGTAGTTGTTTTGACGTTGACAAAAAGGTGTTCATTTATCATAATTACTAAACAAAGAACTATAAAAAGTTTATAAACATACAGAAGGAGCAAGTGAATATCATGAGACTGCTGGGAATTTCGGGGACATTGGCCGGAAGCAAAACGTTGATTGCCGTGGAAAAAGTGCTCGACGCCGTCAAACGGCATGATCCGGACGTGGAAATCCAATTGCTCGATTTGAAAAAATATAACATTCAGTTTTGCGACGGGCGCCGTCCCGACGATTATACAGGGGATACGAAAGACGTGATCGATCTTGTCTCTTCCGCCGACTTCTATATCATCGGTACGCCGATTTATCAGGCGTCCATGACGGGCGCGCTCAAAAATGTATTCGATTTGGTGCCCGTATCCGCGCTCCAAAACAAAGTGATCGGTTTTGTCGCAACAGGCGGAACGTACCAGCATTATCTCGTGATCGAGAATCAGTTGAAGCCTATCGCGGGCTTCTTCAGAGCGTTCGTCGCTCCCAGCTACGTATATTTGCATAACGACCATTTCGGCGAAAATAATGAGATTCAAGATCCTGACGTGCTGGAGCGTATCGAACGGCTGGCTAAGGAAACCGTATTTATGCAAAAAAGATTGAAAATGTAATTCTAGGAATTGCAAATAATGGTCATAATTTTATTAGCAAGTAATAGGTATAAAACGAGACGGTTGGCCTTGCCTAAAAATTTTTTGTATAATTTATTAAGGTGTGGAAGGAAATCCGTTGTTCACATTGAATTACTTATAGAAAACGTAAGAGAGGAGCAGAGACAATGGCCTATGTAATTGCATCACCATGTGTTGGAGAGAAAGCTGCCGATTGCGTCAGCGTATGTCCCGTCGATTGCATCCACGAAGGCGAAGATCAGTACTTCATCGATGCCGATACTTGCATCGATTGCGGTGCATGCGAAGCGGAATGCCCGGTGTCGGCCATCTACTACGAAGATGACTTGCCGGAGAACGAGCAAATCTTCAAACAAAAAGCTATTGATTTTTTCAAAAATAATTAAGAACGGTTCAATGACCCGCCCTTACTTGATGGTAAGGAGCGGGTCATTTGCGTTACTTATGCCTCGACGCGGGGATGCGTCGGATCGCAGTTCGGGTTTTTCGTCCCTGCCACTTGCGCAAGCTTGATTAAGTAATAGCATTCCTCGCGGGCCATATGATCGGCCATAAGCGGCGATAGAGTGCCTAGCAATTCGTCGTTGATCCTGAGCTCCTCCAGCTCGTTCAGAAAGTGGCGGAACAATGTAATCTCAAGCTCGACATCCGTATTGAAACGGCCAAGCGCCGGAAATTGCTTGAGATTGGTCCGCATATATTTGGCCAGTTCTATTGCTTTCAAATAGAAGTTCTCGAATTTTTTCTCAAACTTGTTGCTCCGCTTGATCATGTCCTTCTCAACCATGTCCAGATTGCTCGTAATCGAAGCGGCGTGTCCCGCCGCGTCCGACAGCCATAATAGATGGTGGTGAACCGGATCGAATACGGGAACTTGATTTTGCTCAAGACATTTCAACACCAATACATACTCTTCGAGTTCATTGACCATATGATTCAAAAAAGTAGGCGGCAGGTGAATATCGATTTTGCCGACGAGATGCCGTTCCAACAGTTGCAGCTTGAATCGTCTCAACCGAAGCGCCGCTTGTTTGGCCTGTTTGGTCAATTCTGCCGTTTCGCTCGCGGACAGCGCGCCGCGCGCCCGGTTCAGCAGCGTATCAAACATATGAATGAATTCATTGGCCTGCTCGATGGCCGTCTTTTCTTTAGGAGCCAGTCCGTCGCGGATGAATCGGGAATGGTCGCCCAATACTTGCAGCCAGAAGCGATGCTCGAAAATGGCGGATGACAAAACATGATTGTTCAATGCGATTCCTCCAATATTTTCATTGGTTTCAATTTATGTGACATTCGCCTAAAATGTGCAAACGAAAGCATGAATTAGGAACCACGCAAAAAAATTGCGGAAATTTGCAGACAAGTTTTCGGTGCGAAGCGGCCGAAAATTTTTTATTCTTATAGTAATAGGCATGGATTAATAAATAAGGGGGTTGTTCGGTGATGAAACAGCTTGCAGAACCGACACGGATCGATTTTTCGACAGAAATATTAAACGTATATGAAGACGTACCCCGCAATTGGTTGCAAGAAAGAGACCGTTTCGACAAATTGATTGTCGAGCGGATCCCGCAAGGCGTTATTGGCTCCGTTTGCTATCTGGTTATTTGCAACGGAGAAGGCATGATTATTGATCCAGGGTCCCGATTTCGAAAAATTTGGGCCTATGTCGAGAAGTATGGAGTACCGATTAAATATATTATGATTACGCATGGACATGTAAACCATATGATAGGGATGGACGAATTGAAGGCGGCGACAGGCGCCGAGGTCATTATGCACGAAGGCGACCGCTATACATCGTTCGACCAAGTATACAACGGCGCTTTCTGTTTATCCTACAAGCAAACGTTCCACGGTGTGGACCGGTACGCCAAAGACGGAGACGCGTTCGAGATAGGGGGACAGACGGTCGAATTGGTGCACACGCCGGGACATACGCCGGGAAGCATGTGCATTCGGATGGGCAACCGGCTCTTTACCGGGGACATTCTATTCGATTGCTTCGAACCGTTCGGCGAACCTTGCAAAGATAATCCGCTTCAACTGAAGCAATCTTATAACAAAATTTATAGAATCATGAAGAACGAATTTACGGTGTACCCGGGCCACGGACACCCGGTACGCATCAAGACCGGCGCGGGAGACGGAAAGAGCCGCAAAGAGTTCATACTGGCGAAAAGATAAGCGCAGGGATAAAATATGGGAGAGGAGATGGAAGCGAAGGAGCTGCAGCGAATGGAGAAACTGTATGTAAAGGATGCGATGCTGAACGGTATAAATCGATATTTTCCCGACGAACGGTTGAACCGAATGATGCGTTCGTTCGCGGAGCATAAATTGGCGGAATCGATGTTATTCGGCCAATTGACGGAGCTGCATTACAGAATGTTCGGCGGTTCGTCCGAACAAATCCATCAAGCCGTCGCCGCGATGGAATTATTGATCTTGTCGTTGGATATATTCGACGATCTGCAAGATAAGGATAACGATTGGGTTCCGTGGTCTAAGTCCGATCCGGCCTTGGCGATGAATGTCGCAATCGGACTGCTTCCGCTTTGTTTCAATATGATTCAAGACAGCATGTTCCCTTCGGAAGCGAAATCGCGGGCGATCGCGGTCGCGAACCGGTTATTATGCGGTTCGGTGACCGGCCAATATGCCGACATCGTAGGCGACTTGCAAGACGAAGAGGCCTGTCTTAACATGATCCGCCGCAAATCGGGATCGCTTGCGGCATGCGCTTGCCTGTTGGGGACTGCGCTCGCAACCGAATCGCATCACGAAACGGTCGAATCGCTGGGATATTGTTTCGGCATGATCGGGCAAATTCGCAACGATATCGATGGCATTCGCCGGATCGACCGCAAGAACGATTTGCTTCAACGCAAGCGAACGCTGCCCGTTATCTATATACTGGAAGTCGACGACCCGCGGGCGGAGATGCTGCGCGGTTACTATGCGGGGGAAGCGCCGCAGGAACAGCTTTATCCTTATAAGATGGATATTCTTGACTTGGTCGAAACGTCGGGCTGCGTCCAGTTTGCCGAAGTACATATGAAGCTGTTGCAGCATGAGGCCGCGGAACTAATCGAAGGGCTGCCTGTCGATACGGTATGGAAGCAAGAATTGAGTAAATTTGCTTAATTTACCGACACCGCAAACCCCGCAAAGTGCATTGCGGAAAACCGCAATACGATTTGCGAGGAATTGTTGCGATACATTATGGTATATTAGATGTAAGCGGTATTATTCATATTTTATTGGAGGGGATCGCAATGATTCAAAAGATGATGAGTTACCTGATGAACAATCGGGAGGTAGCGACCTTAGTCGCAGACGGCCGCGCCAGCTTGGTCGGCGTAACGCCGGCCCAACAAAAAGCGATGGTTGACGTGCTGTTCAGCAAGAAGAAAGAAGAGCCGAAACAAGATTATTATTGGTGCTAGGACTATTAAATCCGGAGAACTCGTTCTCCGGATCATTCCATTCATTACCGTATAATTGGAGTTTTTCATGAAAATTCTGAAGCATTCCCGGATGATACTGATACTAGTCGCAGCTTTTGTTCTCGCAAGCTATTTATTTTATACACAAATTCAAATCAGATACCTGGGGGTCATTGTCGAGAAGGAATCGACCGGCGAGTGGGTGGTCACGAAAGTCGATTCTAAAGGAGGCGCCCAGATAAAAGGAATCAAACCGGGAGACCGCGTCATTTCGATCGACCGGAAACCGCCGGAAAATCATTATGCTTTAAAGTGGAATGCATTAGGCAATATTGGACAAATCGTTTTGGAACGCGATGGCGAACAATTTGTTATAAATGTTCCTACGGGGCTGCAATTGCCGGATCCCCTGAAGTATTTGATAGCTCCCGCGTTTATGTTCTTACTGTTGTTTTCCTTGTCGGTATTTCTATTGATCAAAAAACCGGGAGATCCGGTTGCTTCGCTGCTGATCTTCTTTTTCCTCGATATTGCGCTAGGTTATTTAAGCAGTTTTTCATCCAGTCGTAGAGATATTGTCGGCATGATGGTAGTGGGCGGGGGAGTTATATACTGCCCGGTTTTATTTTTGCATTTTTTACATCGTTTCTTTAAACAAAAGAGGCTTAAAATTGTTAATTTGAATGTCATCATCGGTTTATATATTATAGGCTCGATTTTATTTTTCATAGATATTTTTTTCCTGCTTACGGAGATAGGTTTTTATATCCCTTTCGCCTTTATAACCAATTCAATGTTATTGTTCTTCGCCATCGGTATTGTAATAAGTCTCTATATATTAATAGTGGGGTATTTTCGTTACAGTAAAACGAACTACAAACCGCTATTGAAATATTTGTTTTTTGGAAATATCGTTTCTTTTACACCTTTTATTTGTTTTTATGTTTTGCCGCTCGTTTTTTTCGGGAAAGTGCTGATTGAGCCGAGCAATGCGGGCTTATTCCTGTTGCTGCTTCCGTTATTTTACGTTTATCTCATTGCAGCCAATCATTTAATGGATATTGATTTTGTGATCCATCGTTTGCGGTACTTCTGCCTTTTGGCGATTGTTCCTTCGATTTTGATTGCGGGAGGCAACGAGTACTTTATTCATCCTCAAGAGAGTGAACCGATTAGATGGTTCCAATCTCTCTTACTGGTTTATTTCAGCATTATCTTGTTGCTCTATATGAAAGATTGGCTCGATTTTCGATTCCGTAACCGGCTTTTTAAAGGCAAGTATAACTTTCAAGCCAGTTTGGACAGGTTCTCCAATCAAATTACGAAAATTATGAAAGTAAGCGATTTGGAAGAATGGTTGCTGCGGGAAGTATTGGACGTGCTGCCGACTAAGGCGGTCGCATTGTTGGAGATGAACCATACGGATCATGCGGTGACGGTGAAAAGAACGATCGGATCGTTCCCGAAGCGAGAAATTATTCACGAACTGGAGCTGGATAATCGGGAGTACAAGATCGGCGACTTCATACCGGTAACAACAGGCATGTGCTGTATCGTCGGCAATAACCAAAATTCGCAAACGTTAATATGGGTCAGAGGCAAAGAAAACCGCGTCAAATTTAATCATGAAGAACTCATTTGGCTGCAGACCATGTCTAACTATGTAAGTATCGTCTATGAGAATTTACAATTAGTTGAAGGTGTGATTATGGATTTGGAAGTGCGCTCGAACGGGAAGGCACCCTCTTGGATTTTACGTCTATTGTTTCGTTTAACGGAAAATGAAAGACGCCGCTTGGCAGCGGATTTGCACGATTCCGCCTTGCAGGACCAACTGCTTTGGTACCGCAAGCTGGAAATGGTTCTGGACGAATACGAACTGTCGGATGAAGCCAGAGCGAACTTGAATCAAATTAAAGAGGGGCTGCTCGATGTCGTTCACCAAATCCGGGAAACATGCAACGAATTGCGTCCGCCGTTCCTGAAAGAGATGGGCGTCATCGAGGCGATTGAAAATCTGTGCCAATATGCGCAATTGAATTCCAATTACAGCGTCGATTTCAACCATGACGGGTTCGACCTGGTATTGGATGACGAGTACGTATTGACGATTTACCGGATCACCCAGGAATTGTTGCGCAATACGATGAAACATGGCCAAGCGACGAACGTGGAAATCATTTTGCGCAAAAACGAGCAGCACATCGTCTATGTCTATAAAGATAACGGGATTGGAATGGATTTGCAGCATTTGCAATCGTCATTCAAACATATGGGCCTATCCGGAATCCGCGAGCGGGTGTCCGGGCTGGAAGGCGAGACGAAATTTTCGTCCGCCAAAGGCGAAGGCTTTGAAGTCATCATTACATTGCCTTACATCATTGAGTCGAGTTCTTCCTATTATGTCATGGCTGGAGGGGGCATTCATGATTGAAATTTTGCTGGTAGACGACCATCCTTCGGTCGGCGAAGGAACGAAAATGCTAATCGAGAAGGAACAGGATATGAACGTCACAGTGGCGTCTACGGGGCTGGAAGCGCTAGAGATGATCAAGCAGCGGCAGTTTGACATCATGCTGTTCGATTTGAATATGCCCGTCATTAACGGATTGGAGATGACGCGCAGAGTCATGTCGATCAATTCGGATGCGATTATTCTCATCTACTCGGGCTACGATATTAGCGCTCATTTCAATTATTTGATCGAATCCGGCGTTTCCGGATTTCTAAGCAAAACGTCGTCGCGGGAACAGATTGTAGCGGCGCTGCGTTGCGCGTTAAGAGGCGAGGCGGTTATTCCGGTAACCCTGCTCAAGCAATTGAGACGCAGCGAAGTGCGATTTGGAGCAAGCAGCGGGCAAAACCTTCAAGACGTGTCCATTAATGAAAGGGAACAGGAAATTTTACAGGAAGTCGCGAACGGGTTGAGCAACAAGGAAATCGCAAGCGTACTGCTGTCAAGTCAACGTTCCGTCGAATACAACTTGACGCGCATATTCGAGAAACTCAATGTCCGTTCCCGCTCGGAAGCGATCGTCGTCGCCAAACGATTGGGACTCATTCATATTGAAGATTTTACATAAAGTTGTGCCTCGTACGTATGCTCGAGGGGTCAATCAGGAAATATCATCGCTGCGGCGCAACCGACACTCTGAGAGAGAAAAGAGAAAAGGGTGAAGATCATGGTTCTGGCAGTCGAACATTTATATAAACGTTATGGCGACAAGCTGGCGGTCAATAATTTATACCTAAAAGTCGAATCGGGAAAAACATTGGGACTGATCGGCAACAGCGGTGCGGGAAAGACGACAATTATCCGCTCCATTCTCGGGTTGATCGATTACGACAAAGGGTATATCTCATGGAATAACCGGCAAATCGGCAACAATCGGCCGAAAGTCGGTTATTTGCCGGAAGAGAAATGCATGTACCCGAATGCGAAAGTGCAGGATCTGCTCATTTATTTGGGACGGCTGGAAGGCATGTCCAAGTTCGATGCCAAGCAATCGGCGAAACGTTGGCTCGAGCGGCTCCGCATTCCCGAACATTTCGATAAAGAACTGCATCGCTTATCCAGATGCAATCAGGAGAAGGTGAAGATCGCGTCCGCTTTAATTCACAATCCCGATCTGATCGTGTTCGACGAACCTTTCGGCGAGCTTTATTCCGACGATGCCGGATTGCTGGCATCGATCCTGAAAGAATTGGCGTACGAAGGGAAAATGATCGTTTTCTCAAGCAGGCTGCTTCGCCGCGTTGAATCGTTTTGCGAAGAAGTATGCGTTATCCGTCAAGGGGAGAAGGTTGTTTCCGGCAATTTGCAAACATTGAAGCACTCCGTTTTGGACGAAATGGAAACGTGCCGGATCCATGCCGATGAAGCGGGAGCTGTCACATGAGGTCGTTCTGGATCGTAGCTTTATATTCGTGCAAAGAGCTGGTTCGATCGAAAGGTTTTCGCATTACGACCGTATTGTCCCTCGTGTTGATTGCCGCATTAATCGCGGTTCCGGGTTTAGGGGTTGAAGAGACGGAACTGCTTCATGTCAGCGCGAAAGCTTATATTTTATCGTTTATTTTATACATAACGACCGGGCATTATTGCTATTTGATCGGCAAGTCTTTCGTTCGCGACCGGCAGTCGCGGATGACCGATATTTTAATGACGCGGATCCATTCGCCCTATTTAATGTTCGGTAAAGTGGCGGGGATCGGCGCCTGCGGCGTCCTGCAACTTGTACTGATCACGCTCGGCCTGCTGTTTAACTGGAATTTCTCGAATTTAAACGGACTGGACATGCTGTTTCTGTTCTTGTTCGCATTGCTGGGATTTGCTTTTTACGCCGTATTGTATGCGGGAATAAGCTCGATGTTGTTTTTGGGCGGCAATATTAAAACGGCGGTTCTTCCCGTTTTCCTGTTTCTTACCGTCGGTTTTTTGCTTTCCTTATTCGCAGCTTGCGGCACGAATATGAATACGATCAAAATTATTTCTTTTATTCCGTTTATGACGCCGTTTATGATGATTGTCCGTATCATCCAATTCAAATTGACGTTGTTTCAAATGCTCATTCCTCTATGCATATTGGCGGGGGCGATGTCGATCGTCTGCAGCATTTCGTTCAAAATATACCAATTCGGCCATCGAACGGACGGGAGAAGGCCTACGCTCAAGGAAATATTATAGCGCCAGGAAGTAAAACACACTAATTTGAAAAGTGTGTTTTAATTTTACGATTTTGCTCCCATATTAACCGAATCAAACATAATATATATTAAATTGTACATCATATATATTGTAAATAAGCGAGAAATAATATATGATGAAACATAGGATAATAAAACCGTGGAAACATCGTTCATAAAACTTAAGGAGGCAAGCGGCATGAAGTTTTTCCTGGATACGGGAAATATCGATGAGATTAAGAGAATTCATAAGCTGGGATTGGTGGACGGCGTAACGACCAACCCGTCTTTGATCGCGAAGGAAGGACGCGTTTTTAAAGAAGTGATACAAGAAATTACGAGCCTCGTGAAAGGGCCGGTCAGCGCCGAAGTAATTAGCCTGGATGCGGACGGCATGATCGCCGAAGCGCGGGAAATCGCCACTTGGGCCGACAATGTCGTCATCAAGCTGCCGATGACCGAAGCCGGTTTGGAAGCGACGTACCGTCTATCCCAAGAAGGGATCAAAACGAATGTAACGTTGATCTTCAACGTAGCGCAAGGCTTAATGGCCGCCAAAGCGGGTGCGACATTTATAAGCCCGTTCATCGGCCGCCTGGACGATATCGGAACGGACGGCATGGAATTGATCCGCGGCTTGAACGAAGTGATCCGCAATTACGGCTACGACAGCGAAATTATCGTTGCCAGCGTTCGCTCGTTGAAGCATGTGGAGGATGCGGCCATTGCGGGCGCCCACATTGCCACCATCCCGGGATCGCTGCTGCCAAGCTTATGGAAGCATCCGCTGACCGACATCGGAATCGAACGATTCTTGAAAGACTGGGAGACCGTCCCGAAAAGTTAATCCGGCTCTACACGAAGAAGATTGCCCGATCGCGCTTTAAGATCGTCGGCGATCTTTTTTTAGGTTGCGGGGTTGCACGGCAGGGGGCAGGCAGGCGCCTCGTTACCCGGTTTTGGCATCCAATAGCGGTAAAATCCGCATCTAATTTGCTGGTTTTCAGGGATATGCCTTCATTAGCTCCAATTTCTGCCTCTATTTTGATGCGATTTCGATTAACGTTGTGTTTTCTGTGAAATTAACGTTAGAAATTGCATCTAATGTAAAGCACGGGAGCGTTACGGTTCAATTAACGCCAGTTTTTGCCGTTCATGCGACACCATCTTCGAAAAACCGCCATCCACGAATTGCAGCATTGAAGCTTTTGATTCGAAATATAGCAATTGTCACCCGGAATCGGCTGTATAATAGGTAGACAATTCTCGTAATTTACGCCATACTAATATCAATATGAACATAGAATACAATAGACAAGACTGATAGAGTTGGTGCAAAGTCCCAGACTCTAAGTTCGGTTCGAGGCGATTCAATGACATTTCAGTTCCAACCCGGAAATTCGCCGTTTCATCGGCTAGACCCGCTTACCAAGATCATTTGGGTATTATGCGTATCGGTTCTGACTTTGCGGTACACAACCGCATTGCCGCAAGCGATTCTATTGGCGGCGGTGCTGCTTGCCGCGATCGCGCTTGCGGGCTTGCGCGTTCGCGTTCTGATGAGAAGCATTCGCGTCGTGCTATGGCTCAGCATTCCTTATTTTGTGCTGCAATTGTTGTGGATACCCGGCTCGACCGCGCTGCTGCGCCTCGGACCGCTGGAAATTACGGCCGAAGCGCTGGATTATTCGCTCGGCATTACGCTGCGCCTGCTAATTCTATTTGCTTCGTCCTTGATCTACATCGCTACGACCGATCCGCAAGATGTCGTATTGATGCTGGCGCAGAAGCTCAAGCTGCCTTATCGTTTCGCCTTCGGCATATCGATTGCGCTTCGTTTCGTCCCTTTCCTCGAGGAGGAAGCGGCAACGATCAGAGCGGCGCAAGCGATCCGGGGACTGCGGCCTGCCGCCGGTTGGCGGGAACGATGGCAGCGTTGGAAAATATTCGTCGCCGCCGTCTTTACGAATGCCGTACGGCGCATTCAGACGACAGCGAATGCGATGGACATGAAGGGATTCGGAGCCCATGAGAGCCGCACCTATATGCGCTCGATTGCCGTTCGGCGTTCCTCCGTACTATTCGCCGCGGCTACGATTGCGGCGACAATCGCCATACTGGCGGTTTATTAGCAAATTTACGACATTGAAGGAGTTTTTCATTCTTATGGCTGGATTGACAATGAAATTTCAGAAATTTACGACGCTTGAAATTGTGCTAATGGCCGTATTGGCCGTGGCGAATGCGGTTATTACGATGTATCTATCCCTCGCCAACAAGGCGTTGACGGCGCTGGGGGGGCCGATCGCGACGTCGACCATCGTCGGGCTTTACATGATATACGGTCTGCTCGCCGTCTATATTATTCGCAAGCCGGGTACGGCGCTGCTTACTTATTTAATGGGCGGCATCATTCAGAGCTTGCTCGGGAACGCTTACGGAATCGCCGCTTCCATCGTCGCCGCTTTGTCGTACGCGGCTGCATTGGAACTTGTCTTCGCTTTGACGCGCTATAAGCGGTGGGACCGTTTCACGATGGCGATCGCCGGCTGCGCCATGGTACCGTTATGGTTCGTGTTTGCCGCTTACATGTTCGGTTATATCGAATGGGGTGCCAAACTATTAATCGTCACGTTCGTCGTGAGATGCGTCAGCGGCACGCTGTTATGCGGCTTGCTGTGCAAATGGCTGGGAGATATGATGGCGCGGACCGGCTTGTTGCGGTCTTTCGCCGTGTCCAAAGACGGAAAATAGGAACAAGGGCGACAATTGTACGATCGAGGGATAAAATTATCGAATCTAATGTACGCATCCCCTATATATTTAATATAATAGATGTTAAATATAGTAAGTCCAACAAGGAGGCGCTTACGAAGCGACTGTTGTTCGTCCTCTAATCGATGAAGCGTCGCTCACAAACTTTGAGGAGGATTCATATGTCAGCAGCCCTATTTATTAAAAACGCGGCAACGGATCGCAAGCAGATTGCACTCACTTTTGACGACGGCCCGCACCCGGTATTTACCCCGCAGATAATGGATTTGTTCAAAAAGTACGGTGCCAAAGGGACTTTCTTCGTTACCGGACAGCATGTGGAGCAATATCCCGAGATCGCAAGCCGATTGTTGGAAGAGGGGCATGAGGTTGGCAACCATACATACAGCCATCCGCGATTGAAGGAGACGGATCCCGAATCGACGAAAGAAGAGATCGAACGTACCGAAGCGATTATCCTTGACGCGACAGGCTTTAAGACAACATTGTTTCGACCCCCGTTCGGAAGCTATAATGAGAAGACGCTGGAAATTATCGCGGATGCGGGATATCAATGCATACTATGGTCGGAGAAGCAGGATACGAAAGACTTCAGCATGCCCGGGACGGATCGCATCGTCGATCAGGTCATTGGCAACCTGCAAAACGGCGATATCATATTAATGCATGACAGCAGCGAAGATCCGGTATGCAACAGGGAACAGACCGTCGAGGCGTTAACCATACTGCTTCCTTGGTTTGAAGAACATGGTTACGAATGCGTAACCGTATCGAAATTGTTGGACAAATGAAATAACATGTTGTAAATTGAGAAAATAATCGCCAAAGTTACACGGGTGATTATTTTTTGTTGGACACCAGGGGGGAGACGGTGAAATGAAGACAAATAGAAAAAATGTAACCGCCGCGTTATTATTATCGACTTTTTTGGCTTCCATCGAAGGGACGGTCGTCAGTACCGCCATGCCGACCATCGTGGGCGAATTGGGCGGACTGAAATTGATGAGCTGGGTATTCGCCGTTTATTTGTTGACGACTGCCGTGGCTACTCCGATCTTTGGGAAAATGGCGGACTTGTATGGCCGCAAAGTCATTTTCATATCGGGATCGTTGTTGTTTCTGTTAGGAACGACGCTATGCGGATTGTCGCAGACGATGGAGCAGATGATCGTATACCGCGCCATTCAAGGAATTGGCGCCGGGGCCGTGCTTCCGGTTACGTTTACGATTATCGGCGATATCTACACCTTGGAGGAGCGCGGCAAAGTTCAAGGATTGATCAGCTCGGTATGGGGGATATCCAGTTTGGTCGGACCGCTGGTCGGCGGCTTTTTCGTCGATTCCTTGTCCTGGCATTGGATTTTTTATTTCAATATACCGTTCGGCTTAATCTCTGTTTTGATGATTGCGAAATATTTGAAGGAAGAGGCAAACAAACAGAAGAAAGTGATCGACATTCCCGGCGCGATTACCTTTACGGTCGGGATTACGGCTTTATTGTTCGCCTTAATTACGGGAGGGCAGCAATTTCCCTGGGGATCGCCGCTCATACTCGGATTGTTCGCCGTCGCGGCGTTGTTCCTGGCTTTGTTCTTCTATATCGAAGTGAAGGCGAAAGAACCGATGGTTCCGCTCAAGCTATTCGGCATCCGCGATATTGCGGTATCCAATGTCGTCAGCTTTGTCATTAATTTCGTCATGATTGGGCTGACGACATATTTGCCGCTATGGGTGCAAGGAGTCATGGGGTACGGGGCGACGAGCGCGGGTCTTGCGCTTACGCCCATGTCGGTCGCCTGGACGGTCGGAGCGATCATTGTCGGGCGTCTTGTTCTGCGCGCCGGTCCGCGGTTATCGACGATGATCGGCGTTTCGTCGGTATTGGTCAGCGCGCTCGGAATGGCGACGATTACCGCTTCCACCCCGTACTGGATCATCGTGGTATATATGCTGGTATGCGGGCTTGGATTCGGTTTCTCCTTCACCGTGTTTACCATTATCGTGCAGTCTTCGGTCGATTGGAATTTGCGCGGCGCTTCGACCGCCTTAAATACGTTTATGCGAACGCTCGGACAGACGGTCGGCATCGCCATTCTCGGGACTTGGCTGAACGGGCGGATATCGAGGGAAATTGCGGCCGGGCCGCCGGTCGAAGGGGTAAACGAAGATACGCTAAACCAGATGCTCAACCCGGAACTAGCGCATACGCTTGGGCAGGAAGTGCTCGGGCAAATGAAGATCTTTTTGGAGCATGGGCTGCATAGCGTGTTTCTCATCATGGCCGTTTTTGCCGGGATCAGTTTTCTCGTCGCCTTGGTCATGCCGCGGCAAATCGCGGGCAGTGACGAACCGGAACAAGCGAACAACATTGCGTAAAAAACTTGATTTAGGGAAATGTCGGGACAAGTAGGAAAAATTGGATTGATGTCGAAGTAAATCTGAAATAGATCATGGAAAGAGAGTAGGATTTTCGGATGAATCGTTTAAAACCGTTCGCTTCTGTCCGTTCCCTCGTAATTTTCGTCTTGTTTGTTGCCGCCGCCTTGCTGGGAACAAGATTTGCGATCCATTTTTCGTTTGGCGCCTATTTTTTAATTTGCAGCGCGTTCCTGTTCGTCGTACTTCGTTTGTTCGGGTTGATGTGGTCCGGTCTCGCGGCACTGTTCATCAGCGTTTTCGCCTACTACGCATTGGACGGTTCGTTTCTGCTGCTGCTGATCGGGCTTGAAATCATTCTCGTCGGCTCTGTCTACGAGAAGAAGCAGAAATATTTATTCATATGGGACGGTTTATATTGGGTATTGATCGGCGCACCCTTGGCTGCTGTACTATTTTACTTGCAATCTTCCGTCCTTTCTTCCGAAGTATATCTGCAAATCTTAATGCTCACGATGAACGGGTTGTTAAACGGCCTGCTGGGAGACGTTCTGAACACATACCTTCCTTGGAAACGGCTCTTCCCGCACATGGAGGAACGGCGAATCCATCTCAGTCAATTGCTCACTCATCTGTCGATCGTTGCGGTCACCGGACCTTTTTTGCTCAATATGGTGCTCGACAGCTTTCAACTCAATGAAAAAATACAGTCCGATTCCTATCAATTCGCTATGACGCAATCGCTTCATGCCGTCGGCGGATTAAGGTCTATGAACGATTCCGAATGGCAAGGGCTGCGATCGAAATCGCCGGAACAAGTCGACCGGCTGAGCGGCGATTTGGCCGAGCTTTCGGCGAACGGCGTTGTGAAGCTGGCGGTTTTCTATAACGGGGAACTGGCTGCTGCGTCGGACGAACATTGGTTTGCGGAAGAGAATGCGTCCAAACGGTTGGAGGGCAGCTTCACGCAAATCGGCGATCTCCCGGATTGGCCGGAGGAGCAAGCGGGGGAACCGTCGGACGCCCGCAGCGCCCAATTTTACCGCTGGATTCCGGCAAGCGGACAGTACGACTATGAAACGACCCGATGGAACAACGGATTCTACATATTGACGACCGAGTGGCAAGACCGCGAATCCTTCCAAATTGTCGCCGCCATCCCCATATCTTACTTCCAGAGCAGTACGGTTACCGCCTATTTGAACAAATATATCGTTATGTTTCTATTCTGCGTGATCGCCACGATTACTTCCTTGTTCTTCAATTATTTTATGATGAGGCCGATGAATCAATTGGCCCGGATGACGACGGGGCTGCCGCAAAAGCTGAAGGACCCGCAAGTAATAGAATGGCCGCGTACGGCGCTGCATGAGATCGCTTCGCTCGTGACGAATTTCCGCTTGATGGCGCAGCGGCTGCTCGACATGTTCGGGGAAATGAAGCGGATGAACGATCGTTTGCTGGAACAAACGAAAATGCTGGAGACGTCCGAGGAACGATTGCAAAAGCTAGCCTATTACGATACGCTGACCGGATTGCCGAATCGCCATCATTTTACGCTATATATGGAAAGAGCGTTGGAAGAGGCCAAGATGGACGGGCATATGCTTGCGCTGCTGTTTATCGATCTGGATCGGTTTAAGCATATTAACGATACGCTGGGCCATGACATCGGCGACATGTTCCTCGTTGAAGTGGCGAAGCGTTTGACCGTGCTGTTCAACCGCAGCAATAACAGTATTTTCGCCCGCTTGGGCGGAGACGAATTCGTCGTTGTACTTCAGGATACGAACCGGCGGGAGATCGAGAAGCAGGCGGGAAGAATCGTCCGGCATTTGGCGGATCCGTTCCAGGTCAAATCGTACGAGCTGTTCGTCGCCGCCAGCGTCGGAATCAGCGTATATCCGACCGATGCGGACGCGTTTACGGCCATGCTCAAAAATGCGGATACGGCGATGTACATCGCCAAAGACAACGGCGGCAATCACTATCAATTCTACGATCTAGTCAAGCCGGACCGCTATCCGGAGCGAATGCTGCTTGAGAACCGTTTGCGCAAAGCGCTGGAGCGCCATGAGCTGCTCTTGTACTATCAGCCGCTTCTGGATGAAACCGGGACGATCATTGCGGCGGAAGCGCTGATTCGTTGGGAGCATCCGGAGGAAGGGTTCATTCCTCCCGCCAAATTTATTCCGCTCGCCGAAGAAACGGGCTTAATCATTCCGATCGGGGAATGGGTGCTTAGAACGGCTTGTTTGCAGCATCAAATTTGGCATAAAGCCGGGCTGCCGAAAATTCCGATGAGCGTCAACGTTTCGCTCCGGCAGTTTCTGAATCAGGATTTCGTGGAAACGGTCGACCGGATTTTGCAGGAAACGGAGTATGAAGCCAGCGATTTGATTCTTGAGATTACGGAAGGCTATGTGAACGAAAATGCGGAGCAGGCGGTTCAAGTGCTGCGGCGGCTGCGGAAGCGCGGCATCCAAATCGCGATCGACGATTTCGGGACAGGCTATTCGTCGTTAAGCCGGTTGAAAAGGCTGCCGATTCATATTCTCAAAATCGATCAATCTTTCGTCCGCCGCTTGCCGTCCGATCGGACGAATGCCGCCATTGTGCAGGCTGTCATTCAACTTGGGCAAAGTTTAAACGTCAAGGTCGCGGCGGAAGGAATCGAATCCGAGAAGGAACTCGAATTTCTGAAATCGCATGGTTGCGACCGGTACCAGGGCTTTTTGATCAGCGAACCGCTCTCCGCCCACCAATTCGCCTTAACGTATCCGAACTTCGCGGCGGAGAACATTCGCGGGATGTTCGAACAAGGGGGAAACGCAACCGCCTGACTTGGTAGAACGACGGTTTGAAGCGGATAATGATCCACGCTTTTGTGTGTCCATTGGATAATGTCCAACGGATAGTATCAATTTTCCGGTCGAAACGGGAATCCATTGGAAAATCTCCAATGGATTCTTGCTTTTTCGCTGTTTAGCTCGATTTTTGAACATTCTGTTGGATGAAATCCAATGAAAGGTCGTTGGTCGAGCATGAAACGGCGGAACATTGGACAAAATCCAACAGGCTTCATCAGCGGCCCTAACTTATTGGTCAAAGCAAAGGCGTTTCCATTGTTCATCCGATGTGTAGTATTTTAGAATTATAGATACACTTAAAGAAAACAGTGAGGTGATTCAGTATGATGAAAGCGCTGCTGGTCGATCAAGAGACGAAACGGCTGAGTGTGGGAGAATGGGAGACACCCGTTCCCGGGCCGGACGAATTATTGGTAGAAGTGAAAGCGACTGCGCTCAATCGCGCCGATTTGGTGCAGAAGCGGGGAGGCTATCCGCCGCCGCCCGGCGCTTCCCCGATTCTCGGCCTGGAGATTGCCGGAATCGTGGAGCGGACGGGAGACGACATCACCGATTGGCAGCCGGGAGACCGCGTATTCGCTTTGCTGCCCGGCGGAGGTTACGCGGAGAAGGCGGTCGTTCCCGCCGGCATGGCGATGCGCATTCCCGCCGGCTGGACGTTCGAGCAAGCGGCGGCCGTTCCCGAAGTGTTCCTGACGGCATATTTGAACTTGTTTCAATTAGGGAATGTAAAGGCCGGCCAAACGGTATTGATTCATGCCGGAGCCAGCGGCGTCGGAACGGCGGCGATCCAATTGGCGCGCGAAGCGGGAGCGCGTATCTTCGCCACGGCGGGAACGGCGGAGAAGCGAGCGGCTTGCGCCGCTCTGGGAGCGGATGCGACTTTCGATTACCGGTCGGGGCCGTTTGCCGACGCGGTGTTGGAGTGGACCGGCGGCAATGGAGCCGATCTTATTCTCGACTTTGTGGGCGCCGCCTATTGGAAGCAGAATATGAAGGCGCTGGCGCTTGAAGGCGCCCTGGTGCTGATCGGAACGATGGGGGGCGGCAAAGTCGAGGAAGTCGACCTGCTGCAGCTGATGATGCGCCGCCAGCGGGTCATCGGCAGTACGCTTCGGTCGCAGACGGTCGCCCAGAAGACCGAACTGACGCGCAAATTCGCGGAATTTGCCATGCCGAGGCTGCTGGACGGCCGCCTGAAGCCGGTGATCGATTCGGTCTGGGACGCCGCTAACGTCAACGAAGCGCATGAACGGATGGAAAAGAACGAAAATACCGGCAAGATCGTCCTGCGGATGAATCTCTCGTAGCAAGAACCTCCCATAGCATCAACCTCCCAGCAACGAATCGCACGGCGGCCTTGCAACGAATGCCCTTATGTTGCGATCCGCAATCCGACTCACGTCATGTTCTTCTTGCAATTTCTGTCCGTCAGCATCGCTGCGGTCGCAGTTACGCCGGCGGGAGCGTTGAAACTGGCTATAGCGGCGGCGCTTATCGTTTTGTTTTCCTATTGGGTTTTGTTAATATGGCGTGCTTTCATAGGTTCGTCTTATGTAAAAATGTTTCCTTGGCGCGACACCGACCTGCGTTCGGCTGCGGCTGCGGCGCTGTTTATGATATGCCTGCCTTACATGCTGCCTTTGTGCGCGATTGCCGGGGCGTTCGCGTTTTCATGGTGGGGCCTGTTCATCGTTCCGGCGGCCGCTTTGCCGGTGCAGCGGTTTATCGCGAATCAATTTGCCGTATTGGCCGCAGGAAGTCATACATCCTCCGATGTTGGGCATAGTAACGGATAAAGATTGAAACCAAAGAGGAAGGATGAACGTTGTGCAAGATACGGCGATCGTGTTTCGATTTACCGATGCTGGAAGTTGCGCGAAAGCTTTCGATTTGTTGGAAGAGCTTGGATACGAGCCGGCGTTTCTTGGGGAGGAGGGAAGTCGGCTTCATATTCATGTCGACGAAACCGATCTAACATCCGCTATCGAGATCGCTCAAGCGTACGGGGGCAGTTTGGAAGAGCGGGCGCTGATTAGCGAAGCGGAATTAACGAATTTGGCGTACCGCCTGGACATGATTCCGATTCCCGCCCATATCGTCAACGAGGATTGGGCGGCGGAATCGTATTCGAACGCACGGCACGAACCGGGGGAAGGCGACGATCTTGCCTTGCGGGACGAGGAGATGCGGGGTTGGTACGATGAGCCGTACGATCACTTCTCGGGCGAAGTGAAGACGTAGACCGATTTGCACTCTCCTTTATCGATCTAACAACAAACAGCCGCCTGCATGGGATGCCGGCGGCTTCATTCGTTATTTGCCGCTACTCCGTTTCCTCCGCCTGCAACGCCGCGCTGCGGCCTGCGGCATACCCCGTCGAGAAAGCTGCCGTAATATTGTAGCCGCCGGTGTATCCGTGAATGTCCAATATTTCTCCGCAGAAATACAATCCTTTCTTCCATTTGGACTGCATCGTTTTCGGATCGATTTCCTTCAGATGAACGCCGCCGCCGGTAACGAAGGCCTCTTCTATGGATAATGTTCCGTTTGCCTTGACGGGAAACGACTTCATCGTTTGACATAAGCCGCGCCATTCTTGCCGGGGAATATTGTCATAAGTAATATGCGTATGAAGCGGTACGCTTTGGAACAGGATCGGCAGCATCCTTTCGGGCAAATATCCTTTGAGCACATTGATGACGGCTTTCTTCGCCTCCGCTTTCGCCATTTGAAGCGTTTCGTCGTATATCTCTTCCGTCGTTTTGTCCGGAAACAAATCAACGGTCAGTTTGACGTCGGGTTGCCCTTTGGCTAACTGTTTCACGACGAACTGGCTGCATCTGAGCGCAATGGGGCCCGACATCCCGAAGTGCGTAAACAGCATGTCTCCGCGGTGGGTTACAATCGCTCTTCCTTTCTCATTCCATACGGTCAGAGCGACATCCCGAAGCGCCAATCCTTGCAATTCCCGATTTTGAATAAAACGTTCCGCAGAGGTAAGCGGGACTTCGGTAGGGAAAAGCGTCGTAATCGTATGACCCGCCTCTTCGGCCCAAGCATAGCCGTCGCCCGTGGAGCCTGTGGCCGGCACCGACTTGCCCTCGACCGCCACGATGACGCATTTGCTTTTGATCGTTTGCCCGTTCTTTAACCGGACTCCCGCCACTTTTTCTTCATCATATAATACTTGCTGTACGGGGGAATTCAGCATCATTTCGATGCCGTAGCTCCGCACTTGATTGATTAATGCGTCGACAACCGTCTTCGCTTTGTCGGAGACAGGAAAGACGCGCCCGTTGTCTTCTTCCTTCAGCGCGATCCCCAGACTCTCGAAGAACTCGATAATGTCCCGACTTGAAAACTGGCTCAGCGCGCTATAGAGGAATCGCCCGTTGCCGGGGATGTTTTTGATAAGCTCGTCCATTTCTTTATTGTTGGTCACATTGCAGCGTCCGCCGCCGGAAATGCCAAGCTTTCTTCCGAGTTTATCGCCTTTATCGATCAGCAGCACTTTCTTCCCATGCTTGCCTGCCGCGACACCCGCCATTAGTCCTGCCGAACCTCCGCCGATAATAATAATGTCAACCTGTTTCGCATTATGTAAGTTCATTTCATATAACCTCGCTCATTCGTACGTTACTTTCCATTGTACCGCGATCCGATCCATATTAAAAATTTTTGCCTAAAAGGTAAACTGGGTATATTGTAAAAAATTGTCGGTTGTGGAATAATCGATGTAACTAATCATTGCCAATTTGGAGGGAAACCGTGATTATAACCCCATTAAAAGAAACGTTCTTACAGGTTTTAATCACATTAATGCCTGTGTTTCTGTTTTTGCTGTGCGCCGATAAAACCGTGCGAGGGGCGAGGCGGTACACGGTACTCGGATTATTTTGTTCGATATCGCTCATTCTTTCCATGGGATTGTCTTACCGTTATTTAAACATGGCGTTCGACTTTCGGATTCTCCCTATTGTACTTGGAATCATGTATGGGGGCTACCGGATCGGATTATTGACGACATTTTTATACATAGCCTCCTATGTTCTGTTTTTTCCCGAATCGATGCCTTGGGGAATATTTTCGGATGTTGCCTTCTATTTAATACCGCTAGCTTTTCTGTTTATGAAAAAGTTTCAACTTGCGCAGCCGCGAATGAAAATGTACATCGCCTCCAACTTGATTATGTGCGGAATAGCGACTTACACCATGTTGTATTGCTACGATTTATGGACCGGCGCAGCGGTCGTTCAATTCGACGCCCTGCTCTTTATGGCTGTCTATGGAATTTTTTTTATGTTAACATCATACTTGGTCGTCTTTCTCATCGAAAATATATTGGAGAAACTGTCCTTGCAGGAACAATTGCAAGCGATGTCAAGCCAATACGATCAAGAAGCGCAAAAGCTCAAGCAGTTGATCGACGCTACGCCGCTTTGCGTCGTATCCGTAGACCGGGACGGCTACATTACGGCAATTAACGGGATGATGCTGAAAACGATGAAGGACGGCGGCATGTTCAAGGAGGAGGATTTGCTCGGCAAGCCTTGCGAAGTGTTGTCCCATTTGCAAAATACCGATGTGAACTTGTCCCAGATCAGGCGTTGTCTGAACGGGGAAGGGGCGGGCACGGAATTGATCAATATGAACGGTCGCCTGTTTATTTCGTCGGCGTACGGCATTCGCAATCATGAGACGGGCGAAGTGGTAGGAGCCGTCAATATGGCTCATGACATTACGGAGCTGCAAATGCTGCGGACGGAGCTCGGCAATATGGAGCGATTAAGCCTCGTCGGGCGGATGGCGGCCAGCATCACGCACGAGATTCGCAATCCGATGGCGGTCGTGCGCGGGTTCGTACAGCTTATTAAAGAGAAAAGTCCTGCGACCTTGCATGAATATTACCGTATTATTATGGAAGAACTGGACCGCGCCAATTCGATCATTAACGATTTTCTGTCCTTGGCGCAGAACCGGATCGTCGAGAAGGAGAGAGGGCATCTCCACGATATTATTAACGATTTGTCTCCGCTTCTGTGGGCGGATGCGAACTTGCGCGGACAGTCGATCGAACTGAAACTGGATCCTGACATTCCGCAATTGCTGCTCAACTCCAAGGAAATAAAGCAGCTAATTCTCAATTTGGCCCGCAACGGAATGGAGGCGATGGAGAGCAAAGGGGTGCTGACGATCGAGACGCGCCGGGAGAACGAGACGGTTTATCTGCTGGTGCGGGATACAGGCGAAGGCATCGCGAAAGACAAGCTCGATAAAATGTTCGAACCGTTCTATACGACGAAGGCGAAAGGAACCGGTCTCGGGCTCTCGCTATGCTTAAGCATCGTCGAGCGCCATCAAGGCAAAATTGTTGTAGAGTCCGAGGAAGGGAAGGGGACGACATTCATCGTCTCGTTCCATCAACAGGAGGCGGGCCAGAAAACGGAGATTTATGAATTTGAAGGGAGTTCGGCATGAATGAAGTCGTGCAGCTTGGTCCGTTCATATTAAAAGGCAGCCTGCTCACGGCGGTCGTATCGTTTGCGGCTGCTCTGGCCATGATCGGAATACGCTTACATTTTTCGGAAGAACATAAGAAGGGTTGGTTGGATTTATTCGTAACGAATGCGGTCGTTATTGCCATATGCTATAAATTCGGTTTTTTGCTCGAAGATCCCCGCATATTGTGGCAAAATCCGCAGGCATTGCTGCTGACAAGCGGAGGCTCGACCGCGGGATGGCTGTTGTGCGCCGTTTTGGCCGCTTCCTACACGTCTTATTGCATGCGCAAACGAGCGCTTCGCTTCACCGTTCTGCTCGATTTGCTGCCATACGGTTTGTCCGCCGGCAGCGCCGCGTTTTTCGCGCTTAGCGGAGCTTGGAGCTTCTGGTATGCGGGCGCCGCCGCTTGCGTAGCCGCTGTCTTATGGATATGGAGAAGCCCGCCGGGGGAAGGGAAAGCGCTGCTCCTGTTCCTCGTTTGGGGCGGAATCGGCGGGATGGCGTGCACGCTGCTCGTTCCGCAGCCCGGCGCATCGATCCGGTTCGGATTGTCGCCGCTGCAATGGCTGTTCGTGGGAATGGCGCTGGCGGGGGCCGCATGTTCGATGCTGGGCGGAAGAGGGGCTCGAGGATAGCGCTTCCGGTTATGGCGCATAATATAAGCGAATATTCGCTTATTGCGCAAAGGAGGATTCGCACGTGTCAGAAGACTCGAAAGCTCAGCAACGGCAGAAGAAAGCCAATGAAAGCAAGAACAAGAACGAGCAGCCCGGCATCGACCGCCGACTGAACGGACCGAACCGTCCGGCGGAATGACGGGTTGCTGTCCGAGGACCGATATCATACGGTAGGGGCCGCGGTTCGAAGCCGGTTTGCCCCGCATTGAATGAACGCAAGGGGTTTTTCCCTTGCTTTCGCTCGTTATGAATGCAATAATAAGTGTACAATATCATTTATATATGCTTTCGTAAGGAGAGTGGGAATAAGATGTCCATGTTTTTTAATCAATATATGAAAGATATGGTTCAACCGATGCGCGACGAATTGACGAGCATCGGCGTGCAAGAACTGTTGACGCCCGAAGAAGTGGAAGAGAAGCTGCCGAACGCCAAAGGTACGGCGCTTGTCGTCGTCAATTCGGTTTGCGGTTGCGCGGCGGGCCAATGCAGACCGGGAGTCAAGCTTGCGCTTGAGCATGACGCGAAGCCGGATCATTTGTTCACGGTGTTTGCCGGCCAAGATAAGGAAGCGACGGCGAAAGCGCGCGAATATTTCGCTCCGTATCCGCCTTCTTCGCCATCGATCGCTTTGATGAAAGACGGCGAACTGGTGCACTTTATCGAACGCCACAGCATCGAGAACCGTTCGGCGGAAGAGATTGCCGCAGAGCTGACGGCTGCCTTCGACCGGTTTTGCAAGTAACCAGCATATGAAATTTCGGCCCCGTTCACTTCGTAGCTGCGAGCGAGCGGGGTGTTTGTTGTATTGACAAGCGGAAGAGGTGTAATCATGAGCGGTTTACAACAAGAAATTATTGCCCGATTGGGCGTTAAACCGGAGATTCGCCCGGAGGAGGAAGTTCGCCGGCGGGTCGACTTTTTGAAGGATTATGTGCGATCATCGGGCACAACGGGACTTTTGATTGCTATTAGCGGCGGATTGGACAGCGCGGTTGCGGCCGGATTATGCAAGCTGGCGACGGACGAGCTGAGCGCCGAGACCGGCCGCGATTATATGACGCTTGGCGTCTTTCAACCGTATGGAACGCAGTCCGATATTGCCGACAGCTATGCGGTCGCCAAAGCGTTCGACTTGAAACATACGGTGGAAACGAATATCGAAGACGCCGTGAACGAAATCGCGCTGGAGACCGAATATGCGTTCAAATCGATGAACATCCACCGTCACTTAAGCGTTGCCGGCAAAGGGAACGTCAAGGCCCGGGTGCGAATGGTCGTCCAGTACGCGCTTGCCTTCGATTTGAATTTGCTCGTCGTCGGGACGGATCACGCTTCGGAGGCGCTGACCGGTTTCTACACGAAGTGGGGCGACGGAGCCGTCGATATTACGCCGCTCAGTTCGCTCAATAAACGGCAGGTCAAGCAATTGGCCGAGCATTTGGGCGTACCGCGCTCCGTAATCGACAAAGCGCCGACCGCCGGCTTATGGGAAGGGCAAACGGACGAAGGAGAACTTGGCGTTACGTACGAGGACAACAGCGACTACCTGGAAGGCAAAGAAATTAGCCCGGAAGCGCGCGAGAAAATTGAGAAGCATTATTTGAAAACCGAACATAAACGATCCCCAATCCCGGGGATTTGACGGGAAGCGTTGTAATCCCGGCTTCGTTCGACAGCATGGCGGCATCCTACGAGATCGAGGATGGCGCCATTTTGCTTAAGTCGCTTCGGCTGCGGGGGCTATGCTGTATAACATACAACATTTCCTCCCCTTTTCGTGCTTATCATGTGCGCATGTTGTACTTTATACAACATTTTTGGGGTAGATGAGCGGATTTCGCCTATCAACTGCGGATTATGCTGTACAAAATGCAACATAGCAACTTGATCCGCGCTTTCAGCACTTCGTAGGTTGTACTTTATACAACTTATTTAACCAATTATGCGGGAACTACCGAGTAAAGATTCATTTGCAATCCGCCGCTGCCTGACGATCTTTCCGGCATGGAGTTCGTCTTCAAACAGTTCAGGAAACCTTTCAAGAACCAACCGACAGGTACGGACATCAAGATTCGCATGTAATGATGTCGGTTTAACGAATGCCGTGAGAACCGATGCAACTTTTATTAGAAAATAACGTCTACATTGAAGGATTGAATTCCAAAAAAATACAAGGAGTTACAAAATGAAAAATTCAACTAGGCGCAAAATCTCCAGTATATGCGCAGCTGCTTTACTCATGGTGACCGTTTGTTCGCCGGCATCGGCTGCGAAGCCGGATCAAACCTCTTCGATCTCTCTGTATGTGAACGATAAGGAGGTCGAATCGGAACAACGGCCGATGATTGTCGAGCAGAAGGTGCTTGTTCCATTAAGGCTTGTCTCCGAGCGATTCGATCAAACATCCGTCAATTGGGATGCAAGCAAACAAAGGGTTACGATCATCAATCAGAACAGGTCGATCGAATTGACGGTAGGGGATCGTCAAGCCGTTATCGACGGTCACAATACCAAGCTTGATGTGCCTCCTCTTGTCAAAGACGGAACGACTTACGTCCCGATCCGGTTTATTGCGGAATCTCTTCAAGCGGCTGTCACCTGGAAGCCTTCGGCCAAAGCAGTGCTCATTGTAGAACCTTCATTTGCCGATCGGCAAAACGACACGTTTATCGTTCTGATCGACAAAATGATCGAAGAGGGGAAAGAGCCGTATGAAATTCACACAACGATCTATAAAAATTTTACGGCTTTGCAATATATGTTCGATCAACATCCATATCTTATTGAATCGTTCGACCGATACCGAGTATATGACGTCTGGTTTGCCGATGATGATCCGCATCAATTCGCGGTGAGAATGATTAATCGGGCCAAGAGCGGGGACATCCCGGTATACAGCCGGGAATGGATCGGCTTCAGCGAGATGCCCTTATCCGATATTGTTCTATATGTCGAACCGGTAGACGGTAAGATGAAGGTGACCTGGGGAGCGGAAATATCTTCGACTGATTCGGCTGTTCCGTTCGGAGACAGCAAACTGGAGACGGGGCTAAAGCAAGCTACGGACATGGATTGGGGCTACCAAAAACAGACGGGTAAACTCCCGCCGTCCGATCCGGCTTTTACACGTTACTTCCTCGATTACTTTAACGACCTTGTCCCTATGCAATAAATGATTGAAATCTGTCCATTGAAGGGCTCCAACCTTTCGATCGGGCAGATTTTTTTTCAAAAAAAAAGAGACTGTATAAATTAAATAGAATATACAATCTCAATATATTTTGGTAAAATAATGTAATATGTAGTTTGTTTTATTTAGTCTGGTAGATAGATTTTATACCCATCCGTTGTATTTTACATTGCTGTCTTTTGCCGCATTCTTTTCAGCCCAAATTGTTTCAATTGCCGATTTTTCCATACGAGGTAAATCTAAGGAAGCCAGAAATCCTTGGGTATTGTTAGAAGCGTTACCATGCTGCTCGAACTTTTTGAGGTTTCTTACCACTTGATTCAGTTCTGAAGACCATGCCAATGTTTGCATTTTTACACGCCTCGCTTTCCACTTTTTAATAGATTTACAGTTTTATTTTACACTAATTCCAATAAAATGTTAAGGTGATTAATGAATGAAAAAGAATATTTTTACATATTTAATATTAACTATATTAATTGGGAGCGCACTATGGAGCGTATATATTACATTTTCATTCCCGGTCACCGGCATTCATGTGGAATTAGATCGGAATAACCAGTGGATTATTAATAAATTCGATAGTATAAATGTTGCTTTGGAAGCCGATTTGAAGATCGGGGATCGCATCATCGAGATTGACGGAGTCGATGCGAACCGTTATTTTTCTGTTGAAAAATGGGGGTCGGTCGATCAGGCCGAAAAGGTGAAAGTATCGCGTGCGGGAAAAGAACTCGTAATTTTGATTGGAGAGGATCACCTCTCGATGATCTTTAATATCGTTCCATTAGTAATTTCGTTTTTTTCTTTTTGTATGGGGATGTTATTATTTCGTAAGTTGAGAGGTTCGCATACGGCCTGCTATCTGGCGTACACATTTTTTAATATTGGATTTATCTTTATTAGTCTAGGCGCATCGATTCGCGGAGACGCCTTAGGGAAAATAATGATTAGCACCTTTGTCATGCTGTTGCCGGTCGTATTTCTCCAATTTTTAACTATATTTATGAGGGAAAAGGGCTACATTCATCGGTTTGAGAGAATACCCGCCTATTTATATGGCGCTTTGATTTTTCCATTACTGGCGTTGCCCGGTTATTTCAGTACAGGGGCGTTTGCATATTATACCTATATAACCTTTACTGCAATTACGATTTTGTTCACGCTATTTGCATCTATACTTAACTTCGTCTATTTATCAAAAATCTACCTCAAGTACAAAGCACAGCAATCGTACATGTCTGTTGTTATCAAAACGATCTGGGCCGGTTTGTTTATATCGTTCACGCCGATGATTTTATTTATTTTTATTCCGCGTTTGTTGTATGGCGTGGAGTTGATCAATTCGATCTATATTAGCTGGTGCGTGCTGATTATTCCTCTTACGTTCACTTATTTGCTCATTACGAAGAGATTGTTCGATATCGATTTTATTTTGCGCCGTATTTTGATGACGGTAACGATTGCTTTCATTCCTAGCCTGATTATTGTGGCGCTTATCGGAATCTTTTTTGCGGATCAAACAAACATCAGTGATTTGCTGCTTATTTTCATAGGCATTCTTATTTTGATAACTTTTGTTCTTTATTCGTTGGAACGTTTCGGGAAAATGTTGGAGTCCGTCATTTTTCCGCGCAAATATTATTTTAACAAATCGCTCCGAAAAATCTCGCAACACCTGGTGTCTCTCTCCAACGTCCAGGAAATGAAAGGCATAATATTATTGGATTTGATCAACACGTTGGAAGTGTTCGGCGCGGCGATCGTCTTTACGAACGGGGAATGGGTGGAGGAGATTTGCGAAGGAGACATCGATGCGGAGAAAGTGAAAAAAATGGTGATATCGGGTTCGTGCGATCATTCGGATTATACCTGTTTTCCGGTAAACAGGCATGAAGAGTATTCAAGTTATTTGATTTTCACCCGGAAAAAGAACGATACATTGTTCAGCGCCGAGGAGAAGCAATGGCTGCATTTGATTATCTCGTATTTGGCGGTCAGCCTGGAGAACGTATTTCTGATCCGCAAATTAACGATGAAACTGGAACAGTTAGCCGCCCGTTTTCCGAACGAAGAAGTAGCGAATGAATTCGTTTGGTTCCGCAAGCTCATGTTTGAACTGCAAGAGAAGGAACGCTTGCGTATCGCCGCAGACCTGCATAATTCGACGATGCCGGAAATGGCCCGTCTCAAAGGGGAACTGGAAATAATGCAGCAATACGCGGTGTCCGAGGAAGCGGCATGCGATATGCGGAGCGTTATTTTGAAGATAGACGATATCCATAGCCAGTTGTCCCAAAGTTTCTCGCAGTTGCATCCTCAACTGACGGATGGGGCGGGTCTCGTGCAAACATTGCAGCAATATATCGACAAGGAGCGCGCCTCCGCGGCCTTTGAGCTCGCATACAGCGCGGAACAACCGGCGATTATCGACAAATGCTGCTTGGAAACGAAAAAACATATTTTTCGAATGGTTCAAGAAATGATAGGCAATGCCAAAGAGCACTCGCGAGCGTCCAAAGTCGGCATTCAATTGATTGCCATCGACCAATATATCGTGCTTTTGTATGAGGACGACGGTGTCGGGTTCGAGCAGAAACGGATGCTGGAAGAAGAGGCCGGTTCGCCATTCAAGGGAATGAAGCAAATTCGGACTCGGGTGTTGCATTTGAACGGGGATATGAAGCTGGAAACGAGCGCAGGAGCGGGTGTGAAAATTCGCATCACGCTTCCCGGCGCTGCGACATAGCGATAAAGTCGGGGTGAGATGCAGATGCGGCGTTTATTTACGGACACAGATTTCATATACCGGCAACATCAAGCGGGGATCGCCGTTCTCGGGGATTGCTTGCACGTGCTGCGGCACATGAAGCCGGAATCGGTACATTTAATCTTCGCGGACCCGCCGTATAATTTGGGGAAAAATTTCGGCAACGGCAGCGATAATTGGAACGACCGGCACGAATATTTCGATTGGTGCCGATCGTGGATCGAGGAATGCTTCCGGGTTCTTAAGCCGAACGGCACCGTCTACCTGATGAATGCGACGCAAAACATGCCTTATATCGATATTTTTGTAGCGGAGCGCTATCATGTTCTCTCCCGCATCGTCTGGGCGTACGACAGTTCCGGCGTTCAATCGAAGAGGCTGTACGGTTCGCTGTATGAACCGATTATTATGGCGACCAAAACGAAAACCGACGATTATACGTTTAACGGCGAAGACATTATGGTTGAAGCGAAAACGGGGGCGCAGCGCGGGCTCATCGATTACCGGAAAACGCCGCCCCGGCCTTACAATTCGCGGAAAGTGCCGGGGAACGTATGGCATTTCCCGCGCGTCCGGTACAAGATGGAGGAATACGAGAATCATCCGTCGCAGAAGCCCGAAGCGCTGCTCGAACGGATCGTGCTCGCTTCGAGCCATCCCGGGGATGTGGTGCTCGACCCGTTCGCGGGGACGTTCACGACTTGCGCCGTCGCGCTCAAGCACGGCCGCCGGGCGATCGGCATCGAATTGAGCGAAACGTACTTCGGCATCGGGCTGCGGCGCATGGGCATAACCGACACGTACAATGGACGGGCGCTGCAAAAGGACAAGAGCCGCAAAACGAACCATAAATCGAAAAAAGACCATGACGCTGACGCGACCGGCATGGCTTGAATGTGCTGCAAGCTCCTGAGGGTCGGGCGGATTGCGCGGACTGTTCAGCCCTTGTTCGCCGCGCGTACATCCGGTTCGAACGATACAGGCGCCCTGGCCTTGGCTCCCTTGATGGAGCAACTGCAAAAATCGCTAGTTTGCCCGATCGAGCGAGCGCAGTACCTTCACCGTGCGGGCGACGATGTCCCGAATTTGATCCTTCGCGACGCAGAGCGGCAGCCAATAATACAGCGTGTCGCCGAGCGGGCGGAGGATGAGTCCGTGTTCGAGTCCGGCGAGATAAGCCTGATAACCGATGCGCCGCTCCGGCGGGAACGGCGTTCGGGACGCCGCATCGCGGTACAGGTCGAAGGCGGCGATATGGCCGAGCTGGCGCACATTCGCCACATGCGGCTGGACTGCGATGGAGCGAAGCTCCTCCGCCAGCGCGGCGGACGCTTCCCTAGCGCGTTCGAGCACGCGCTCTTCCTCGAACACGCGCAGGCTGGCGAGCGCCACGGACGCGGCAACGGGGTTGCCGGTGAAACTATGTCCGTGGAAGAATGTTTTCTGTGTCGCGTAATCGTCGTAGAACGCCTCGTAGATGCCGTCGCGACACAGCGTCGCCGCCAGCGGCATCACCCCCGCGGTCAATCCTTTGCTCACACAAAGGATGTCCGGGGAGATGCCCGCATGCTCGCAGGCGAACATCGTGCCGGTTCGCCCGAAGCCTGTCGCCACCTCATCCGCGATGAGGTGGACGTCGTACTGCGCGCACAGCTCGCGCAGTCCCGCAAGATAGGCGGCAGGGTACATCACCATGCCGCCAGCCGCTTGAATCATCGGTTCGACGATGATTCCGGCGATTTCTTCCGCGCGCTCCGCCAGCAGCGCGCGCACCGCTTCGAGCGCGTCGGCCGCAAGGGCGGCCTCGCGCTCCGGAGTCCGCTCGCGGCCGAGCGCGCGAGCGTCCGGCGACGGCACGCGATAAGCGCGGAACAGCATCGGCTTGAACAGGGCGTGGTACAACTCCACGCCGCCGACGCTGACCGCACCGATCGTATCGCCGTGATAACTGTTGTCCATGAAGACGAAACGCGTCTTCGTCTTCCGGCCGATCTGCTGCCAATATTGAAACGACATCTTCAGCGCCACTTCCACCGCCGTTGAGCCGTTATCCGAATAGAACACTTTATGTAAGCCTTGCGGCGCAATCTCCACCAGCTTCTCCGCCAGCTCGATGCCCGGACGATGCGTAAGCCCGCTGAACATGACATGATCGGTCTGCTCCAATTGCCGCGCAATCGCTTCTTTAATCCGCGGATGCCCGTGCCCGTGCACATTGCTCCACCAGGAAGAAACGGTATCGTAATACGCTTTGCCGTCCGCATCGTAGAGGAACATGCCCTCCGCCCTTTCGATCAGCACATGATCCTGCGTCTCGTAATCCTTCATTTGCGTGAACGGATGCCATACGTACTGCCGGTCTTTGCGCAGCAGCTCCTCTTTTAATTGTGCGTCCAAATGTCTCACTCTCCTGACCTTGTTCATCTATTGCGAACCCAAAAAGAACCGTTAGGGTAAACCGCCCGTTCTACTGCCTTTCTCTTTCCTTTTGTCAAAATCCCTCTCGTTCAGAAACGGGGGGCTGTCGCTTCACTTCGTATTAGATTAGCTGATTAAGCGAAACATAGCGCACCTGTATCCCTGTCCTGAGCAAGCGGGATTTCCACAGAAGGCGGAAAAAAAGATGCCTGCGTCGTTTTTTTTCATGATTGTAAACCTAAAATTTATTATATAAGGTTAACAATGATGATTTTAAGATAACATATTTCTCAAAACATGACAAACCGGGGAGTATGGCGAATCAGAACAGGAATAGAAGGAATGACCAGGGCATGTGGAGGATGGAAGGCGCAGCCGCAATGTTTTTGCTATAATAATGGCATATTCCTAAGAACGGAAAGGCGAGAGCGCGGAACGGATCTATCACGGAACAAAGGAGAGTATTACTATGATCTACGGTATCGGGCATGATTTGCTGGAAATCGGCAGGATCCAGCGTATATTGAGTCAGCCGGCGGGACAACGGTTTCTGGACAGGGTGCTGACAGAGGCGGAGCGGGCGTTAGCGGCGGAGCGCGGGGCCAGATTGGCGGAATTCGCGGCCGGTCGGTTCGCGGCAAAGGAAGCGGTCGTCAAAGCGTTCGGATGCGGGATCGGCGAAGTCATCGGATTTCGCGATATCGAAATATTGCCGGATTCGCTTGGCAAACCGCAATGCGCCCTGGCGCCGGAGGCGTGGCAACGCCTCAATATTCCGGAGCAAGAGCGCATCGGGTTTACGATTCATATCAGCATTACGCATCAGCCCAACTTGGCGTCGGCCTTTGCGGTTATTGAGAAGCGGTAGCGCCCTTCGTTGCGAGCCAATCCGCCAAGCCGGCGATTTCGTCTTCCTTCAGCATTTTGCCGAAGCCGGGCATTTTCGCGCTGCCGTCTTTAATTTGCTTCTCGATTTCATCTCGCGTCATTTTCGCACCGACAGCCGTCAGGTCGCTGTCGGGACCCATTTTCCCTTTGAGATCGGTTCCGTGGCAGCTGATGCAATTGCTTTTGAACACCGCTACCGTTGCTTCCGGGCCGTCCAAGGCCGCGCCTTGGCTTTCGCCTCCTCCACCGCTTCCGCCGCTGCTGCCGCATGCCGCTACAAGGCTAACGGCGCCGAATAAAGCGGCGATCAACAAAGCTTTTTTCATGCTACTTCACTCCAATCGCATTTTCCTTCAGTATATGGCAAATATTTCAAAGGTACAAGGGAAGTCACATATTCGTCAAGAAGCGCCCATAAGGCCGGAAAATTCATGTATAATGGGGATATTGCGCGATTATGCGATGCATCTTAGCATGGAAAAGAAAGGATTCGTTCACGATATGGACACACTTGAACATAAACGTTATTTCAGTACAAATTTGCTTCTTTGGTACAACAGGCATAAACGGGATTTGCCGTGGCGCCGCAGTAAAAATCCCTACTACATTTGGGTATCTGAAATTATGCTGCAGCAGACAAGAGTCGAGACGGTGAAGCCGTATTTCGAGCGATTCGTCGGCAAGTTTCCGACCGTGGACGCTTTGGCGGACGCGCCGGAAGAGGAAGTGCTGAAGAGTTGGGAAGGACTCGGCTACTATTCGCGCGCCCGCAACTTGCAATCGGCTGCGCGGGAAGTGAAAGAGCAGTATGGGGGACAAGTGCCCGATACGAAACCGGAGATTTCCGCGCTGAAAGGGATCGGCCCCTATACGGCCGGGGCGATACTCAGCATCGCTTACAATAAACCTGAGCCCGCGGTGGACGGCAATGTGATGCGCGTATTGTCGCGCTATTTTCTAATCGAAGAAGATATTATGAAGAACAGCACGCGCGCGCAGATGGAACGGCTCGTCGTAGAATTGATCCCCGAAGGGGAAGCTTCGAACTTTAACCAGGCGTTGATGGAGCTCGGAGCGCTCGTATGTACGCCGAAATCGCCGCAATGCTTGACTTGTCCTGTCATGGAACATTGCGCCGCCCGTTTCGCCGGGCTGGAGGACGCGCTGCCCGTCAAGACGAAGGCAAAGCCGCCGAAGCCGGAAAATCGGCTGGCCGCCTTGATGGAAGGAAGCGGGGCGAATGCGGGCAAAGTGCTCGTCCGTCAGCGTCCGGCCACGGGGCTGCTTGCGCGGATGTGGGAATTGCCGCATATATTGGCGACATCCGAAGGGGGCGCCGATGATGGACAAGACGCGGCGAACCAACTTCAACTGCGCGGCGCATTGGCGCAGGACGGTTGGGACGCCCGGCCGGAAGAATTGTTCATGACGGCGGAGCATACGTTCAGCCATATTCATTGGAATATGAGCGTGTACCGCTGCGCTTTCCTCGGCGAGGCCGTCCCGGAAATCGCCGCCGGCGCGGCTGCGGAAGCGGCCGGAAGTGCGGCCGGAAGCGCGGGCGGTCAAGCGCCATCGCCGCCCCACTATCGCTGGATCGATCGAGCCGACATGGAGCAGCTTGCGTTTCCGAACGTTTTTTTGCGCATATTGAACCGGTATTTCGGCTAACTGAACGGATCGTTTTGAACTCGAACCGCTCGGCGATGTCGCTTAGGGGATGATCCTTATATTGCACGAATTCCTTCGCTTTCTCGATGCGGGATTGAAGCGGAACGGGCATTATTACTTTTTCGGCTCGATGTGAACATGCTGCGACGGCGCCGACAGTACGTACCGCGTGGCGGTCAGCAGAGCGGAATCGTTGAAGGGGCCTTATTTGAACCGCGAGGGCGGAGATCTGCTCTATAACGAGGGAAATGTCATTTTGACCGGATATTTCCCGCCTGAACCGGAGGGCGCACCGTTCGTCGGCCCGGGACACAATGCCGTCATAACGGACGACCGCGGGTCGGATTGGATCGTATATCATGCGATCGACGTCAACGCTCCCAAAGTGGGAAGCGGCGCTGCGCGCAGCCGCTCATGATCGATCCGATCGCATGGGAGGACGGCTGGCCTGCCGTGGCCGATGCCAAGCCGAGCGCCGGGGAAAGGAAAGGGCCGGTATTTCATCGGAAATGAGCTCGATCGCGGCATGTTAACGGTTCGAAAGAGACTGTCGCCGAACTGTCCTTCGCCGTTCACAACTGTAACGGAACTGGAAGATCTTAATGTGGCAAAAAACAATCTTTTTGGATTCTAACGGAACCCAGCGCTCTTATTCGTTGTTTTTGGAGGGGGAATTGAACGAATGACGGAAAATAAGGTCTGTCACATCCGTTAGATTTTAAAAAGTGCCGATTTTGATCAAATAGAGTCTCCTGGTTCCGTTAGCCGTGCCAACGAAAAGGCTGCATCCGGTAGAGTCACTCTACTCGCGATGCAGCCTTGTTTTCGCCGAAACGTCTTATTTTTTTGCCGCTTCGTAACGTTTGCCCACTTCGTCCCAGTTGACTACGTTCCAGAACGCAGCAATGTAGTCAGGGCGTTTGTTTTGATATTTCAAGTAATATGCATGCTCCCAAACGTCAAGCCCGAGAATCGGCGTGTCGCCTTCCATGATCGGATTGTCTTGGTTCGGCAAGGAATATACTTTCAATTTGCCGGAAGGGTCAACGGCAAGCCATGCCCAACCGCTGCCGAAACGGGTTGCAGCCGCTTTGGCGAAATCTTCTTTAAACTTATCGAAGCCGCCAAGCTCGTTGTTGATCGCATCGGCCAATGCGCCTGTCGGAGCGCCGCCGGCGTTCGGGCCGATCGTCGTCCAGAACAAGGAGTGGTTCGCATGGCCGCCGCCGTTGTTGCGAACGGCAGTGCGGATGCTCTCCGGCACGCTGTTCAGATCTGCAATCAGATCTTCAACGCTCTTGCTTTGCAATTCCGGAGCGGACTCCAGCGCCGCGTTCAAGTTGGTTACATAAGTGTTGTGGTGACGATCGTGGTGAATCATCATCGTCGTTTCGTCAATGTGCGGTTCGAGCGCGTTGTTTGCATAAGGTAACGGTGGTAATTGATGTGCCATAATTGAATACCTCCCAAAATATGTAGTCTTCACTATTTTATTAAACCTTATTTTTCATAATAAATCAATATAAATGTTTAAAAAGTCGAACCCTTTTCATCACTCGACTAGGATTGCCGTGTTATCGCCGATTTATACAATGAAAACCGCGCTCGCCGCTTCCCGGACAGGCGTTGCAAATACAATATAGCGATGTCGGAACTTCGCCTTCGTGTCATCCATGTATAAGGAAGAGAATGGCCAAGTCGAAGGGCGATGTTCTTCAAGATACATGTAAGCGCTTAAAATAAAGCGTTTTCAAGAGAAAAAGCGAGGAAATTAATGTTTTTTTAAGATTAAAGGAGGATTTCATCGTTTTTTGTCGTATTTTATAAAGATCGCTGAAAAAAAGCATACGACAGTCAGGACAGTCAGTTCAGTTTTTGAAAATCACATAAGATAAACATAAGGGGAGTAGAACATGCGTATTCGTTCCTTTCAATTATCGGATTACATTCAAGTGACGGAGCTGTTGCAAGAATCGTTGTCGGAGGAGTGCTACGAGCAGACGATGGAGGCATTTGCCAGACAATTATCGCTCGATAGCGATCTCGTGTTGGTGCATGAACGGGATGGCGCTCTCGTTGGCGTTATTATCGGAACGATTGAGAACAGCCAGGGTTGTTATTACCGATTGGCGGTTCATCCGAAGTATCGCGGCCAAGGCAGCGGCAAGGCGTTAATTTCCGCATTGCAGCAAAGATTCTTGCAACGCAAAGTAACGCGCATTTGCATTGCGGGCGACGAACATAACGAACCGGTATTGCCGTTATATGCCGCGATGGGATACGGGGCGGCGCATGTTTTACGATCTTTTCAAAAATTAAGAATCGTGGCTGGATAATATTTCTGCACTTATAGGATTGGCAAGGAGACGAAGCATATCTTTTCATCTATTGCAAACGATGGGGAGATATGTTTTTCTATTGATATGAAAACAAACAACCGATACCAACCGTTAACGATTAAAAGCTTTAAGCATGACGGCCGTTTGCACCGGATGTGGCTGGAAAACTGGCTCGTCCCGGAAGAAGAGCTCGGACCGGACCATACGGAACAGTCGATGACCGTCGCCATCAATTCCCAAACGCCGATCGTCGAAGCGGACGGCAAGCGCTGGTTCAGCAAAGTGCCTGCGGTAACCTTTTTTATTCCGCAAATGTGGTTTAATGTCGTCGTGCTCGTTGAAGATACGGGAATCCGATATTATTGCAATATCGCTTCCCCGCCCTATAAAAGCGATGCCGATCATGTCATTACATATATCGATTACGATCTGGATGTCGTGCTTCATCCGGATGGACAAGTTCAACTGCTGGATTGGAACGAATATGAAAAGAACCGGGCCAATTACCGGTATCCCGAACTTGTGGTGCGGAAATTGATGAATGGGCTCGAACAATTGAAACTGCGAATGGAGGGCGGCTTGGCGCCGTTTCAGGATGAGGCCGTGCTGCGTTATTATTCGGCTTGGAGGGAATCGCAATGAAAGAAATTACGTTATATACGGACGGCGCTTGCTCCGGAAATCCCGGCCCCGGGGGATGGGGCGCTATTCTCATGTACGGCGGTCACCGCAAAGAGCTGTCCGGCGGGGAGCGGGATACGACGAACAATCGGATGGAAATTAAAGCCGTCATCGAAGCGTTGAAGCTGTTGAAGGAGCCGTGCAAGGTCAAAGTTTACAGCGACTCGGCCTATGTCGTGAACTGCTTCAAGCAGGGATGGATCCGGGGCTGGCTGCGCAACGGTTGGAAGAACAGCAAAAACCAGCCTGTCGAAAATCAGGATCTATGGAAGGAGCTATGGGCTTTAATGGGAACCCATGAGGTGGAATATATTAAAGTGAAGGGCCATAGCGACAATGAATTGAACAATCGCTGCGACTTGCTGGCGCGGGAAGCGATCAAGCGGTTGTCGTGAGATCCGGCAGCCGGTTTCCCGGTGCGAGTCGGATTAGGGGATTAGGGCGGTAATAGGTACGATTGTACCTTATTAGCGACCCAATAGGAGTCTAAGTTTGGGGGAAGTTGGGGTGAATTTAAGCTTTTGAGAACGAATATACCTTATTAACGAATGAAAATTCTTAAATATGCTTCGCGAATCGAAAGCATATCTTTCCACCCATTGCAAATGGAGGGGAGATATGCTTTCCTATTATTATGTAAAAAAACGAAGCGCAACAAGGTGGCGCGAACGGAAAAGGGGTGGGTGGAATGACGAAGCCGGAGAAGATGGAAGCGGGAACGGAGAGCGGGTACTGGGGACAATTGAAGGAAGAAATCAAGCGAGCCGCGCCGCAGCTTGGCATCGATCAAATCGGATTCGCCTCGGCCGCCCCGTTTGAGACGTTGAGACAAAGGCTGCTCGCACACCGGGCCAAAGGGCATGAATCCGGATTCGAGGAGAAGGATATCGAGAAAAGAGTGCGTCCCGAACTAAGCTTGAGCGAACCGCAATCGATGATCGCCATCGCGATCGCCTACCCGTCGAAGATGGCGAATCCGCCGAAGTCGGAGCCCGGAGCGTATCGCGGCATATTGGCCCGGTCCGCATGGGGGGAAGATTATCACCATGTATTGCGCAATCGGCTGGCCCGATTGGAGACGTTTATACGCGATCGGGTCGAAGGCGCACGGATGGAGAGCATGGTCGATACCGGGGCGCTGGTCGATCGGGCGGTTGCCGAGCGGGCCGGCATCGGCTGGAGCGGCAAGAACTGTTCGATTATATCGCCGGAATGGGGCTCGTGGATTTATATCGGCGAGATGATCACGAATATTCCTTTTCCGCCGGACGAGCCGGTCACCGACGATTGCGGGGACTGTACCGCATGCATCGACGCCTGTCCGACAGGCGCGCTTGTCGGCCCGGGCCAATTGAACGCGCAGCGATGCATCTCGTTCTTGACGCAAACGAAGCATACGCTGAGCGACGAATTTATGCGCAAAATCGGCAACCGGCTATACGGCTGCGACACTTGCCAGATCGTGTGCCCGAAGAATCGCGGTAAGAACTGGACGCATCAGCCGGAACTGCAGCCTGATCCGGAATTGGCCAAACCGCTTCTTATCCCGCTGCTCTCCATGAGCAACAAGGAATTCAAGGAACGATTCGGCAGCAGCGCCGCCGCGTGGCGGGGGAAGAAGCCGATCCAGCGCAATGCGGTGATCGCCCTGGGCAATTTCAAAGACCGCAGCGCCGTTCCGCATTTGCGGACGGTGATTATGGAAGACCCGCGGCCGGAATTGCGGGCAACCGCCGCATGGGCGCTCGGGAAAATTGGAGGAGATGAGTCGATGCGGGCATTGACGGATAGCTTGGGACAGGAAAAGAACGAAGAAGTGCTCGAGGCGGTGCAAGAAGCACGAGCGAAACTGGGGGCCGCCGGGAAAACGTTATTTTACGGCGAGATGGATTCCCCCATCGGCACGCTTACGTTATGCGCGACCGACAAAGGGTTATGCCATATCGAATTCGGCGCCATGTCCGAACGGAAGCAAGAGCTCGAACGCTGGGCGCAGCGTTGGTGGGGCGAGGCGGAATTTATAATGAATCAGGGGAAATTGAGCGGCGTTATCGAGCAATTGGAACAATATTTTGCGGGAAGCCGGCATTCGTTCGATTTGCCGTTCGAGACGCTCGACTTGCAAGGGACGGAATTTCAACGCAAAGTTTGGCGGGCGTTGACGGAAATTCCGTACGGCGAGGTATGTTCGTATAAAAACATCGCCGAGCTGATCGGCAATCCGAAGGCGGTGCGCGCCGTCGGCGGAGCCAACAACAAAAATCCGATTCCCATTATTATTCCATGCCATCGCGTCATCGGCGCGGGAGGCCAAATGGTCGGATACGGCGGAGGTTTGGATAAGAAAGAAACATTGCTGGCGCTCGAACGGCTGTGATGTTTGTCATAGGCGAACGGACGTGCTATGATAGTTTTTATCGAATGGAACAATTATCAAGTGAACAAAGGGTGACGCATAATGAATTATATTATTCCGATTATCACGCTGGTTGTCGGTTTAGTGCTCGGGTTTATTATTGGCGTATTCTATTTGCGCAGGCAGTTGACCAAAATGCAAAGCGATCCGGACATGCTTGCCAAAATGGCGAAGCAAATGGGTTACAACTTGAACAACAAGCAAATGCAGCGCGCTCAGCAAATGATGAAGAACAAAAAATTCAAATAACGCGAATTGTTAGGAGGGGAGCCAGTGGCAGGAGTTAAAGATTACAAAAACTTGCACGCAGCGGAAAATCATGAACAAATCGAATATCACGTGAGGGAAATTTTGCGGTTGATCGGCGAGAACCCGGATCGTGAAGGTTTGTTGGAAACCCCGGAACGCGTAGCCAGAATGTACGAGGAGATTTACGCAGGATACAGCGTCGATCCGCGCGAAGTGCTCGGCGTCACGTTCGACGAACAGCATGAAGAACTCGTTATCGTCAAGGACATCGTATATTACAGCCAGTGCGAGCATCATACGGCGCCGTTCTTCGGCAAAGTGCATATCGGATATATTCCGAGCGGGAAAATAGCCGGTTTGAGCAAATTGGCGCGATTGGTCGAAGCGGTTACGCGCCGCCTCCAGGTGCAGGAACGGATTACATCGCAAATTGCGGATACGATGGAGGAAGTGCTTCAGCCGCACGGCGTTATGGTTGTGGTGGAAGGAGAGCATTTATGCATGTGCGCCCGCGGCGTGAAGAAACCGGGCAGCAAAACGGTTACGTCCGGAATTCGCGGCCGTTTCCGCGAAGACTCCGCGCTCCGCGCCGAATTTTTATCGTTGATCAAGCAATGAAACAGTTAGGGACGGTGCGGCGCGCCGTCCCTTTTGCCTTAGATTCCTTACTTATCAATACGGAATCCACTTCAGTTTCTTGGCTTTGCTGAACCGGTCGGCAACGTACGGCCAGTAGACGACGTTCCACCAGTCTTGAATATAGGCGGCCCGGTTGTTCTGATGCTTCAAGTAATAAGAGTGCTCCCATACATCGAGCGGAAGCAGCGGGATGACGTCCCATTGCGTCCGGTTCTGATGTTTTTCGGCTTGCAAAATTTCCAAGCGCCAACTGCGCGGGCTCCAGACGAGGATCGCCCATCCTCCGCCCTCGGTCTTATCGGCCGCTTCGGTAAATTGCGCCTTGAACTGTTCGTAGCTGCCGAAATCCTGCTTGATTTGCGCAGCCAAAGGCCCGGATGGCGTGCCGCCGCCTTTCGGGCTCATCACATTCCAGAAGATCGTATGTAAATAATGCCCCGCCCCATGGAAAGCCAGCTCGCCTTCCCAATGTTTAATCAGATCGAAGTTGCCGCTCCTTCTCGCTTCCAGCAGCGCCCGTTCGGCTTTGTTCAGTCCGTCGACATAGCTTTTGTGATGCTTGTCGTGGTGGATGCGCATCGTCGCTTCATCGATATACGGCTCCAAGGCGTTATACGGATACGGCAAAGGCGGCAATTGATGTCCGCCGATCGGTACCGGCTTGCCGTTCATATCCAAGGCGTCCGTCCAGCTGAGCAAATCGCCGCGTTCCACCTCATTGACCGGCGCCCCGTCCCCCGTTGCCTCATTTCCGCCCGGTTCGTCTTGGGATGAAGAAGGGTTGTTGTCGGCTCTGCTCTCCTCCGGCGCCCGTTCGTTCCAAGGCATGCCGTCTTCCTGCCGCTCGCCGCGCAGATCGCCTTCCCTGGCGTCGAGATGAGTGAGCGTCTGCAGCACGTTCAAGAAGTATTCCGATTCCCGGATAATATGTTCCAATACCGTCGGAGCGAGAGGGACTTGTTTGACCGCCTGGCTGGTGCGCTCGATATGTCGCAGGTGGGCGATAAATCGATTCGATTGCTCGCAGGAAACGCGCAGCAGATCGTTGATTTGCGCTTTAAACTGCGGGCCGATCTGTGCGGGCGCCTGTAGGGCGGCGTCAAGATAGGCTTGCGCAGCTTGTTCGGTTTTGTCGAACACGTTTTCCCACTCGCGCATCAGGTTCACAAACGGTTGTTCCAGATTAGGGATAATGGCGGTAATGACGGATGTATGCTCTTTTTCCTGCGTCTTCCAAAACCGGATCTCTTCCAGCAAGCGCACGGGCATCAATGCGCCATATACTTGCAGCATAGGCACGAACCTCCTCTACGTAACGTTTCTACTTACTACTATATTCAAGGAGGTCCATGTCCTATGTCCTAATCCATGTCGTTTCTTATGCGCGCACGCGAATGAGATCGCGGAGCCGCTTATTCGAAGTGCGTTAATGGATGCTGCTCAAGAAGCTGGCCGTTCTGCTCAAATATTGCCGGGCGTTTTGCTGGAAAATCATTTCATGCAGCGCATCCTCGGCAATCCATACGCCGGAGGAAGGATTCGTTTGATTGGCGGCGATTTGCTCGGCGATCGTGTACGGCGCCTTATCGTCTCTCGTGCTGTGAATGAACAAAATCGGCATCGGGTAGTCGGTATGTTTCACTTGCTCGTAAGGAATTTGCTGCAGTCCGGTTCCGCTGAGCAACGGGAAAAACAAGCGCAGCATCGTTATCGAAAGGTCGCGGGGCAAATCGATATATTGCTCAATGTTATGATAGATCGTATCCGGTTCGGGCAAGAACATGCTGTCCAATATCATCGCGTCGATCTCGTCCGTTTGCAGGGCGGCTTGCAGCGCAGTGCCGGCGCCCATGGAGAAGCCCCATACGAGAACTTGCTCGGCTCCTCGCTGCTTCGCGTAATGAACGGCGCCGAGCAATTGCCGGCTTTCCGTCTTGCCGCCGGTGGCCGCCGTTTTATGCGTAGCGGAAGCGAAGCCGTAATCGAACAGGATGACGTTGTAATTCAAGCGATGGGCGAATTGGGCCAGATCGTAGACTTTGACCCACGGTTCCTCGCGGTTCGTGCCGTATCCGTGGCTGAATACAATGGTTCGTTTCGATTGATCCGCAGGAATATACCATCCGTTCAAATCGGTGCTATGATCGATAGCGGGAAAAACGATATTTTCATACTGCAGGCCTTTTTCCTGATAAGGATTCGAGACGATCGCAGCGGTGTGCGGATTGGAGAGCAGCAGAACGATAAATCCGTGCAGCGCCATAAAACAGAAGATGATGAAAAACAACATCGATAGAAGCAGAGCGACAAGCAAATGTTTCAAAGGCTTTCTGCGTTTGGCGACAACAGGCAAATTGCCGAGGAGATTGCCTTGCAGCGGTACGTTTGTCAATGTCGATGTGCTCATAACCGTTTCCCCCGATTCTATGATGATGGTTCGCTAAACTGCGTTCATTTGAAAGCGCTGCAGATGATAGTAGTACTATAGTATGATGCTCCAACGTCCCGGTCAACGGAAATTGTCGAATTGTAAGGTGTTTGTAATCTACTTGTAATATAGAAAAATTGGTGCAATATTTCGCTGCGGCAAGCCGGTTATTTGGTCTTCGCACTTTACGCGGGATTCGAAATTAGGTTATACTGTACGTAACGAGGTTTCATTCTATGAAACTATTTGCATAGAGTGAATTTGGAATTTTACCCGATCTTATAGATGGGAAACGGAGGTATCGCCGATGGAGGATCGTAAGCTAACGGTTCGTGCGGTCGAACGGGCTTTGGATATATTAATGTGCTTTACGTCGGGCAAAGATTTGAGCCTAACGGAAATCTCCGGCAAGATCGGATTGCATAAAAGTACGGCGCATCGCCTGCTGACGACGCTGGAGGAGAAAGGATTCGTCATTCGCGACGGGGCGACGGACAAATACCGGCTCGGTTTTCGCATTTGGGAACTGTCGGCGGGCTTGTCGCAAGCCGGCGATCCCGCGGTGCTGCTGCTGCCTGAGATGGAGCGGCTGCGCGATCTGCTGGGCGAAACGGTCAGTTTATATTTGCGGGACGGCAAAGAACGGATCCGCATTCAAGCCGTACAGAGCAATCAGGCGATACGCCGCGTTGCGCCGGTAGGGGTAAGGCTGCCTTTGAACGTCGGCGCGTCGAGCAAAGTGTTGGTCGCTTTCGCGGAGCCGGAGGAGCGGCAGGAACTTATCGACGAATTCCCATGGACATCGGCCGCGGAGAGGGACCACTATACGGAGCAATTGTCCGGCATCCGGTCGGCAGGCTATGCCACAAGCATCGAGGAGCGCGAAACGGGGGCCGCCGCCGTCTCGACGCCGATCTTCGACCGTTCGGGCCGATTGTACGGCGCGTTATCCGTATCCGGACCGGTAAACAGGCTGTCTCTCGAGACATTGCGGCAGCATGCCCCGATCGTGATCGAAGCGGCGGACCGGATGGGCAAAATGTTGAGCCGGAACGCTTAAAAAATAATAAAAAAGGGTTAAAAACGTTCAACGGAACGAAATAGCTGTCAAACGATAAGAAAAGCCGATGCGCTCGATTTGTTCGAGCTGCACCGGCTTTTTGTTGTAGGCGCTGTTACATCCATTTATCGCCCCATGCTTGAATTTTCTCGATAATCGGCTCCAAGGCTTGCCCTTTCTCGGTTAATTCGTATTCGATCCGAACGGGAGTCTCGGGGTAGACGTTCCGTTGAAGAATTCCGCCTGCTTCCAGCTCTTTAATGCGGTCCGTCAACATTTTATCGCTCATTTCCGGGATTTGATGTTTAATGTCTTTGAAACGCTTCGGTCCGTCAAGCAGCACACGCACGATTAAACCTGTCCATTTCTTGCCGAGCACATCCATGGCAGATTCGTATTTCGGGCACATTTTTGAGTAATCCATTTCCAATCACACCTTTCGGGACTTTTCGAAGCAACGATTTTACATCTTGTTTTTTATTTTATCATAGTAGAGTAAAAAAAGTAAGTGAATATCAACTTATTATAAGTTACTTTAATTATATTAGTATACTTGGCTGTTCTAAATTTCCATTCTCAAAATATTCATATTAATAGTTACTTGACATAAGTGAGTTGATTAAGTATATTATAAAAAGTAAGTAACATATTAAATTAAAGTAAAATAGATGAAAGGATGGTCAAGATGGCGGATATAGGTTTGTTGATTGTTCGGGTAGTAATCGGTCTGTTGTTTATCGGTCATGGGACGCAAAAATTGTTCGGATGGTTTGGCGGATACGGCGTGAAAGGGACGGCGGGCTGGTTCGAATCGATCGGCATCAAGCCGGGCGTACCGATGGTGGTGTTCGTCGGGCTTGCGGAATTAGTGGGAGGCTTGCTGTTTGGAGCGGGGTTATGGCTTCCGGTCGGTTCGGCGTTGATCGTCATCGTCATGCTGGGGGCGATTTTCAAGTCGAACGGCGCGAAAGGCTTGTGGATCACGCAAGGCGGTTTCGAATACGATCTCGTCCTGCTCGTTGTCGCTGTCGGCATTGCGCTGACCGGCGCAGGAGCGTACTCGATCGATGCTCTGTTGAAATAAGGGGAGAGGGTCGTCCGCGGAAACGGGCGGCCTTTTTTCTTGGAGTATGGGATCGCTCGCCCTCTTCTACAGCAGTTGCAAAAATCCGGCCATGCAAGTTTGTTTTTCTCGTTTTGCGACTAACGTTGCATCGGGAAATTGGTATCCGGACCGCAGGGCCGTTATTTCGCGTCAAAACCGCATATTCGCTGTTTAGGCGGACACTGGTTCCGTTATTCCTTCGTTGAAGGGCTTATTTTTACGCTTTTACCGCGAATAAAGGATCGTATGTCCGCAAACTGTCCCAAATCGGGCCTTTTGTCACAATTAGCGTCTCCTGTGTCCGAGATCCTGTTTTGGAGCCGTGAAAACGCGCCGGATAAGCGGATAGCTTCATCGTTTGCGGAGGGCGGACAAAACAAAACCCGGGAGGCTGATCACCCCCCGGGTATTATGCGTTATTGTGCGATCATTTGGCGCAACACGGTTTGCAGAATGCCGCCGTTATGGTAGTAATCCACGTCGACCATGCTGTCAAGCCGCGCAGTTACGTTGAACTCGAAGCTGCTGCCGTCTTCGCGGGTAGCGATGACTTTCAACGTTTGACCAGGCTGTACGTCGTTGTTCAAACCGAGAATATCGAACGTTTCGCGGCCGGTAATGCCGAGCGATTTCCAGCTTTGGCCGTCCTGGAATTGCAGCGGCAGTACGCCCATGCCGACCAGGTTGCTGCGGTGAATACGCTCGAAGCTTTCGGCGATAACCGCTTTGATGCCGAGCAAGAACGTTCCTTTCGCCGCCCAGTCGCGCGAGCTGCCCGTTCCGTACTCTTTGCCGGCGATAACGACAAGATCGGTGTTCCGATCTTGATATTTCATCGAAGCGTCGTAAATCGACATCACTTCATCGGCAGGCAGATAGGTCGTTACGCCGCCTTCCGTACCCGGAGCCACTTGGTTGCGGATCCGGATATTCGCGAATGTTCCGCGCATCATGACTTCATGGTTGCCGCGGCGGGAGCCGTAGGAGTTGAAGTCCTGTCTCTTCACGCCATGCTCGATCAAATACGAACCGGCCGGGCTGTCGACTTTAATGTTGCCTGCAGGCGAGATATGGTCGGTCGTAACCGAATCGCCGAGCAAGGCCAATACTTTGGCGTTGCGAATTTCTTGAATATCGTTCAAGTTCGTGCCCAAGTTTTCGAAGAACGGCGGATTTTGAATGTACGTCGACTTCGCATCCCATTCGTACAACTCGCCTTGCGGCACATCGATTTGGTTCCATCGTTCGTTTTGCGTAAACACGTTTTCGTACTTCGCGCGGAACATATCCGGGCTTACGGCCGTTTGAATCGCTTCTTGAATCTCTTGCGAAGTCGGCCAAATATCTTTCAAGAAGACCGGTTGGTCGTTCTGATCGTAGCCGATCGGCTCGTTGGCAAGGTCGATATTGACCGTTCCCGCAAGCGCGTAAGCGACGACGAGCGGAGGCGAGGCGAGATAGTTCGCTTTCACCTGCGCGTGAACGCGGCCTTCGAAGTTCCGGTTGCCGGACAGAACGGCAGCAACCGTCATATCGTTGTCGGCGATCGCTTGGCCGACTTCATCCGGCAACGGACCGGAGTTGCCGATGCAAGTCGCGCAGCCGTATCCGGCCACGTGGAAACCGAGCGCTTCGAGCGGCTCGAGCAGGCCGGCTTTGATCAAGTATTCGGTAACGACGAGCGATCCCGGCGTCAAGCTGCTTTTGACGTATCCCGGTTTTTTCAAACCGCGCTCGACCGCCTTTTTCGCCACCAAGCCTGCGCCAAGCATAACGCTTGGGTTGGACGTATTGGTGCAGCTCGTAATCGCTGCGATGACGACGGCGCCGGTGCCAAGGCGGCTCGTTTCGCCGTTCGGATGCTTCACTTCGACCGTTTGCGCGATGTTGTCTTCGCTTAAGCCGTATCCGCCCTTATCGATCGGGGTACGGATGATGCTGTTGAACGATTCTTTCATCGCCGTCAATTCCACGCGGTCTTGCGGACGTTTCGGACCGGCGAGGCTCGGTACGATCGATCCGAGATCAAGCTCGATGACGTCGGTGAAGACAGGGTCCGGCGTATCGTCCGTACGGAACATGTTCTGCGCTTTGTAATATTGCTCTACAAGCGCGATTTGCTCTTCGGAGCGGCCCGTGCTGCGCAAATAGTTCAACGTCTCGCTGTCGACCGGGAAGAACCCGATCGTCGCGCCGTATTCCGGAGCCATATTGGCAACCGTTGCGCGGTCCGCCAAGCTGATATTGCTGAGGCCAGGGCCGTAAAATTCTACGAATTTGCCGACGACGCCTTTCTTGCGCAGCAATTCCGTTACGGTCAGGGCAAGGTCGGTTGCCGTCGAGCCTTCGGCCAGGCGGCCCGTCAATTTGAAGCCGATGACTTCCGGCGTCACGAAATAGAGCGGCTGCCCGAGCATGCCGGCTTCCGCCTCGATGCCGCCGACGCCCCAACCTACGACGCCAAGGCCGTTGATCATCGTCGTATGCGAGTCCGTGCCGACGAGCGAATCCGGATATACTTCCGTCACGCCGTCAACCGATTTCGTCGCGGCGACCGATGCGAGGTATTCCAAGTTTACTTGGTGCACGATTCCCGTCGCCGGAGGAACGGCGCGGAAATTGTTGAACGCCGTTTGCGCCCAGCGGAGAAAACGATAACGCTCTTCGTTGCGCTCGAACTCAACGTTCATATTGTATTCCAGCGCTTCCTTGGAACCGAACGCGTCAACCATGACCGAGTGGTCGATGACGAGGTCGACCGGTACGAGCGGGTTGATTTGTTTCGGGTCGCCGCCCGCTTTTTTGACCGTATCGCGCATTGCCGCCAGGTCTACGACAACCGGCACGCCGGTGAAGTCCTGCAGCACGATGCGTGCGGGAATAAACGGAATTTCTTTGTTATCGTCGCGGCCTTCCGCCCAGCCGGCGATCTGTTTCACATGCTCGTTCGTAATCGCTCTGCCGTCGAATTGACGAACCGCCGCTTCCAATAACACTTTAATGGAGAACGGAAGTTTGGAAATGTTGCCTAATCCTTGTTCTTCGAGGCTTTGCAGACTGTAGTAGCGGTACGATTTGCCGCCGACCTGCAGTTCCTTTGCCGCGGAGAAGTGGTCTTTCTTAGACATGTTGATGCGCCTCCTTCTGTATCATGGTTTTGCTTTGGAATCGTTTTTGTTTCACTAGATGAAACTCGATTTCAAAATAATAACTACTTTTATTATAGCGTCTTTCCTCGGAGGGGTAAAGATTTTTTTGCGGAAAGGCAATCGGTTAATGGGAGTAGCTGCGCCCGGCTATTTTTTGTTCATGGAAACGCCTCTTCTTTCATATATTTCATATATTGAACAAAGTCGTTTTTAGCTTGTCTAGAAGGAGGGGGAGCGATGCAGCGGGAATGGAAAAACACATTATATATGTACGTTAATCAATACAATCGCTCGGAGGTCGATTATCGGCCGCAAGCAGTAAACCCGATCGTCACCGACCTGGATCATGTGATGCGCAAAAGCGAACGGATGCAATTGCTTGAGAGATGGTACAGGGAGCGGGCATCGGTGCCGCTGCGCAGCGAAACGCGCACGAAGCTGCTGCGGACGAGGGAAGGGGACGGGGAGGTTGTCGTCGATCTTGAATTTCATATCCGGCGGTATTATGAGAAACGTAATATAACCCATATGGAGGAACGATTGGAACGGGAACGCCTCACGTTAAGCCGCGACGGGCAAGCCTGGCTCGTCACCCGGGTCGAAACGGCCGTGCCGGAGAGGCATCCCGTGATGGTTCACGCTCCGTCGATTGCCGAACCGGCCGCAGCCGAACTGCAGGAAGAACCCCTAAAAGCCCAGTCCGTGCCTTATTTAAATATGGATGTATTAGGTTTTGCCAAATCGTCCCGGGCTATACCTTATTACCGGCAGCGGGCCGTGCAATATGCGGACCAATGGTGGAACGAGCCGAATCCGGATTTTCTTACGTTTGAAGTCGATTGCACCAATTTTGTTTCACAATGTCTCTTTGCAGGCGGGGCCCCAATCTACTATACTGGTAGAAGGGAATCGGGCTGGTGGTATAAAGGCCGGATCAACGGGCGCGAAGAATGGAGCTTTAGCTGGGCGGTCTCGAACAGCTTGCAAGCGTATCTCAGCACAAGCCGAACCCATTTGCGCGCGGAAGCCGTAAGCGGCCCGGAAGAGCTGCAGCTTGGCGACGTCATCCTCTATGATTGGGACGGCAACGGCCACTATCAGCATAGCGTCATCGTAACCGCGTTCGACGCGGGGGGCATGCCGCTAGTGAACGCGCGAACGACCAGCAGCCGGCATCGATATTGGGATTACCGCGATTCCTACGCTTGGACGGATCAAACGAAATACCGTTTTTTTCATATTGCAGATCAGTTTTGACAAATTCGATATCAAATAATTACGCATTGCGGAGGTTGTCATGGGAGACAAGGGGAAGATACGCGTAGGTCTCATCTACGGAGGCAAATCAGGCGAGCATGAGGTGTCCTTATCGACGGCGCTTGCGGTGATGAAAGCATTCGATTACGGCAAATACGATATCGTGCCGTTTTATATAACGAAAGAAGGGGAATGGCGCACAGGGCCGCAGCTGATGTCCCCGCCGGATGATTTGGAATTTCTGCAGTTCGGGCCGGCAGAGGACGGGAATGCGCGGGAAGCGGCGCTCCTGCCGATATTGTCCGGACTGAGCGCTCCGCAGGAGAAGCCTTTGCAAGGCAATGACAGGATGCTTGACGTCATGTTTCCGCTGCTGCACGGAACGTTCGGGGAGGACGGAACCATTCAAGGGCTGTTCGAAATCGCCAATATCCCTTATGTCGGGGCGGGCGTCCTGGCATCGGCCGTCGGCATGGATAAGGTGATCATGAAGAAAGTGTTCGCCCAGGCGGACTTGCCGCAATGCATGTACCGTTATTTTACCCGGAAAGAGTGGGAGAAGGATTCTTCCTATCATATTATGGAGATCGAAGTATCGCTCGGCTATCCGTGCTTCGTGAAGCCGGCCAATCTCGGATCAAGCGTCGGCATCAGCAAAGCGCGCAACCGCGAGCAGTTGATTGCGGCGGTGGAAACGGCGCTCCGTTACGACCGGAAAGTCATCGTCGAAGAGTATGTCGAAGCGCGTGAAATCGAAGTAAGCGTGCTCGGCAACGACGAGCCGAAAGCGTCCGTTCCCGGCGAGATTATGTCTTCCAACGATTTTTACGATTATAAGGCCAAGTATACCGACGGCAAATCCGTTATGACGATACCGGCCGAGATTTCCCCCGAATTAATGGAAGAAATTCGAGAAATGGCGGTGCGCGCTTTTCAGGCGATCGACGGTTCGGGATTGGCGCGGGTCGACTTCTTCGTCCGCAAATCGGACGGCCGCCCGTTAATCAACGAAGTGAATACGATGCCGGGATTTACCCCGTTCAGCATGTATCCTCTTCTATGGCGCGAATCCGGCGTATCGTACCGGGAATTGCTCGATACCCTCATCTCGCTTGCTTTCGAGCGGCATAACGATAAACAGCAATTATTGTTCGGGGACGAGGCCAAATTGATGACCAACGTTACACCGGGAGAGTAGATGCTTGCCAATAGATGGAGCAATAAATCGAATCTTAACGACGTTTAAGGAGGGGTTCCGATGGGATTTCAAACGGAATTTAATTCGGTCTGCAAGTTTAAATCGGAGCAGGAACTGTACGAATTGCTGGAATACGGCCGCGGCAAAATGGTCAAGAACGGATTTCGCGTTTATCCGACGGGGCAGAAAGTGATCGCTTATACGCCGGACAATCGAGCCATCGCTATCGTCAAAATCGTCGCTTCGATCGCCGAAATCAATTTTCAAGGCCAGGAAGTGACCGAAGTAGAGATGGAATTGGTGCGCAAGCTGACCGACGAGGAGTCGCGAATTCAGACCGATTTGGCGTATGAAATGTTTTTCGGAGAGCAGGAAGGCAAATAAACGGCCTAGTGCTTGGCGCAAGCGCAGTGATTGGCGCTAGCGGCGGATCGGCTTAACGGGCAATAGGCAAGCGCGAGGGGCGCGGCTTCGTTTGCGGCGAAAACGGACAGGCTGTCGGTTTGATGGTTTTTACTTGAAATTCAACCGGAAATAGGGTACTTTTTACAAAGAGCCGCTATCATGCGGCGAGAGGAGGATATTGGAATGAGTCAATTATTGAACGGCAAAAATATCGTCATCATGGGAGTTGCGAACGATCGCAGCATCGCATGGGCGATTGCGCAATCATTGGCAGCCCAAGGAGCCAGATTAGCATTTACATATGAGAGCGAACGGGTACAGGAACGTGTGCGCAAACTGGCGGACACGATTCCGAATTCGATCATACTCCCTTGCAACGTGACCGTTGACGAGGAAATCGACGCGCTGGCGGCGCAGTTGAAGGAGCATTTCGGCGTGCTTCACGGCGTCGTGCACAGCATCGCGTTTGCCAAAACGGAAGAATTGGAAGGACAGTACGTCAACACTTCCCGCGACGGATTCGCCTTGGCGCACGATATTAGCGCTTATTCGCTGACCGCGGTGGCTCAGCGGCTTCATCCGCTGATGACGGAGGGCGGCAGCATCATGACGATGACCTATCTCGGCGCCGAGCGCGTGCTGCGCAACTACAACGTCATGGGCGTGGCGAAAGCCGCATTAGAAGCTTCCGTTCGCTATCTTGCGAACGATTTGGGTCCTGCGAACATTCGCGTCAACGCGATATCGGCAGGTCCGATCCGCACTCTTGCGGCCAAAGGGATTAAAGACTTCAACTCCATCCTGCACGAAGTGGAGCAGAAGGCGCCGCTGCGCCGAACGACGGAAACGGCGGAAGTGGGAGACACAGCGATGTTCCTGATGAGCCATCTTTCCCGCGGCATCACCGGCGAAGTCATCTATGTCGACAACGGCTATCATATCGTCGGCGTGTAGCATTGCATATCAGGGAGTTCGTTTCTATGCGTTGGCCCGAAGGCTCGTATTGAAACGGACTTTTTCTTTCATTTGCAACTTTTTGGCAGAAAGAAGGCGGAAGAGAGCCATATGCTCATCGTTACCATTATCGTTCTTGTTATCATCGGTCTTGTTTCATCCACGTTCGGCGCGATCGTAGGCCTCGGCGGAGGCATTATCATTGTGCCTGCGCTTATTTACTTCGGTCCGTCGCTTATGGGCGAGGAGATATCGACTGCCACGGCGGTCGGGACTTCGTTGGCGGTGCTGATTTTCACGGCATTATCTTCCACAATTTCTTACTCCAAAAAGAAACTTGTCGATTTTCGAAGCAGCTGGCTGTTTTTCGCGACGAGCGGTCCGGCTTCGATGATCGGCGCCGCTTTGACGGGAAAACTGCAAGATCAATTATTTCAGCTTGTGTTCGGTTTTTTTATGCTTTTCATGGCGATTCTAATGATAGTGAAAGAAAAAATGAAGCCGCGTTCGATCGCGTGGAGAACGGAACGAACCTATACGGACAGCGACGGGAACGTTACGACATACGGCTATCATTGGATCCCCGTTTTATTGATCGGTTTTGCGGTGGGCTTCATTTCCGGATTGTTCGGAATCGGGGGCGGCTCTTTATTCGTTCCGCTCATGGTGTTATTGTTTCGTTATCCGCCGCATGTCGCTACGGCAACGTCGATGTTCGTCATCTTCTTGTCCTCCATTCTCGGCAGCGGGATGCATGCCTATTATGGCGAGATCGATTGGCTGCCGGTGGCCGTCCTCGCGCCAAGCGCTTACATCGGCGGCAGAATCGGCGCGTATATTGCGGGGCGAATGAGCGGCAAAGGCTTGCTGTGGCTGTTGCGGATTACGCTGCTCGTATTGGCCGTACGCATGATTATCGGCGGGATGACGTCCGCTTGATTTGGTTTCATCTCGGAATTAGGGCGAAACTTCGCTACCCCAGCAACGTATATTTAAGGGAGAAAAGAATCGATAGAAAGTAGAGTGAAAATCTTGAACCAGCCGAAAGAGCAACCGTATGTCGTTACCAGTAAAAGTTTTACGGCCGTAGCGATCAATTGTGCGGCCAAAGCGGGGGAATGGATCAAAAGCAAACTCGGAACATATCAACAATTAGATATAAAATATTCTTCGCATGACTTGGTTACGGAAGTGGATAAAGGGGCGGAAAAGATGATCCGCAATTTGATTGCGACGCATTTCCCGAACCATTCCTTCCTGGGAGAGGAGGGCTCGGGCATCGGAGCGGCGGCTTCCGTTAAAGCGCTTCAAGAGGCGAGCGATGCGGAATATTTATGGATCGTCGATCCGATCGACGGGACGACCAACTACGTGCACGGATATCCGTATTATTCGGTGTCGATTGCGCTTGCCCATCAAGGCGAAGTGATCGTCGGCGTCGTCTACGACCCGTCGCGCGACGAATTGTTCGTCGCCGAGAAGGGGAAAGGGGCGTACGTTCACGGCGTGCCGATGAAAGTGTCGGGGGAATCGACGCTGCAAGAAAGTCTCATCTCCAGCGGTTTTCCCACAGACCGGGAGAATATGCTGCCTTTAAATTTGGCGGGAATCGGCGCGCTTGCCCCGCGCGTCCGCAACATTCGCGCTTCCGGATCGGCGGCGCTCCAGCTTGCCTATGTGGCCGCGGGCCGATTGAGCGGCTTCTGGGAGTTGAACTTGAATGCGTGGGATGTAGCAGCCGGCGCGCTGCTCGTTGCGGAATCGGGCGGGCGCGTGACGGATACGGTAGGAAAGCCGTATCATTTGGGCGTGCGCCATTTTGTCGCGACAAACGGGCATATTCATGACGAATTGATGAGCGTGTTGGCCGAGGCGAACGCCACGGGATATGAGAGCAGATAACGCTCTTTGCCCGATCGTCCCGAGGCTTTGTTCATAAAGCGGGCGAATTAAGCCCAAACTACCTTTGACGCGGACGCGAATTTGCGTTCCCAATGAAGGAGGTTACGGACATGAATGAACACGAAATGGAGCGGAAAATAACGGAAATATTAACCGACGGCGAGATGAAGGAATCGGATCGGGAACAAGAGCAGCGCAAACGGATCGTCCCCAAGTACGAAATCCGGATTCAAACGCAGCTCGATCCGATCGTGGAAGAAACGCGGAAATACCGTATGATGGCCCAAGAAATCGACGATCGGTACGACCGGTATATGTCCCGGGTGAAAGACCGGGTGAAGGATCGGGGCGATAAGGAAGAGGCCGGCGAATAACCGGCGTTCTCGCGGATTGAGTGTGCGGATGAAGAGCGTGTGGAAGCGTAGGAATAAGAGGCTTCAAGGCATAACGGCGGGGGCGCTGGTTGCCGTTATGATTCTCGGCCTCTCCGCGATTGTGGCGGCGACTGTTCATGCGCCTTGTGGCCGCAGCAAACGCCACTAGCGTCGTTTTCGGGGATTCGGTGGCAGCCGGTTTCGAACCGTACATGGCGGACGAACCCGATCGAACGATCGAAGGCTTACGGTTTCGCGGAGCGCATCTATGAACAGGCGTTGTTTCGCGGCCGCGCCGCATTGCGAAATTACGGGATTTTAGGACTTACAAGCGAAGGCTTCAAAAATTACATAGCAGCGATTAAGGAACAACGCCGAATTGCGATGGACGATATTCAGGCGAAGCTGCCCGATCCGCGCACCGAACTGTTTACGGGAACGGCAGCGCAAGCGCGGTGCGATATCGAATCGGCGACGCTCATTGCAATTATGGTTGGCGGCAACCGCCGCAACGATTGCTTACCGGGACAGGGAATTAGTCCTGACCGTCGGTTCCGCTGCGATGACATTGAACGGCAGCCCGATCGCAATCGATGCGCCGCCGTTTGTGCAGCAAACAGGCAATGAACTTAAAACGTACGTGCCGCTCCGCGTCCTGGCCGACGGGCTCGGGTTCAGCGTCGAGAGCGGCGGCCAATCGAAAATCGTTTTCATTAATCAATAATGCAGCGCATATTTGCCTTGACCGGTTATTCTCGAATAGCCGGTTTTTTTGTTTTTTAGGCATATAGGGACGATTTCGCGGCTAACGGAAACAAATTGCGATACGTGTATGAAATTTCGAATAAAATCGACTGATTCGAAGCGCGTGCAGCTCAAAACTCGACCTATCCTGATAACTAATAGACCTAGCATAAGGATCGCTGGAACGATTTGTTTCCGCGGTCTTTTTATAATCTATTACTTTTTACCAATATTGCCAATGTTTAATGATGGATTAATGGGACTTAGGTCCTTTTTTTGTCGAATTTTGCGAAAAAGGTCGCATGGAAACGAAAAGGTTACAAAATTATAATAATTTACGAGACAGAAATGTGAGGTGATAACATACATAGCATATTTTGGTAGTTTGATAGGATGAGACAGGTTAGCTTTCACTAAAAAACATCTAAGAGGATGCATCAATCAGGAGGTTCGTATGAAAAAACTGTTAATGGGGTTACTTCTCGTATCTTTGGTGGGACAAGCTTACGCAGCGACGGCGGCGGCTGCGACGCAGCCGGCAGCGCAATCGGCGGCAATCGCTGCAAGCAGCGCACAAACGGGAACGGTAAAAGCATCGGTTAATCTACGAAACAAACCGTCACTGTCAGGATCCGTTGTTCGTCTGATGAAAAAGGGAGAACAGGTTACAATTCTCGGTCAGGAGAACAGCGCTTGGTATAAAGTACGCGATGGACTCGGGAATGTCGGTTACATGAGCACAAGCTCGAAATATATGACGGTAGCCGGCGGCTCCGTAACGCCTGAGCAACCGTCGGACAAGCCGGCGGAAAAACCGGCGGCGGGAACGGCTTCCGAGAAAATAGAGAAAGTCATCTCGACAGGCATGAAATATTTAGGCACGCCGTACGAATTCGGATCGAACCGGAATTCCACGAAAACGTTCGATTGCTCCGCTTTTGTCCGGCAAGCGTTTAAAGAAGCGATCGGGATTACGCTGCCTACCGATTCCCGCAAGCAAGGAAATTGGATTCGTCAGAACAGCACGGTGAAAAAGAGCATCAGCGAATTAAAGCGCGGAGACTTAATGTTCTTCTCGTCCTATAAAGGAACGAAAGCTTCTTCCTATGCGAATATGCAATGGGATAAAGAACGCATTACTCACGTAGGCATTTATTTAGGGGAAGGAAAGATACTGCATACCTATTCCAAGACATCCGGCGGCGTTCGCACGGATACGATTAAGGGCAAACATTGGGAGTATCGGTTCTTGTACGGGGGAAGCGTCGTAAAATAGAGTTTCTTCGGACTATATAATGTAAAACATAAGCGTGTAACCGAAAATGGGCACGAGCTTAACGAGGCGACTCGGTAAGTTCGTGCTTTTTCTATTGAACTCATTTTCGAAGTAGAAAAGGAACGTTCTAATGTAGTAAAATGGTACGCACATATTGTTAACCAAAAATACAATTAAAATGGTTGACAATAAATTATGATTAAGACAAAATAATGAGGTGTTAACGGATGAACAAAAGACGGCGTGGCATTTTTGTAACCGGGACCGATACCGATGTCGGCAAGACGCAGGTCGCTTCGGGATTGGCTGCGGCGCTGCGTTTGACCGCCTCCCGGCATTGGCCGGAAATCCGGTTATGGAAACCGGTGCAGAGCGGGGTGCGGATGGGCAGTCCCGATGCGGACAGCAGCCGTTTGTTATTCGGAGGCGGGAGCGGGTACGGACAGAAGGAAGAAGATATCGCGTCCGTCACTTTGCCGGAGCCGCTGGCTCCCTGGATGGCGGCCCGCCGTGCGGGCAAGGAGATCGATTTCGAGCGGCTGGCGCGCGAAGGATCGGACCGGCTGGAGGACGGCTGTTTCTGGATTGTCGAGGGAGCCGGAGGTTTGGCGGTCCCGCTGACGGAGCGTCATCTGGTCGCCGATTTGGCTGCGGCGCTCGGGCTGCCGCTGTTGATCGTCGCCCGCCCGGGACTGGGCACGGTGAACCATACGCTGTTGACCGTTGACTATGCGCGACGGCAGGGGCTGGCGATGGCAGGCGTCATTCTGAACGGCTGCCGGGCCGGAGAGGAACGCGGCATAACGGAAAATGCCATGATGATCGAAACGTTCTCGCAAGTTCCGGTCATCGGAATGCTGCCTTGGCTGGAGCCATCGGATTCGGAAGCTCCGCGCGCGGCGGAACGATACGAACGGGGCGGCGTAAGCGAGACAGGGAAATCGCCCGCATGGCAACGATGGGTAACTTGCATAACGGAACGAGTCGATATGAATGCAATCATAAACGGATGGGAGAATGAACGATGATCAAACTGGAACCGAACTGGAATCATTATGCCGACAAAGCTTTGCAAGGCGAACGGTTAACGAAAGAGGAAGCGCTTAGCGTGCTTGAAGCCGACGACGACGAACTGCTTCCTTTGATGCATGCCGCATTTCGAGTCCGCAAACATTATTTCGGCAAAAAAGTAAAATTGAATTTGATTGTCAATGCGAAAAGCGGACTCTGTCCCGAGGATTGCGGTTATTGTTCCCAATCGATCGTCTCTTCGGCCCCCGTGTCGAAATATCCGCTGCTCGAGAAAGACGTGCTGGTGGATGGGGCGCGCAAAGCGATGGAGTGGAAAGCGGGAACCTACTGCATCGTGGCGAGCGGCAGAGGACCGACGAAGCGGGAAGTGGAGCAAGTGGTGGAGGCCGTCAAGGAGATCAAGGCGACGATGCCGCTGAAAATATGCGCATGTCTCGGCATTTTATCCGACGATCAGGCGGCGCGATTGAAGGAAGCGGGAGTAGACCGTTACAATCACAATTTGAATACGAGCGCAAGCCATTTTGCGAACATCACGACGACACATACATATGACGATCGCGTGCGTACGGTAGAGCAAGCGAAGACGGCGGGGATGTCTCCATGCTCGGGCTGCATCGTCGGCATGGGAGAATCGGACGAGCAAATTGCGGATGTCGCTTTTGCGCTGCGCGAATTGGATGCGGACTCGATCCCGGTCAATTTTCTCATCCCGATTCCGGGGACGCCGCTGGAAAAAGACAGCCATTTGAACCCGCGGAAATGCTTAAAGGTGCTTGCCTTATTCAGATTCATTTATCCGGATAAGGAGATACGGGCTTCAGGCGGCCGCGAAGTGAATCTTCGTTCCTTGCAGGCGCTGGCGCTGTATGCGGCCAATTCGGTATTCGTCGGCGATTATTTAACGACGGAAGGGCAAGAGGCGACCGCCGATCATCGCATGATCGAGGACCTCGGCTTTGAAATCGAGCTATGCGCGCTATAGGCATATGGGGTCGGCCGGGAAGGAGAGCATCGCATGGAAGGAACGGATCGATGGCAATGGATGAGGGATGAGCTGCGGCAATTGTCGGAGCGCAATCAATACCGGCGCTTGGAGCCGACCGGATGGTTGGAAGGGGGCTGGATCGAACGATCGGGCCGCCGCATGTTGAATTTGGCGTCCAATCATTATTTGGGCCTTTCCAATCCATTGCCGAACGGCACGGACGGAGCGGAAGAGGGAGATGCCGGTATGAGGCTCGGAGCCGGCGCATCCCGTCTCATTACGGGCAACGATCCGGTATACGACCGGTTTGAACGTGAATTTGCGGCTTACAAAGGAACGGAGAGCAGCCTCGTCTTCAGCAGCGGATATATGGCGAATGTGGGCGTCATCAGCGCTCTGGCCGGTCGGGGAGACTATGTGTTCAGCGACCGCTTGAACCACGCAAGCATAGTGGACGGGATTGCGCTCAGCCGCGCGAAATGCAGCCGTTATCGCCATCGCGATATCGGCCAGTTGGAGCGGATGCTGCGCAGCGTTCCGGCCGGAGCGAAGAAATTGATCGTTACGGATGCGGTATTCAGTATGGACGGAACGACGGCTCCATTGCCGGAGTTGGTTGAACTCAAGGAACGATACGGGGCGATTTTGATGGTTGACGAGGCGCATAGCGGGGGCGTTTACGGCGAAGAAGGGCAAGGGCTCGCGCATGCGCTCGGTTTGCAGCGGAGGGTGGACGTGCAGATGGGCACGTTCAGCAAAGCGTACGGCGCATGCGGTGCTTATGTGGCGGGCGATGCGGTGCTCATACAATATTTGATCAATAAGGCTCGCACATTGATATACAATACCGCCCTGCCGCCGATTGTGATGTCCGCCGTCCGCGCCAACTGGCTGACGATCCGCAGCGAGCCGTGGCGGCGCGAAGCGCTGTTTCAACGTGCGGCCTGGTTTCGCCGCGCGTTGAACGAATGCGGATTCGATACGGGGGATAGCGAATCCCATATTATACCGCTGCTGCTGGGCGATAACGCGCGGGCCGTCGATTTTGGCGCCGCATTGCAAGCGGAAGGCATCGCAGCCGTGGCGATTCGGCCGCCGACCGTTCCGGAAGGGGCGGCGCGCATCCGTTTTACCGTCATGGCGACGCATCGGTTGCAAGATTTGCAATGGGCGGTCGAACGGATCGCGGCCGTCGGCCGCAGAATGGGGATCGTGCCATGAACCGACGCTTTGCGCCGCCAAGCCGTCATATCTTATGGATTCACGGCTGGGGATCGAGCTCGAAAATATGGGCCGATCTCGCGAAAGAAATGCCGGAGTATCGGCATCACTATATACACTTTGGCAAATGTCGGACCGTTGACGACTTGCGCGGGACGATCCGCTCGGCCATGCTGGAGTTGCCCCGGCAACAGCCGGGAGATTGGCATATCGTCGCATGGTCGATGGGCGGCATGCTCGTATTGGAGCAATTGCTCGAGCGGGCCGCCGAACAGCGCGAGACGACGCTTCATATCAGGTCCGTCGCTCTCGTCTCGACAACGCTGCGCTTTTCCCATCCGGATCGCGCCAAAGGCTGGCCTGCACGGGTACTGGAACGAATGAGGAGCGGGCTTCGTACCGATCGGGAAGGGACGCTGCGGCAATTTGCTTCGTTTATGTTGTCGGCGGAAGAACGGGAAGCCGGGCATCGCATCGATGACGACGCAGAATTCAGCGACGAGGGCCTGGATGCCGGGTTGCGCTATTTGCTGGAAACCGACTTGACGGCCCGATGGGGGGCGTGGGAGTCGAAGCTGCGCCCGATTCGCCTCATCCGGATGCATGGAACCGACGATGCGGTTTGCTTGCCGGGCGCGCTGCCGGCGGCTTGCGGAGAGACTCCGGTACTTCTGTTTCCGGGGGCGGGACATGCGCCGTTCCTGACACAGCGGGACAAGTTTATCGGGAAGATCAGGGGAGGATTTGCGCATGAACATCATCGATAAGCGGCTCGTTCGCAAACATTTCAACAGGCATGCGCATGAATACGACCGGTATGCGCTCGTGCAACGAATAATGGCGGAACGGCTTCTTGCGGACACGGCGAAGCTGGCGAGCGGGACGACGACGCGCCGCATTCTGGAAATCGGCTGCGGTACGGGATTGCTCACGGAACGAATCGTCCGGCAATATCCCGATGCGCGGCTCGTTGCCATCGATTTATGCGAAGAAATGGCGGAGCGCACGAGATGGAAGCTGGACGCTGCAGGAATCGGACGCCATACGGAACTGATCGTGGCCGATGCGGAAGAATGGGCGGCGGCGTACGCGGGACAGCCGTTCGATCTTATTATTTCCAACGCCGTCTTTCAATGGTTCAACGCGCCAGCGGCAACTTGCGCCGCCCTGCGAAGCATGCTGAATCTCAAGGGGATTCTCGCCTTCGCTACCTTTGCTCCGGGCACTTTCGCAGAACTGCACGAAGCGTTCGCCGCCGCGGAGCGCCGGCTTGGCTTGCCGCACATCGCTCATGGCCAAACCTTTCGCGGCGGGGAGCAATGGAGAGAGGCGCTGGCGCTCAAGACCGGTGAAAACGTTCCGGAACGGACATTCGATTGGCGCTTGCAGCGGCATACTTGCCAATATCCGAGCGTTCGGGATTTTATGTACAGCGTGAAGCGGGTCGGGGCGGGCAATGCGCTTCAAGGGCAAGCGAAACCGGCCGCCGTGAAAGCTTTGTTTCAAGCGATGGAGGAGGAGTATGCGAGGCTGTATCCTGCGGTACCGGCAGGGCGGCATAGCGGCGGAGCTGTTCGGGCGACGTATTGGATCGGATACGGCTTTCTCCGATAAAATAAAAACCTTTATTCACATGAAAAGTACTAACGTGAATAAAGGTTTTTTCGTTCGTCGGCTTAGCTGTTCATGCGCGCGAAAGCTTTGTCCGCCGCCGCGATCGTTTGCGCGATATCGTCTTCCGTATGCTCGGTGGTTAGAAACCACGCCTCGTATTTGGACGGGGCGAGGCAAATGCCTTGATCGAGCATATGGCGGAAGAATGCGGCGAATCGCTCGCCGTCCGTATTTTGCGCTTCCTCGTAATTGGTGACCGGATGATCGCAGAAGTGGGTCGACAACGACCCGCGAATCCGGTTAATCGTCAGCGGGATGCCATGTTTATCGGCAGCCGCTTGGAGACCGTCGGCAAGGGCTGCCGCAAGCAGGTCCATTCGCTCGTATACGCCCGGCGTCTGCAGCACCTCCAGACAGGCGATGCCGGCTTGGATCGAGGCGGGATTGCCCGCCATCGTGCCTGCCTGATACGCCGGACCGAGCGGAGCGACCTGCTCCATGACTTGCTTGCGGCCGCCGTAGGCGCCGATCGGCAAGCCGCCGCCGATAATTTTGCCGAGCGCGGTCAAGTCCGGCTCGATCGCGGCATGGTCGGCGAAGGCGCCGTACGTTTGCGCGGCGCCGTAATGGAAACGGAAGGCGCAGATGACCTCGTCGTAAATGACAAGGGCGCCATGTTCACGGGCCAGCCGGCATACGCCTTCGAGGAAGCCTTGATGCGGCATCACCATGCCGAAATTGCCGACAATCGGTTCCACCATGACCGCGGCCACATCGTCGCCCCAACGTTCCAGCGCGGCGTGCAGCGCGTCCAGATCGTTGAAAGGCACGGTGATGACTTCCTGCGCAATGCTTACCGGGATGCCGGCGCTGTCCGGAATGCCGAGCGTGGACGGGCCGGAGCCGGCCGCGACAAGCACCAGATCGGAATGCCCGTGATAGCAGCCGGCAAATTTAATGATTTTGGCGCGCTTCGTATAAGCGCGCGCCACGCGGATCGTCGTCATGACCGCTTCCGTGCCGGAGTTGACGAAGCGGACTTTGTCCAGCGACGGAATCGCTGCCTTGATCATCTGCGCGAATTGGTTCTCCCATTCGGTCGGCGTGCCGTACAGCGTGCCGTTCTCGGCGGCGCGCACGATCGCCGCCGTGACATGCGGGTGCGCATGGCCGGTTATGATCGGCCCGTACGCCGCCAAGTAGTCGATATACTTGTTGCCGTCGACGTCCCAGAAATAGGCGCCTTGCCCGCGCTTCATGAATACCGGCGCGCCGCCGCCCACAGCCTTGAAAGAGCGCGACGGACTGTTTACGCCGCCGACAATATGACGGAGGGCCGTCTCATAATGCTGTTCCGATTTGGTTCGATTCATGTCACTTTCTCCTTATTTTCAATATCGATTTTGTCTGCCCTCTGTGAAAATCCCCCTCGTTCAGATGCTGGAAAGTCAGGGTTTAATACATTCGAAGCGGGATTGGATTGCTGCATGCAGTCCTGAACGATCATTTGCCGCAGAGGTGATGGAAGCTGTATAGCGTGCTGGCAAGATTCCCATGAGGTAAAAAAGGTAAAGCCTGCGATCAGAGTCCACTTCATCATACCGCTGGCGGCTGACGATTGGCCCGAGCGGGCTAACGAAACTGATACACGCTAATAGCCTGTAAATCATCATGTTGCAATGTCTAACGAAACTCAAACACGCTAATGTGGGGAAAAAGGCGGTAAAACCGCCGATTTCCAATGAATAACGATGCGTACTTTCGCTAGAATGGGGACGTCTTCATTTTGAGCCTAATAAGAATTGCCAGTTTCGTTAGCGCCAAATGCGCAATAAAGCCAGTACCATCAACGGTGGCGAATGATGAAGCAGACTCCAATTGCGGGTTTTCGAAGCTATCAACTTCTCGATGCAACGCTAGTGGCTATTTGCGCAAATACGGCATGAAGTTACCTTATTAGCGAATTGGAATTCGTTAATAAGGTAACTTCGTTCTTTAGCAGCTGTATTTAATGGATGAGTGCTCAATAATTGACTCCAACATAACGCTAATAAGGTACAATCGTTCCTTCATGGCTGGTGCAGCGTCGCCTAAGCGCATCGCGCCGTTAGCTTCGTCCCGCTTTCGCGAGGCCGCTCGTGGCGCTAGCTCCGTCGCATCTTGCCGGGGTCAGCGCATTGCAGCCGTCCTAGCGCCGGCCTCCCGCCGTACCGCCGTCGCTGTCTTTGCTCGCATTGCTGCCGTCGCCGCCGTCAGCGCCGACCGTTTCGGCATCCGTATTCGAAGCCGGTTCGTCCGCTTTCGCAAACAACTCTTGCACATACTCCTTCAGCTTGTCTTCGTCCCGTACCGCCAATACCGACGCCCCGCCGACTTTCATGTCGGAGATCATATTCATCGGGGGGATTTGCTCGCTCGCGACGAACTTGCTGTCATAGCCGACGCCGGCCAGCTTCCACATGTCGTCAAGCGTCATATTCGTCTCGATGTAAGGATTGACTTCCTTCAAAATATCGGGAAGTTTAATGATCGACCAGGTGGACAGCATTTTATCCGCCACAGCCTTCAAAAATTCCCGCTGCCGCTCCGACCGCGCGAAATCGGACATGGCGTCATGCCGGAAACGAACGTATTGCAGCGCGGCGTTGCCGTCCAAATGCTGCATCCCTTTTTTCAGGTTGATATCGTATTCGTGTTTGTCCGCTTTGCTCGTATATCTCATATTCTTCTCGACTTCGAAATCGATGCCGCCGATCGCGTCGATCAAGGCGATGAACCCTTTAAAATCGACGTAAACATAATATTGAACAGGCACGCCGAGCAAATCGCTGACCGTCTTCATGGCCAGATCAGGCCCTCCCAAAGCGAGGGCTGCGTTAATGCGGTCTTTGCCATGGCCGGGAATCGACACGTACGTATCGCGCAGCACCGATAACAATTGCGCTTTTTTCGTGACCGGATCGACCGATGCGACGAGCATCGAGTCCGAGCGGGGCACCTCGTTTTTGGACAGGCCGCGCGAATCGCCGCCCAGCAGCAGGACGTTGACGCGTTCCGTTCCTTCCCATTTCGGAGGACCGACCTCTTCGGCCGGTTTCGGGGCGTTCTTGAAGATCGATTCCCCGTCCGCTTTGTTCATTCCTTTAAGACCGTTTACTATATCAATTGTATAAAGACCGACTAAAATCAAAATAATTGCGAATACTGCGATCACCGATGTCCATATCCACTTTTTCGCGCTAGGTTTCTTTTTCACTTTCGATTTTCTGCTCATACAATTTTCTCTTCCATTCCTTTCTTTTGCAATAAAATGGTTTTCATGTATCATTAAATTATAGTTTCTTTTCGGCATACAATCAAATAAAGGTTGTCGAATCAGGTCACATACACGCAGGAGGGGCAGAATGCTTGCAATAGATGTCGAAAATCTACGCAAAAATTTTAAGGTGCAAAAGAACAGAGAAGGATTGAAAGGCGCGCTTCTCGATCTCTTTAAACGAGAATATAGGGAGGTCGCCGCCGTTAACGACATATCTTTCCAAATTCCGCGCGGGGAAATATGCGGATATATCGGCGAGAACGGGGCGGGCAAGTCGACGACGATCAAAATGCTGACAGGCATTCTCGTGCCGACCTCGGGCCATATTCGCGTGAACGGTTACGTTCCGTACCAGGACCGGGAAAAATTCGTGCGCGGCATCGGCGTCGTCTTCGGCCAGCGCAGTCAGCTATGGTGGGACATCGGCGTCATCGAATCGTTCCAATTGCTGCGCAAAGTGTACCGCGTTCCCGAACAGGAGTTCAAGCAAAGGCTGGACGAGTTGGTGGAACGTCTCCAACTGCAAGATTTGCTGACCCGGCCGGTGCGGAAGCTGAGCCTCGGCCAGCGGATGCGCTGCGAATTGGTCGCTTCGCTCTTGCATAATCCTTCGATTTTATTTCTGGACGAGCCGACGATCGGCCTTGATATTGTCGTCAAAACGGAAATTCGCGATTTTCTGAAATCGTTGAACCAGCGTTACGAGACGACGATTTTGCTCACGACGCATGATTTGCAGGATATTGAAGCGCTTTGTTCGCGCGTTATCATGCTCGATGACGGGAACATAATTTACGACGGAGGCTTGGAGCAATTAAAGGCGAAATGGGGCAAAGGAAGAGAGGTTCATTTCCAATTCGCCGCTCCGTTCCGCCTGGAACAATTGCAGAAGCTTACGCAAGGCTATGAGGTCGCCTGGTCTGCCGAGAATGAGTATGTTGCGAAAATATGGATTCCGCTGCACGTGAACGTTTCCGATGTGCTTAGCCGGATCGTTGGCACGGCGGACATTCGGGATCTGAAAATCGTCGAGACGAACACGGACGATATCGTACGTGAAATATACAAATCGGGCAACGCCGATGCGGGCGATTCCAACGCAAACGGAGAGACATTATCGCAAACGGAAGAAAAGGAAGGAAGCGTCGCCCATGTTTAGCGCTTATCTCGATTTTATTCGAATTCGATTTTTAATGATGCTTGCTTATCGCGTGAACTATTATACCGGCATTTTAATTTATACATTGAACATCGGCGTTTACTACTTTACATGGCAAGCGATTTACGGCGGGCAAGGGCAGCTCGGCGGCTTCACGGCCGACCAGATGACGACCTATGTCGCCGTCTCCTGGATGGCGCGCGCATTCTATTTCAACAATTTGGACCGGGAAATCGCGAACGATATTCGCGACGGCAGCGTGGCGATTCAGTTCATTCGTCCGTACAATTATATTTTGGTGAAAATGATGCAAGGGCTCGGCGAAGGATTGTTCCGGCTGCTGTTGTTTATGGTGCCTGGCATGATCATCGCTTGCCTGCTCTTTCCGGTACGTTTGCCCACCGACGTTACGGCATGGACTTCGTTTATGTTTATGTTATTGCTCAGCTTTCTAATTAATTCGCAAATCAACATTTTTACCGGCTTGCTCGCGTTCTTCGTGGAGAACAACGAAGGGATGATGCGGATGAAGCGCGTCCTGGTCGACTTGTTCTCCGGCGTCATCGTGCCGATCTCGCTCTTTCCCGGCTGGCTGGAAGCGATCATGAAATTTTTGCCGTTTCAGGCGATCACTTATTTGCCAAGCTCGGTTTTTACCGGAAGAGTGCAAGGGACGGACATTTGGAGCGTCATCGGCATTCAGCTCGTTTGGTTCGCGGTGTTGATCTTGCCGATTATTTGGATTTGGCGCCGGGCGCGGAAGCGTTTGTTTGTGCAGGGAGGTTGAAGTCATGTTTTATATCGGACTCGTATGGGAATACATGAAAAATTACATGAAAACAAGGCTTACCTACCGCGCCGACTTCTGGGTGGAAGTCATTTCCGATCTTCTGTTCCAAGCGACGAATCTGATTTTCATCTTTGTCGTCTTCATGCATACCGATACGCTCGGAGGCTGGACGGAGCTGGAAGTTGTGTTCGTTTACGGTTATTTTATGGTGCCTTACGGCGTGTTCAGCTGTTTCGTCAACTTATGGGCGTTCTCGGAACGGTATATTACGAAAGGCGAGATGGACCGCATTTTAACCCGTCCCGCCTACAACTTGTTTCAAATTTTTCTGGAAAATATCGATCCCCCGGCCATTATCGGCTCTTTTGTCGGCTTGGGCATTATGGGCGTGTGCTGGGCTCAACTCGGCTTGCCGTTCCATTGGTACGACCCGCTGGTGCTGCTCGTCATGGTCATCGGTTCCGTCATGATCTATATGGGCATTAATACGGGACTGACGGCGATTTCATTTTTCTCGGACGCGCCGACGGGCATATTGCCGCTCATGTTTAACATTCAATCTTACGGGCGCTATCCGATTACGATCTATAACCGGGTCATCCAGATCGTTTTGACGTGGATTTTGCCGTTTGCGTTTGTCGGCGTTTATCCCGCCGCGTTTTTCCTCGACCGGGAAGTGACGAAATCGTTCGCGTTGCTTACGCCGGCGATGGGAGTCTTGTTCCTGGCGCTCGGCTTAACGGCATGGAATATCGGCGTGCGGCGTTACCGCGGCGCAGGATCATAATAGCATTAATAGGGATCGACTAAGCATAAGGAGTGGTTACGATGTCACAAGTGCAAATCGGAGAACGGATCCCCGATTTCAAGCTTCCGGCTTCGAACGGAGAAGAGGTAGCGCTAAGCGATTACCGCGGCAAGAAGGTCGTCCTTTACTTTTATCCGCAGGACATGACGCCGACTTGTACGCAGGAGTCTTGCGATTTCCGCGATTTCAACGGGGAATTCGCGCGGCACGATGCGGTCGTCCTCGGCATCAGCCCCGACGACATCGAGAAGCATCGGAAATTTATCGGCAAATACGAGCTTCCTTTTTTGCTGCTGTCGGATACGGATCATCGCGTATGCGAACTGTTCGGCGTGTGGCAGCGGAAAAAAATGTTCGGCCGCGAGTACATGGGCGTCGTTCGCTCCACCTTTCTCATTGACGAGGAAGGGAAGCTGGCGCAGGAATGGCGCAACATTCGAGTGAAGGGCCATATCGAACGGGTGCTTGAAGCGGTCGGAGAGCTTGGGGAGGATTAACTTTACGCTAAACGAATATATTACTAAGCCCAAGGATAACAATACATTGTAGAGGTTGTTCAAAAAGTCCCCTTTTGATCACGATGCAAGTCTCGGTGCAGATTCGACATCGAATCTTGCGTTCACCCTCGAAGAGCGTATGCTTACGAAGGATGTTTCCTCCGGAAACATTGCAGGTGCTCATGTAGGTTTTGCCTACACTCCGCTCCTCCTGAAAGTTTTTCGTAGCAAAACTCGCTTCGGAAGCATGGGCCAAGGGTTCTCGCAACCTTCTCGGTGCTGTAAAGCCAACTTTTTGAACGCGCATTTGTAGGTTTTCTCGATCAAAATCCAAGTAGAGGAGTCGATGGAAGATGGCACAGGCGCAAGCGCAAGTAGCGGTGGGACAGCCGGTCCCCGATTTCCGGCTGCCGGCGTCGAACGGCAAGACGGTGGCGTTAAGCGATTATCGCGGGAAGAAAGTCGTTGTCTATTTTTATCCGAAAGACATGACGCCGGGTTGTACGATCGAAGCGGGAGATTTCCGCGACGCGCATGAAGAGTTTACGAACAGCAATACCGTTGTGCTGGGCATCAGCCCGGACGACTTGCCGTCCCATGAGAAATTTATCGAAACGTACAATTTGCCGTTTCTGCTTCTGGCGGACACGAATCACGAAGTTTGCGACATGTTCGGCGTATGGCGGGCGAAAGACGGCTCCGAAGGCGTAGAGAGATCTACCTTTCTCATCGACGAGCAAGGCAAGCTGCTGAAGGAATGGCGCGACGTGAAAGTGGAAGGACATACGAAGATGGTGCTGGAAGCGGCGAAATAACGCGCCGAAAGCAGAAGGCGATCTACGCGTGCGGCCGGCGGCGGGAGGACCGGCGGACAGGCGGCTGCCGGATCGTTACCGGACGATCCATACATGCGGCCGCACGACCGGCGGTGGGCGGGCCGTTGCCGGACGCTCCATGCGGGCGATTCGGCTTCCGAGGGCAGAGCGGTAGACGTTTTTTCCGGGATCGAAGGCAGACTCGTTATCCATTAGCGGGAAATGCTACCGTTAATTTGTCCTAATTGAGTGGAAGGACCAGGCTAACGGTATTTCGTGGAGCTAATTTCCGGCAAGCTCGGTGAAAATGCCGATCTGCGGGAAATTAACGGTAGTTTTTACCGTTCATGAGGATTTAATCGAGGCAAACGTACAAATTAACGGTACGATTTGGAGCTAAACAAACCGCTGGAGCTAACTGCCCCAGCGGTTTTCTCGTACCTTATAAATTCAATCCAAGCGTGAACTTCCAACCGTCGGCGCCGAAATCTACGCTTTTCACCTTGACCCAAGCGGGAAGTTCCGACGCGAGCGGAATTTCGATCGGCTTCAACGCGAACCAGTCTTGCGGAACGGTAAGATCTTTAATTTTCGTCAATTCCGGAACCGCGCGGATCAACTGCTCGTCTTCATGCCATTCCAACCGATACGTAACCTTGGCTACGGCCTGCACCATCAAGACCGGTTCGATCTTGACGGAAGCTTCTATCGTATCCTGATCCAGACGCATGCGCAATCCGGTTATTTTGCCTTCGCCGATGTAAGAGCGGTACGGCTCCGTCTCCTGCATATAGGCAGCCGCCAACGAATTGATCTCTTCCTCCTTCAGATGCAAGACCGGCGCCCGGTCTTGAACCATTCCTTTCACGCGGTCCATGAGGGAGACTTCGATTTGCTGCGGCCAGCCGACAGCCTCGGTCGGGCGAATATAGAAGTATGCCGCAATGGCGATAATGATGATGATACTAATCATAAAGGCCAACAATTTGCCAAAAAATCTAACTAATGTTCGCATTTCTATCATTCCTTTCCGGAGTGAGTCCGATGAAGGGAAATTGCCTATGAAGGACGGACGACTCCAAGTTGCTAGTTTTGTTTCCGATTGCCTATCCGTTTATTCCACAGCTTCATTATCGGCTTCCGAAAACGAAAAATCAAATAGACTGCGAGAAGAATGCACGCGGCAACGATCGTTTTCATCGCATATTTCTCGAATACTTGAAAAGCAACCGCCCAATGCGGTCCGAACAGCTTGCCGATTGAAATGAAAATAATGACCCAAAATAACGCCCCCGAATAAGCGTACATCGCGAATTTGCGGAACGGAAGACGGATAATGCCGGAGAAATAGCCGGTGAAATGGCGGATGCCCGGAATAAAATAACCGATGAAAATAAGGCTGTTCCCGTATTTTTCGAACCATTTTTCCGTTTTCTCCATTTTGGCCGGACTTAGCAGCACCCACTTGCCATAACGCCGGATAAACGGCATCCCCAACTTATAGCCGACATAATACGTAATGGTCATGCCGATCGTCGTTCCTATAAATGCGACTGCCATGAGCGCCGGCCACAGCAGATGCCCTTCGTAGGACAAATACCCCGCATATGCCATCGTCGTTTCTCCAGGGAAGGGGAGGGCGATAAATTCCAACAGCAATCCGAAAAAAAGCACATAATACCCGTAATCGTGAAACAATTGCTCAATATGATGCAAGAAATCCATCTCCCCACCCAAAATCTATTTCTAATATTATATTTCCTTAGTCATAGTCTTTCATGCTCCTCCATATACTCTAGCAAATAACATTTCATAGAGAAAATTGGAGGTAGCAAAATATGGCGCTTCGTTTCGTTCTTCCAAAATGGATTTATTTTATTTTTTGTTTTGCGCTTTTGTCAGGAGCGGGATTCGGATCGTTCGTTCCCGTTTCTTATGCAGGATCCGCCGAGCAGCAGCAAGAGGATCAGCCGACCGTTTATTTAACTTTTGACGACGGACCGAGCAAAAACACTTCAACGGTGCTCGATATTTTGGCCAAGGAAAATGTTTTGGCGACCTTTTTCGTGCTTGGCGAGCAAGCCGAAGCGCGGCCTGAGCTTATTACACGTATCGTTAACGAGGGACACAGCATCGGTAACCATACGTATAATCATAACTACAAACAGCTTTATTCCGATTTTCGCGAGTTTTGGCGGCAAATAAAAAAGACGGAAGACATTCTCGATTCGATCGCGGGCATCAGGCCGTCGATGATTCGCGCGCCGGGAGGGACGTACACCAATTTTGACGAAGGCTATTTCTCCTACTTGGAGCAAGGCGGTTACCTCGTCTACGACTGGAACGTCGACAGCGGCGACTCGAAACGCAGAAACGTACCCGCATCCGAGATCAAGAAGGGCGCCAAAGCCGAAAACATCAAAGGGGATGTCATCGTCCTGATGCATGACGGCGGCGGACATGAGGAAACGGTGAAGGCCTTGCCGGACATTATCCGTTATTACAAGGACAAAGGATATCAATTTGCGCCGCTCACGCCCGACGTGAAGCCAATTCAGTTCGGCGTCGCTTCGAAAATCAAATGGAACCGCGCGCAGCCTTCCGAAGCTTGGCTGAAGGAACACGTCTCCGCCAACGCCGCCGTGCTGACATCGACCCAGAAGCAGCCGGAATTGCCGCTCCATATTATTAACGGGAAAGATACGGTCTCGTTGCAAAATAACGAATACAAACAGTTTGAACGAAGCTATTACGTACAACTGAGGGCGGCCGTAGAACGGTTCGGCGGAACGGTACGCTGGAGCCCGGAGTCCAAAAAAGCGGAAATCAGGCTCGGCGGATCGAGCATCGTGCTGGAGTCGGCTTCGGGAAAAGTGACGGTATCCGAGCCGCGCAAGGAGCCGCGAAGCTTCCAATCATCCATGTGGCTGACGGACGGAACGACGTATATTTCGGTGCGGAATTTGGCGGAAATGATGAACCGGCAAGTCGCGGACTATACATTGACGGAAACGAAGCGGGAAGTCGTTTTGAAATGACCGTCTAAATCTCGCTAGCTTTGCAAACAAATGGAACAAACCATATTTTTTAAAATGTTATTTAATAACGTTGAGTTGCATTTTAATAAGTGTTGTGATTTTCTTACTCGCTTTCTTAATGACGTCTTCAAGGATTTCAATGATTAGTTGGCAATATTTCTTGTAATTTTCAAAGGTTGTTTCTACTGCTTTTAATAATGAGCTTTTTGCGGACGGCTTCATTATGAAGCCGTCCGCGCTTGCCGCTCGGCGTCTTGCCGCCGCTCGGCCACTCGAATCCCCACTCCGTCGCTCGTTGCTTCACCGCTCGCTGATGAAATCTCAACTTTTTGAATGCGATCGGCAATCATTTTTGCTTAATCCATTACGATTGTGTGACGTTTAACGGAAAGTTCGGATTTTAGTCACCGCGGTATTTTAAAACGTGATAAATATCACAATCCCATATTGATCTATCTGACATAATGTTTGACAGAAACAACGAGAGAAAGGTGGAAGAATAAACCAATGGATACGGTTATACTGTCACGCATCCAGTTCGCGTCGACGACGATTTTTCACTTCTTCTTCGTGCCATTGTCAATCGGGTTGGCGCTGCTTATCGCGATAATGGAAACGATGTATGTCGTCAAAGGCAAAGAAGAATATAAGAAAATGGCGAAGTTTTGGGGAAAGCTATTTTTAATTAACTTTGCCGTAGGGGTTGTGACGGGGATTATCCAGGAATTTCAGTTCGGCATGAACTGGTCCGACTATTCCCGGTTCGTCGGGGACGTGTTCGGCGCGCCGCTGGCGATCGAGGCTTTGTTGGCCTTCTTTATGGAATCGACCTTTATCGGGTTGTGGATCTTCGGTTGGGACCGTTTGTCCAAGAAGGTTCATTTGGCCTGCATTTGGCTCGTAGCCGCCGGAACGACCATATCCGCTTTCTGGATCTTGGTGGCGAACTCGTTTATGCAAAGACCGGTCGGTTTTGCGGTCAATAACGGCCGAGCGGAAATGAACGACTTTTTCGCGTTAATTACGAACGGTCAAGTGCTTGTCGAGTTTCCGCATACGGTCTTTGGCGCATTTGCGACAGGCGCATTCCTGATCACGGGGGTTAGCGCTTGGAAGATTTTGAAAAAGCAAGATGTCGAATTTTTCAAAAAATCGTTTAAACTCGGCGTTATTGTCGCTTTAATATCCTCTTTCTTAGTCGCTATTTACGGACACCAACAAGCGCAATATTTGGTTCATACGCAACCGATGAAGATGGCGGCGGCCGAGAGCTTGTGGGACAATAGCGAAGACCCGGCCCCTTGGACCGTCATTGCGGCCATCGATCCGGATAAGCAAGAGAATAAGATGGAACTCAAAATCCCTTACCTGCTCAGCTTCTTGTCTTATAGTAAGTTCTCGGGAGAGGTGCGCGGCATGAAGGAGCTGCAAGCGGAATACGAGCAAACGTACGGACAGGGCAACTATATTCCTCCGGTACGGACGACATTTTGGAGTTTCCGCATAATGGTGGCGGCCGGATCGCTTATGATATTGCTCGGCATGTACGGTTTATATTTGGCGATGAAGAAAAAACTGGACAGGCCCAACAAGTGGTTTATGAGACTTATGGTCTTCGGCATTTTCCTGCCGCATATCGCCAATGCATCCGGTTGGATTATGACCGAGATCGGTCGACAACCTTGGACCGTCTTCGGGCTCATGCGCACGGAGGACAGCATTTCGCCTAGCGTCACTTCCGGAGAAGTTCTATTCTCGTTACTGTCGTTTTCCACAATTTATACGATTTTATTAATCGTAATGATATCCTTGTTTGTACGTGTCATCAAGAAGGGTCCGAATGCGGTGGATAAGAACGAAGCGCATTCTATCGATCCGTTCGATGGGGAGGTAAACCATGCTTTCTCTAAATGAGCTTTGGTTCATACTTGTCGCGGTATTGTTTATCGGCTTTTTCTTCCTGGAAGGATTTGATTTCGGCGTTGGGATGTCAACGAGACTGCTCGCGAAAACCGACGGAGAACGCCGCGTATTGATTAATTCGATCGGTCCGTTCTGGGATGCCAACGAAGTTTGGCTGCTGACGGCGGGCGGTGCGATGTTCGCGGCCTTCCCGCACTGGTACGCTACGTTGTTCAGCGGCTTCTACGCTCCGCTTGTCGTCGTGCTGCTTGCCTTGATCGGCCGCGGGGTGGCCTTTGAATTCAGGGGCAAAGTGGAGAACGAACGTTGGAAGAAGACGTGGGATATCGTTATATTCCTTGGCAGCTTGCTGCCGCCGTTCCTGTTCGGCGTCGTATTTGCCGGATTGCTCAAAGGCTTGCCAATCGACCAGCAGATGGAGATGAAAGCCGGGCTGTTCGATATGGTCAATCTCTATACGCTCGTCGGCGGCATTGCCGTTGCGCTGCTGTGCCTGGTGCACGGATTGATGTTCACGACGCTGCGTACGGTCGGAAGCTTGCAAGAACGCGCGCGCAGCATGGCCAGACGGTTGTTGATTCCGCTTGCCGCTTTGCTTGTCGTGTTCGGGGCAATGACTTACTTTATGACGGATGTGTTTAAAGTACGGGGAGCCATTCTGGTTGTCATTGCCGTCTGCGGCGTGGCGGCCTATATTATGGCGGGAGCGTTCAACTCCAAGAAAAGAGACGGTTGGGCTTTCGCCATGACGGGCACCGTCATCGCGTTGGCCGTCGCCTCCGTGTTCGTCGGTTTGTTCCCGCGGGTCATGATCAGTTCGATCGACAGCGCGTTCAACTTGACGATACACAATGCGGCGTCGGGTGCTTATTCGCTTAAAGTCATGACCATTGTGGCCTTAACTTTGCTTCCTTTCGTCTTGGGTTATCAAATTTGGAGTTATTTTGTTTTCCATAAACGTGTACATGAGAAGGGACATCTTGAATACTAATGGATAAAAATTTGCTTGGATACAAAGGGGTAAAGCAGGTTCTGGCGATATTAGCCTTGATTGCCCTGGTACAGAGCGTTTCCATTATATTTCTGGCGAAGTGGTTGGCGGAAGTCATTTCCGCCCTTTTTGCCGGAGAACCCCTACAGGAACAAACCGGCAAAATGGTGCTGTTCCTGTTTGCATTTCTCGTCCGTCAAATCTCGGCCTTGATTCAACAGAAAGTGGCGTACCGCTTCGCGGAAGCGACAGGTACCGGTTTGCGCAAGCAAATGATGAATAAGCTATTCGAATTGGGGCCGAGATTCGCCAAATCGGAGGGAACCGGGAATTTGGTGACGCTTGTGCTCGAAGGCATATCCCAGTTCCGCACGTATTTGGAATTGTTTCTCCCTCGCATGCTCGGAACGGCGATTACGCCGATCCTCCTGGCGATTTATATCTTTACGCTAGACGTCGCTTCGGGCGTCATTCTCGTCGTGACGATGCCGATCCTCATCGCCTTTCTCATTCTGGTCGGTCTGGCCGCGCGCAAGCAGATGGATCGGCAGTGGGAATCCTACCGAGTGCTATCGAATCATTTCGTCGATTCGCTGCGCGGATTGGAAACGCTGAAGTTTCTCGGACGGAGCCGCGCACATAGCGGCACGATCGGCCGAGTGAGCGACAAGTACCGTTCGGCGACTATGCGCACGCTTCGCGTCGCCTTCCTGTCTTCCTTCTCGCTCGATTTCTTCACGATGCTTTCCGTCGCTTCGGTAGCCGTTAGTTTGGGTCTTCGTTTAGTAAACGGCAACATGGAACTGGTTACGGGATTGACCGTGCTTATTTTGGCGCCGGAATACTTCCTGCCCGTCCGTATGGTGGGAGCGGATTATCACGCTACGTTAAACGGCAAAGAGGCCGGGAAAGCGATCCGTGCCGTCATCGACCGGGACGCCGCTCCGTCGGCGCCTATTGCGCCTTTGTCGGCGTTGCCGCCGTCCTTTGTCCGGACAAAGGAAAGCTCGCTTGTGCTGTCTGGCGTTTCGGTTTGCCATGAGCAAGAGGGTACGGCTTCTCTGCAAGACGTATCGTTTGACATTAACGGTCGGCAGAAAATTGGGATCATCGGAGAAAGCGGCGCCGGCAAGTCGACATTGATCGATGTGTTGGCCGGCTTCCTGCACCCGACGTCCGGTGAATTCGTATTGAACGGACAAGCGATGGAGGCGTTAACCGCTGAGGAGTGGCGGAAACAAACGACTTATATCCCGCAGCATCCTTACATTTTTAGCTGTTCGTTGAAGGATAATATCCGTTTCTACTATCCGGATGCGCCGGACGAAGCGGTGAAGCGGGCGCTCGACGCCGCCGGCTTGTCCGCATTGGTCGGCAATTTACCGCGCGGCGTCGATGAAACGATCGGCAGCGGCGGACGCCGGCTGAGCGGCGGCCAAGAGCAGCGGGTCGCGCTCGCTCGCGCATTTTTAAGCGACCGTCCGATCATTCTGCTGGATGAGCCGACCGCTCACCTGGACATAGAAACGGAGTACGAGTTGAAGGAAACGATGCTGTCTTTGTTCGAGAATAAACTGGTCTTCCTGGCTACCCACCGCTTGCACTGGATGCGCGACATGGATTGGATTATCGTGTTGGACAAGGGGAAGGTGGCGGAGACCGGCACGCATGAGCAGTTGCTTGCGCATAAAGGCATCTATTACGACATGATTGCGTCGCAACGGGAGGGAATCGAGTGAAACGGGAAGAATGGCTTCGCCCTTATATAAGGACTCATTACGGACGCTTTGCGGTCATAGCGGCACTGGGCGTGCTGACCGTTCTGTGCGCCGGTTCGCTGATGTTCACTTCCGGCTATCTGATTTCCAAATCCGCGATGCGTCCGGAAAATATTTTAATGGTCTACGTGCCGATCGTCCTGGTGCGAACCTTCGGGATCGGCCGGGCGGCTGTGCATTACATCGAGCGGCTTGTGGGTCACGATGCGGTGCTGCGTATTCTCTCCAAGATGCGCGTGCGGTTGTACCGTATTTTGGAGCCGCAGGCGCTGTTCGTTCGCTCGCGCTTTCGTACGGGCGATATTCTGGGTGTGTTGGCCGACGATATCGAACATTTGCAAAACGTATACTTGCGTACCGTGTTTCCGAGCGTTGTGGCTGTCGTTTCGTATGTAATCGTGATTGCCGCTTTAGGTTGGTTCGATTGGGCGTTTGCGCTTCTGATGGCGCTGTACGTTTCTGTTCTCGTTTTTATGATGCCGGTTATTTCGCTATGGTTTACACAAGCGAAGCAGCGTCAGATGAATAGAGGCAGAAACGGTCTTTATCGGAAGCTGACCGATGCCGTGCTTGGCATGAGCGACTGGGTCATTAGCGGCCGTTCTTCGCAGTTCGTTCAATCGTACGAGAGGGATGAAGCCGAGGTGTTGGCGATCGACGGCGCTTTGAAAAGCTTCGCCAGATGGAGATTCCTTATCTCCCAATGTGTGGTCGGCATCGCTGTGCTTTCTGTCGTATATTGGGCGGGAGGGCGATACGCCGAAGGGGAGATCGCGGCAACGCTGATCGCCGCGTTCACTCTCGTCGTGTTCCCGGTCATGGACGCTTTCCTGCCCGTTTCGGAGGCGATCGAGAAAATTCCGCAATATCAAGAATCGCTGCAGCGGCTGGCGAATATAAGCGATGCGGGGGATCGGGCGTCGACGGCTGGGGCTGAGGAGCGGCAAATTGCCGGCCAGCCGGCGGCGGCAGAGGAAACGGTCCGGTTGGCGTCCGAGTTCGCGCATATTCGGTTGGATCGGGTGCGCTACCGGTATGATGCCGGGGGGCCATGGACCGTCGACGATCTGTCCCTGGAACTGCCGCAGGGCAAGAAGGTTGCGGTAATCGGCCGCAGCGGCGCCGGCAAATCGACACTTCTTCGTCTGATTCAGGGAGCTGTCGTTCCCGAGCAAGGCTCTGTTACAATTAACGGCGTCAATGCGGTCGCCTATGGCAATTATATTCCGCGCGTGATTAGCGTGTTGAACCAAAGCCCGCACCTGTTCGATACGACGGTCGCGAATAATATCCGGCTCGGCAAAGGGGACGCTTCGGACGAAGATATTCGCCGGGTGGCGAAGCAAGTCCGGCTGGATGCGCTGATTGAATCGTTGCCGGACGGTTACCGGACGCCGATGCAAGAAACGGGGCAGCGCTTCTCCGGCGGCGAACGGCAGCGGATTGCGTTGGCTCGTGTGCTATTGCAGGATACGCCCGTCGTCATTTTGGACGAGCCGACGGTCGGACTCGACCCGCGTACGGAAAAAGAGCTGCTCGCCACCATTTTTGAGACAATTGAAGGCAAGTCGCTGATCTGGATTACCCATCATCTGGTCGGGGCGGAGCGAATGGATGAAGTCATTTTTGTCGAGGGCGGCAAGATTGAAATGAGAGGAACGCATGCCGAACTTATGGAGCGGTATCCGCGTTATCGAAACCTGTACCATCTTGATCGCCCGGTTTGATCGGCTAAGCGGATGACATCGATCCGGATCGGCTGGTTTGATTCGTTAACATGATGCATCGATCTCGAATATTGGATTTGACCGGTAACCGATGCATCGATCGCAAACGGCTGTTTGGTCTTAAACAGCTGCGTCGGCGTAAGTGATGAGTCGAGGATTTGTCTGCCCCGCCAATCGCTCGGCTCGATAGGTTGTCGGCTACGTTGCTCGGTGGAATCGGTCGGTCTGTCGGATGTTTCCGCGAGCGTCTGCTGCTTCCTCTCCCTACGCTTAAAATGTTATAAAGAGCAACATAATCACTGATATTTGCTCTAGAACGCTTTTTTAGTGTGAATTGTTCTAAATCTCTCGGTTTCTGGCGAAACTATAATGATAGATTCATCTATCAAACATTTCTTGTTATGGGAATGGAGGTTTCGCTATATGATTTCTCAAACTTCGTTATCATTTTACGAACGGCCTATTGAATTGATTGAAAGAGCGGTATCGCGCGTTGAAAGAGTCATAGTAGGAAAAAGAGAGAACATCGTGCAGACGGTCGTGGCCATGCTGTGCGGCGGCCATGTGCTCATTGAAGACGTGCCGGGAGTCGGCAAAACGATGCTGGCCCGCGCGCTGGCGCAAACGATGGGCTGTACGTTTCAACGGATCCAGTTTACGTCCGACGTGATGCCGACCGATATTACCGGGGTGTCGGTGTATAATCCGCAAACGCTTGAATTTGAATTTCGCCAAGGCCCGATTATGGCCAATCTGGTGTTGGCCGACGAAATCAACCGGGCGACGGCGCGGACGCAATCGGCGCTGCTTGAAGCGATGGAGGAACGGCGCGTGACGGTGGACGGAGTAACGCGGCCGTTGCCGGAGCCGTTCGTGCTGCTCGCTACGCAAAATCCGTTCGATTTCGAAGGGACGTATCGTTTGCCTGAGGCGCAGCTCGACCGGTTTATGCTGCGAATTTCGCTCGGTTACCCGAGCGCGGAGCAGGAAACGGAAATATTGACCCGTTTGCAGGAACAGCATCCGCTCGAAACGATTAAGCCGGTGCTGCTGGCGGACGAGCTTGCGCGCATGCAGCGTGAAGTGCGATCAGTACATGTGGATGAAGCGATCAAGCAATATATCGTAACGGCCGCCCAAACGACGCGCACGCATCCCGATTTGGCGCTCGGGGCCAGTCCCCGCGCTTCGCTCGCTTGGATGCGGGTCGCGCAAGCGCAAGCTTACGCACGGGGACGCACTTATGTCGTGCCTGACGATGTGAAGGCCATGGCCGTCCCGGTGCTGGCGCATCGCCTGGTACTGAAGCCGCAAGCGAGAATGGCGGGCAAGCGGTCCGAGGAAATTGTGCGCCAATTGATGAATACGCTCCCTGTTCCGATGTTTCGCGGCGAAGCGGGTGCGAGGCATCGATGAGACGGATCGGCAAATGGGCGGTTGGCTTCGGCGTATTGGGTTTATGCTTCGCGGCGGCCTCGTGGCGAGGCGGGACGGCGGAATGGTTCTTGTTTTTCATCGTTTGCTGCGTCATTGTCAGCGGGGCGCTTATTCAAGGTTTTGCGCTGAAACGGGTGCGTTTCGAGCGTGTTTTCGATCGGGAAAGCTATCGATCCGGCGACGATGTCGTCGTAACGTTGAACGTCGCATTCGGACTTTCGTGGATTCCGGTCCTTTGGCTGGCTGTAACGGATCGCTGGTCGAGCGGGGACGACGCGAGGGAACGATTCGGCGGACAATTTCGCACCGTCTTGTTTCCATGGTTTCAATCGCAAATCACAATGAGTTACCGGATCCATGGGATTGACAGGGGGCTGTATCAATTCGGGAAGCTTGAATTGGAAACGGGAGATGTATTCGGATTCGTTACGAAAAAAAGGACAGTCGAAACCGGCGGGCAGATGATCGTTTACCCTTCGCTGCTTCCGTTAGTCCGGCAACAGTCGGGCGGGACGCAGACAGATCAGGTTCGTTTCGCCTCGGTCAAGCCGAACGCGGAACCGCAAGGCTATGGCGCGCTAATTCGGGACTATGTGCCCGGGGATCCGTGGAAACAAATCCATTGGAAAAATTCCGCCAAACTCCAGCGTTGGCAAACTCGTTTGCCGGAAACAGAAACGGCGGAAACCGTGTGCGTCGTGCTTGACGCGTCCGAGGATGGTGGCTTGGAACGCCGGCGTTTCGAAACGGCGGTATCGTGTGCGGCGACATTGCTGCACCAATTGTCGGCCGCCGGCGCCCAATACAGTTTCGTATGCCATCATCGGGGACAATATACGCTGCGCAACGTAAGGGGCGAGCTTGCTCCCGAAACGTTGAATTGTTTGGCGGAAGTGGAGGCGGACGGCCGCGGCCATGTTGCCGGCTTGTTGGAGCGGGAATGCGAGTTGAACCGGAGAGGCGCGAACATTGCGATCGTTACTTCGCATATGGACGAGACGACCTGCATCGCGGTCCAAAGCATGCTGCGGAAAGGCCTTCAGCCGGAACTGTTCTGGATCGCAGGAGAACGGAAGGAACAGGCGGATCGCGACGATTGGCTCCGGCATCACGAATGGGCCGGGAAGCTGTTGGAGCTTGGCGTGAAAGTTCGGGTGGTAACCGAAGCGTATGCAAGTATGCAGGCGAGAGGCGGGATGAGCGATGTCAGCGCCTAGCCGGTTCGCAAGAAACGCTTTGCTGTCGCTTCTGTTGTTTTTATTGTTCGCGGAATGGCTGTATCCGTTGTACCGGATGGTTGAGGCGACCGAATTATATGAAGTGAAGCCGATTTTTATCGCGATCGCTAGCTTCTTGATCATCGGATTGCTGCCTCTTCGCTGGTATTCGGCATTGCTGCTGCATAGCGCAGTATGTGTGGCGATGCTTCTGCTGTTTTTTCACAGAGATATGGCGTCGTGGCCGCAAGGGTTGATCCAGATCGCGGATACGTTGATACAGGATGGGCGGCGATTGATCGTTTCGTTCCGGATGGAACGCATAAGCTCGGAAGGGCGGACATTACTCCTATTGATCGGTTGGGCGATGGTGGCCTCTTCCGTGCAATCGTTAGCGCTCTCGAGGCAACGGGGATTGTTCTTTGTCGCGGCAACGGCCGTTTATTTGGTGGCGCTGCAATGGTGGCTCGGATTGGACACGAATAACGGGCTCGTGCGCACGGCGGCAATCGGGTTGTCTCTGCTTGCGCTGCTGCGTTACGTGAAATTGGAACAAATGCCGGTCGCGGCGTTTGCCGAACGATCCTTCCGGCACGGCGAAGCAGTATCCGGGATGGGAGCTTTCACGCGGGGAACGACACCGTACTCGCTGGGGCAAGGCAATGGATGGCCCGTCTCCTGGATCGCCGGCAGTTTTGCCGTCATCGCATTATTCGTAGGAATCGGTCTGTCGGCAGCGTCGCAGGCCAATTCCGGGATTCACCCGGTTTCGTGGCAAGTCGAGAAAGCGAGCTTCGGAGATTGGGTAAGCCGGACGTTTGGTTCTCAGGCGGCCGAATGGCTGGGAGCGAGAGAATGGGCGGCCTCTCCCGGTTCATCCGTAGGCGCGACAGGATACAGCAAGGACGACAGCGAACTTGGGGCGCGTATCGCACCGGTCGATACGGTGCTGTTTACGGCGGAATCGCCGGTACCCGCGTACTGGCGCGGCGAAAGCAAAAGCGTCTATAACGGACGCGGCTGGTCGCAGCCGCGAACCCATTGGACAGGTACCGATTGGCGCGGAACGATATTCGGCGAACGGCTTGCTGACAGCGAGCGGCAGGGAGATACGATTTCCCAAAAGGTGACGCTGTCGGATGAGGCGGCCAAGAGCGGCATGCCTTTGCTTGCCGGAGGTACGATCGAGCGGATCAAGCGGCTGCAATATGCGAATCCATCCGCCGACATTCCGGACTTGGTTCAAATCGACGCTGCTGCGATAACGGCACGAATGCCCGCCAATGCAAGAACGGGCGATTTGTTGCAATACGAGCTGGAAGTACGTATGCCGAACGTTCCGGCCGATCGGCTTCGTTTGATGGACGGAGACGATCCGAGCGAGATTCGCGAGACGTATTTGCAGTTGCCGCCGGAACTGCCGGCGAGGGTAGCGGAGCTTGCGGAACGAATTACAGCCGAGGCGGGAGCGAGCAGAATCGAGCAAGTCGAAGCGATCGAGCGATATTTGCGGGAACATTACGAATATTCGATGAACGACACGAAAGTGCCGCCCAAAGGGGCTGACTTTGTCGACCATTTTTTGTTCGAGCAACAACGGGGGTATTGCAACCACTTCTCGACCGCAATGGTCGTCATGCTGCGGACGCAAGGGATTCCGGCCCGTTGGGTTAAAGGGTTTGCGCCGGGCGAACGAAGCGGGGACAACGCTAACTTATATACCGTTCGCGCCCGGGACGCGCATGCTTGGGTAGAAGTATATTTCGATGGAGTCGGCTGGCTTCCGTTCGAACCGACGCCGGGATTCGGCGTTCAAGCCGGCGAGCCTTCCGGCGCCGTAACCGCTTCGGCTCCGTCCGTCGTCTCGGCGCCGAACCGGACAGTTTCCGCTGCGCAAGACGGATCGCATTGGCGGAGCGCGGAATGGATTCGCAGCCTGGCGCGAACGGGATACGCCTCGTTGCTCCAAGCGGCCGAATGGTCGCGACCGATATGGGACGGCGGCGTACGGGCAAGCGGACCGATTGCGGCGATTGTCCTTGCGGTCATTCTAACCGTCGGAATCGTCTGGTTTGTCATGTCGCATTATCGAATCGATTGGCAGTTGAAATGGGCAATGCGGCAGTATGGCCGAACCGGAGGAGATCCGAATCGATTGCGCCGAGTCGCGCTGCTCATCTGGGCCCGGATGGCCCGGCAATACGGAGATAAGGGCCCTCATATGACGATGCGCGAATACGTGGAGCGTCTAACGCTCGAAGATGAACGCGAGAAGGGACGATTGGTGCGGCTCGTTTACGATATGGAAAAAATCGCTTTCGATTTCGCGGGCTGCGATCGTGCGACAAGACGGCGCCTCCTGGATGTTCCGCGCCGTACGTCGGCATCAAGACGTAAACAAACCGAATTAATTCAGCAAAATTTGAACGATATTCAGTGATATGCTTTCCCAAGTATCGCATCTTCCGTTTTGTCGAATAATAGACGGAAAAGATTGGCCGCGCGCGGCGGCGACCGGTCGGACCGAACTTGCCTTGACGTTGGGTTTTGTCGTTTCGTATAATTAACTTCATGAATTGAGGGAGGCGCACGGATAATGAACAAGCCAAATGAAATCATCGTTGTTCTCGATTTCGGGGGACAATATAACCAACTCATCGCAAGAAGGATTCGGGATTTAGGGGTATATAGCGAGCTGTTGCCGTACAATACGCCGGTGGAACGCATTCGCGAGCTTGCGCCGAAAGGGATCGTATTCTCCGGAGGCCCTTCCAGCGTATATGAAGAGAATGCGCCGCATGTCGATCCGGCCGTATACGATTTGGGCGTGCCGATTCTCGGCATTTGTTACGGGATGCAGTTGATGTCCCACCAATTGCAGGGCAAAGTCGAACGGGCGAATAAACGCGAATACGGAAAAGCGGAGGTGGAATTCACCGCCGACTGCCATCTCGCGCGCGGGCTGGAAGGCAAGCAAACCGTATGGATGAGCCATAGCGATCTCGTCGTGGATCCGCCGTCCGGATTTGAAATCGACGCCAGTACGGAACATGCGCCTGTTGCGGCCATGAGCCATCGGGAGAAAAAACTGTACGCGGTGCAGTTCCATCCCGAAGTGCGCCATTCCGTCAAAGGCAATGAAATGATCCGCAATTTCCTGTACGAAATTTGCGGTTGTGCGGGCAACTGGAGCATGGAAACGTTCATCGAGGATACCATACGCGAGATTCGCGAACAGGTCGGCGACAGCAAAGTGCTGTGCGCGTTAAGCGGCGGCGTCGATTCTTCCGTAGTGGCCATGCTCGTCCATAGAGCGATCGGCGACCAATTGACTTGCATGTTCATCGATCACGGCTTGCTGCGCAAAGGGGAAGCCGAGGGCGTCATGGACACGTTCGTCGGCAAATTCGACATGAAAGTCGTCAAAATCGATGCGCGCGATCGCTTCCTGTCCAAATTGGCGGGCGTATCCGATCCGGAACAAAAACGGAAAATTATCGGCAACGAATTTATATACTGTTTCGACGACGAATCGAAAAAATTGGGCAAATTCGACTTCTTGGCGCAAGGGACGTTGTATACCGATATCGTTGAGAGCGGCACGGCAACGGCTCATACGATCAAGTCGCATCATAACGTCGGCGGACTGCCGGAAGATATGGAATTCAAGCTGGTCGAACCGCTGAGCGCCTTGTTTAAAGACGAAGTGCGCAAGGTAGGCGAAGAGCTCGGCTTGCCGCGTGCGATCGTTTGGCGCCAGCCGTTCCCGGGACCGGGACTTGCGATTCGCGTATTGGGCGAAGTAACGGAGGACAAGCTGCAAATTGTGCGCGATTCGGATGCGATTTTGCGCGAAGAGATCGCGAACGCCGGATTGGATCAGGAAATCTGGCAATATTTCACCGCCTTGCCGAACATGAAGAGCGTCGGCGTAATGGGCGATGTGCGCACCTATTCTTATACCGTCGGCATCCGCGCCGTTACTTCGATCGACGGTATGACCGCCGATTGGGCGCGCATTCCATGGGATGTGCTCGAGAAAATTTCAGTGCGTATCGTAAATGAAGTCGACAACGTCAATCGCGTCGTTTACGACATTACGTCGAAACCGCCTGCGACGATTGAGTGGGAGTAGTTGTCGGAGAGCTGAAACCCCTTTGTTTATAAGGGTTTCGGCTCTTTACTCTATTTTCATTGCATTGTTATTGCATTATTTGTTTTTAAACCTTTACGCAGGTAACGAGCAGTGAATTGATTCTTGGGTGAAGTATCTTCATTTTCTGTTGCTGTTTGGTAAGACATAATACCTTCTAATTTATGGGCTACTTCAAAGTTACTGTTAGGATACAAATGTCCGTAGGTGCCAAGTGTCGTTTCAATATCTTCATGTCCTAGGCGGTCTTTAATGATTAATGGGTTTTCGCCCATACTAATAAGCAAAGAAGCGTGAGAATGTCTTAAAGCATGTAATCTAATTCGATGAACCCCAGCTTTTTTTGAAAAACGTGTAATGGCATTCGCTAACGTATGCTTTTGTGTGGGGATACCATTATAGCTCATTACAAAATTGGTTTGAACGACAGATTGCTGCACGTCCTTCCATTCGCTGAGTAACGTTAGTGTATCTCCATCTAATGCAATATGACGAACACTAGCCTTTGTTTTTGGTTCTACAAAAGAATAGTTATCCAAATTCTTATAGTAAAGTGTTTTATCGATAGATAACAGACCTTTGTCAAAGTCAATATCTTCCCATTGAATCGCAGTGGCTTCTCCAATTCGCATGCCTGTCATAAATAAAAACCACAATGAAATAAATAAAAAATGTTGATAATAATCTTCTTTATAGAAAAGAGAGATGACCTTTTCAAATTCTGCTTTTGTCCAAAAGTCTATTTTGGTCTTTGTTTTCTTCACATTACCTACAATTTTCGATGGATTATTTTCAGCTAGTCCTAAAACAACAGCTCGATCCATTGCCATAGAAAACAACCCTTGAACATTTCTAATATAAGAAGAACGATACTTCTTTTTAGATAATGCTAATTGCCATTTTTGAACATGGATCGGGGTAATTTCCGTTGTGATTAAGTTATTAAAAAAAGTGAAATGTTTTCTTACAGTCGGTAATCGATTATCGTACGTTCTTCTTTTTACTTGTGTTTTGTACCAAGGTAAGAAAATATCTTCAATAAAATGTTGGAATAAAACGTCATCTTGCTTTTCTTCTAGTGCATCTGGTTTTGTAAGTAGTAACCTTGAATATTCTTCCCTTGCTTCTTTTTTAGTTTTAAAACCACTGCGGTACTTCTGAATTTGCTTGCCAGTGATGGGGTGATATCCTAAATTTGCCCTAAAATAATAAGTTCCGTTCTTTGCTTTTTTGACGATATCTTTAGTCATGATTTCACTCCTTACGCAATTAGTGCAAGAAGTACAAATCACACATCTAAAGTTATCCCTAATACTTCCTCTACAGCTTCTTTAGGAACACGATCTAACTTTTTAGATTGATAATACGTGTGCCCTTTTGATATCATTAATTTTTTACACTCTCTAATAATATCAGCTGAAAAAGAGGGACCATAACCTAGCGCTATCAAGTCTTTTTTAGTGACGGTAACCATATGAACTCCTTTCCATAGACTAGGATATGCTATTTGATATCTGTCTATTATTATATCGCGTCTATAAAACTAATTCTAATACGTTGCGTGAATTTGACCCTTGCACTAAAATAAAAAGGTTCTATTGTCATAACTTGATGGTTACTGTAATTTGTCTTGCTAAATTGAAAGTCAAAAATCAGACGGCTGTTGGTACAGCTCCACGGGAATTTCACCCCTGCAAGTATTTCTTCCAGCCCTACTCATAGCTTGCGACGCTTTGAACGCTCGAGCCATGACGATAGGGGAGTATCATTATCCTGACTGATGGGTTATCGCCAACAATCCACCACGATTGCATTAGATTCATAGATTATCGCTCGTTTCTAACGAAAGTCATGGCGTATGAATCAAGTGGCTCGTCATCAGTAAAATGTATCTGATTTTTTAGTTTATACTGCAAAGCGTTATCTTCTGTGCTTTCTTTGTCAAAGAACAATATATGTGAAAGGGAAAACTTAACCATGTAATCAAATCTTGAAAGCTAAAATGCCCTGCATAAGCTTCGAACGTAAACGATCATGTGTGTCTACATCAATGCCCCAATACGTATTACCACGCTCATCATAAAGTTTACGCATAGACAAACTTGCGATATAGCTTCCATAATGCAAAATAACGTAATTCATCGCTTCTGGATCACCCTTATTTGCAGCTAAAATAATTGGATACGGTAATAAGCCACATTCGTTGTCTTTTGTGTTAGCATCAATCATCCCAGTCATCTGCATGTTCCTCCAAAAATCGCTTTAACCTTTTAAAAGAGCTTGTCCGTCTATACTGAACCGTACTACGAGGAATCTCTAGTAGTTCGGCTATTTCTACATCTGATTTATCAAAAAAATAGTATAGTAGGACTGTCTTACGCTTTTCTATTGGCAAAGTACGCAACGCTTCAGCGAGTAATTTCGGAGTTATTTTCTTTCCAACCACTTGAAAACTTTGTCCTTCTTCTCCTTCATATTGCTGATCTAAGGTATAGAGTTGATTTTCTTCTTGTGGTGTGAGATCAGAAAATGTCATCTCCTTTGCTTGTCGTTGTTGTCTTTCGTTGAAAATATTAATTGCTTCATTCTTCAATACACGTTTACAAAAAGCATTAAATGCACAGCGAACTTGCCACTCGGTACGATCTGGTTCTATCATGCATTTCCTCTCCCTTCGCAACTGCAAAGGTGGGTGATGATTTCCCCTTTCATAACCTTCAACAAGATTTTTTATGAAATGCCAAAAATAAGAGCAATATTTTAAAAAATATTCATTAAATACAAAAAAGCCCAACTGAACATAAGCCAGGTGGGAGTAAAAATTTATACATATTATTAAATGGAAAATTCTATTTGAAAAAGTTGAAAGCCTTAGTTCAAGAAGAAAACAAAATACGACAAAAAGTAAAAGTAGTATATGAGCTAAGGCACGATTATCCTGTGAAGGCATTACTCAAAATTGCCGGTATTCCACGTAACACTTATTATTATAAAATTAATACTTTTAAGCACTCAGATAAAAATCCAAAGTAGAAAAGGCTCATTAGTTCTATTTTTGAGAAGCATAAGGGCAGATATGGTTATCGTCGTATCCTCTTTTTTCTTTAAAACTCACCATCCCTAAAGAATCTTTGACACAAAGGGAATCTGTCGAATTATATAACCTAACAAGAAGCAAAGTGGAATCGTGATCAGAATCATAGCTAGAAACATGAAAGATGGTGGAAAGTGGATGACCTTCAATCCAGCCATAACAATAGCGATAATCGGTATATGAATGATGTAAATCACGAAGGAATGGGTTGACAAGAAGCTCCAACCTTTTCCTTGATGAAAAACTCTTTTGCGAAAGAATATGATTAATCCGAGAATGATGCCAACACAAAATAGAGCTTCCCAAAGAGAATAAACCAAAGATGTCCAGTTCCAGCCGCCTGAAAACTGTAATCCGTCTACCCCAAATATCAAGACTAAGGGAAGGAGAAGAATCGATGCTCCAATTGCAATTCCAAAACCCGCTCTACCCATAGAATCAGGAGTATTTCGAAACCAATTGCGTTGGTAAGCGATGATGCCCAAAATGAATAGCCCGACATATTGTGGGAGATCATAGCCGCTTGCTGTAAAAAGTCCAACAAATGATTGAACCCCGGGAGATCCACCGGGTAAATCAAGAGCAGGGACCCACAGTCTTATGATGAAGTATCCTACTGCTAATATCATGACAAAGAAGGTAAACATCTTGTAGGTGGGTGGCGTACTCTGACGAACTACTGATAGCTTATTTTTACTCATAAACTTCGCCCAGACTGCGTATAAACAAACGAATACGAAAAGTAGCTCGACGTACCACATCGGGCCATAGGTTAAATGTGAAAAATAGGTTTGCCATGTAAATGGCTCCTGGTTAAGTATATAGGCTTCAATTGATTGAAATTGGCTAAGAATGAGAACGTAGAAGATAAACGGGACTAGGAACCGGATGAATCTATCTTTGATAAATCGGGTCGCTCCATTACGTTCAAAAGATGAAGGAACAAAATATCCGGAAATAAGAAAAAACGTCCCCATGAAAAAAGTCTGATTAAAAGCAAGGAATAGAAGGCCCATAACAACCCCAATAGACCCTTGTGATAATACTTCGTTATAGATGGAAAAATACACTAAATGATGTAGCACTACTAACATTGTAAGAGCTGCCCTTAGGTTATCAATAAAGTATAACCGACCTTCCTTTTGGAGAGACGAGCTCCCTATATGTCTTGAATTCATCATAATTCTTATGTTCCCCCTATTAATATTTAAAAATATATCTCAACGGAGCATCCGCCAAGCTGGACGGCTATGTATAATCCGTCCTATTTGCTCTATATTTTAATTTTCACTTTTAGTTGATCCGCCTATTTTCCAAGAGGCTAAACTTATGATCCCGCCAACTACAATAAATATAATGTCCATAACAATTTCAAATCCCTGAAACGCATCAATATAATTTACCAAAAACCAACTTTTTCCACCATTAGTCAAATGATTGATTAATCCGCCTACTCCCTGTATAACGAAAAGTAGACCAAGTCCACTGATAATTTCTTTCATGATGAACACCTCATTAATAATTTTTTAATTTAATATGCCTCTAAGACCGATGTTGAAAAAAACCGCACCTACTACTCCTATCGCTACCAAGAGTGAGGAAATCGGAGCTTCATTTAATTTTGATCTAATTTTATTTAGAAATTGTTGCAGTCTCTCTTTAAACATAATATTAACCCCTAACAAAAGAAGAGAAGGAAGCACCATTACAAGATTGTAGCCAATTATAATAAAGATAGAAGAGGAAGGCTCAATTGTTAGGTGATTCATTAACAAAATGGAATAAAAGTAAGGCAAAGCAGTTACAAATTCAATTAGAAAAACAATGATACCTAACATGATCATCCCTTTCATCGTTGTTTTTTGGGGTATAAATGAAATTAAACGTTTTTTTGTATTATCATTTGGTTTACAGAAGCTAATTAGAGCCATAACTGCTCCAAAAAGGAGATAAAACCAATTGATAAAGTCAAATTCAGATAATTTTCCAATTCCTTTCAATAGTGAATCTCCACCAAAGTATAGGAATAAGCCCACTACGAAGTAGCCAAACTGCGTAATAAATAAAAAAACAAGCAAGCGAGAAGATAATTGATTAGGCTGTGTCAATAATAAATAAGCTGTTACAGCAAGTACACCAGGACTTAATATATCAATTAATGCGCAAATAGAAATAATTAGCAAAGCTATCGATGTGTCTATTGATGAAGAAGGCATCAATGCTTCAATACTTTCAATCAAATGTAGAGTCCCCCCTTTTTATATGTTATAATTTAAATAACACACTGTGTTAAAAATATAATAACACACTGTGTTAATAAAAGGAAGTGATTTTTATGCCAAGGATTGTTAATCATGAAAAAAAGAGAAAGTCAATTGCTGAAGCCGCTTGGAATATAATTAAGAAAGAGGGAACAGAAAAAGCCTCCATAAGAAGAGTTGCGATTGAAGCAGGCATGTCTGCTGGAGCGTTAAGACATTATTTTTCAACTAAGGATGAAATGTTATTATTTATCATGGATTATTATCTGGAAGAAGGTAAAAAACGATCTCAAAGTAAAAGTTGGTCAGAAAATCCATTGCAGGCTGTCGAAGAGGTTTTATTGGAGCTTGTACCAATTGATGAAGAAAAGAAAATCGAAACGAGTGTTTGGTGGATTCTTGCACTTCAGTCACTTACAAGTGATACATTAAAAGAAAAGAAAGATGAAATGACTAACGGTACATATGAATTAGCAAATTCAATGATTGAGATATTAGTCCTAAAAGGGATTTTATCTGATTCAACTAATGTAAAATTAGAAAAAAGTAGGCTAGCGGCATTAATTGATGGATTGTCCATTCATGCTCTGTTAAGACCTGATGTCTACTCTCCAGAAAAGGTGAAGGAAGTAATCCGTTATCATTTAGAAACACTCTGTAATGAAAGTCAATTGAATTGATTTTGCAACCGTTAATCTTCATTTGTTTGCCGATTACATACAGTGATGGCATTGGCGTCAATATTCTTTGATGAGCCATTTACAATAACTATAGATTATTTTATACTTCTCTTTACTTTTGGAATTGCTCTACAGCTATATAAAAAGTATACAGGAACATTATGGATGAGCATTATCTACCATATTGTTTATCTTGAAGTGGCTAGATATATTTCCATGGGTGGTATGTTGAAAAGTGCGGTACGTTTGAATGCTATTGGAGGGAGATTTAATTGACTTTGATGCACGATAATTTAAAATCTAAAAATGAAGAAAAACTGCAAGAAGTAATGGTTGGAGAGCTAAAATCTCACAATGCACAAATTACGCTCCTTGACTATGATCCGAAATGGCCGAAGTTATTTGACCGAGAGGCTAAAAGAATTTATTCCATACTTGGTAAAAAAGTACTTCAATTGGAGCACGTTGGATCAACTTCAGTGCCAGGTTTATGTGCTAAGCCAATTATTGATATTCTATTGGTTGTGAAGGATTCTGCTGACGAAAGTGCTTATGTTCCTGACTTGGAGGAAGCCGGCTACACTTTACGTATTCGAGAACCAGATTGGTTTCAACACCGACTTTTTAAAGGCCCCGATACAGATATTAATTTACACGTATTTAGTAAAGGCTCATCTGAGATAGACCGAATGTTGCGGTTTCGCAATTGGCTAAGAATTAACCATTCCGATCGAGATAAGTATGCAAACGTAAAGCGTAACTTAGCTCACCGTAAATGGAAACACGTCCAAGACTATGCGGATGCAAAAGGTTCAATAGTACAGGAAATTATGGAGAGAGCAAATGTGGTCGATGAGAAGAAGGGTTGAAACTTACAAATTCCTTTTATAAGGGTGAAGGTATTTAATAATATTATTTATCAGTAAGATAAGTTTGTAAAATAAAAAGTCCTGTTATCACGTCATAACAGGCAACTTGATTTTTCTACACTTATTAAGAAAATGGAAAAGGGTTAATTATAAGTCCTTTTCTACCAAATAATCCGAATACCCTAAAAAATAAGGATTTAAATGACATTGTTGATCGAAATTTTATTTCAAGCCAACAATAATGGTGCTTTTTAGAATAAATTAAAGGTAGTGATTGCTATGGTTGTTTTTCAAACCTACCACCCCCCGCCTCCCTTGTCGAATTTTATAAATATTTTTTGGTATTACAAAAGTTATAAGCCGCCTCATGAAATGGAACGCGTCCTTCCAGACGGCTCTATGGAATTAGTTATCAATCTAGAAGAGGACTTGATAAAGGTATACGATCAAAAGAATCAGGACCGATTCAAAAGTTTTCGTGGGAGCGTGATTTCTGGACCGCATTCAGATTTTACTGTTATCGACACAGCATGTCAAGCTTCCACAATAGGGATTCACTTTAAGCCAGGTGGTGCTTTTCCATTTCTTAATATATCAGCCAATGAATTATATAATAGGCACGTATCTCTAGAAACACTTTGGGGGGCAAAAGCGGTCGAAATGCGAGATCAGCTTCTTGAAGTTGAAATGCCAGCTGCCAAATTTAGAGTTCTTGAACATTACTTATTGGAGATGATAAATCAAGCCTCAGCTCTTCATCCAGCAGTTGTCTTCGCGTTAAAGAAATTTCAGGATTTCCCTTATCAGTTAAAAATTGCTGATGTGACTGATCAAATTAGTTTGAGTTCACGCCGTTTTATTCAGGTATTCAAGGAAGAAGTGGGAATGACACCCAAACAATTTTACCGCATCCAACGTTTTCAGAATGTACTTCAGCTCATTAATGATGGAGAGCAAATTGATTGGACAACATTTGCGTTAACTTGCGGTTATTATGATCAGGCCCATTTCATCCACGATTTTCATGCATTTTCTGGTCTTAGCCCAACAGTCTACCACATGAATCAAGAGAAACAACAAAATCACGTTCCACTTAAATAGGGTCATTTTTTTACAATACAATTCATTCCACCGTAATTTAGAATAAATTTGATGCAATCATTCCCAATATCTGACCTGTTTCTTTGGAATAATTGCATCCAAATTTAAATTCATTGGAGGAATATTTCATGACATCGAATACAAAAGGCATTCCAGCAGGATACCACACAGTGACACCGTACATGATTATCAAAGATGCAACAGCTGCCATTTCATTTTATAAAAAGGCATTTGGAGCTACTGAACAGATGCGTGTTACAGATAACAGCGGTAAAGTTCAGCATGCAGAAATCAAAATCGGTGATTCACCAATCATGATTGCTGATGAGTTTCCAGCATACCCGATTATGCAGAGCCCCCAGTCTCTTAAAGGAGCTGGGATGCATATTTTTCTCTATGTTGAGGACGCAGATGCACTTTTTGCACAAGCTATTGATGCAGGAGCAAAGGAACTGGAGCCCGTAGAAGATCATATTGAAGGCGATCGACGTGGAGGTGTAATGGATCCCTTTGGGCACATTTGGTGGATTGCAACACATATAAAGAATGTGCCAATTGAGGAAATACAATAGCACTTTGTAGGTTTTGTTAATCCTATTTGATGGGAATAAAACTACAACTTAATTTGAAGTGGGAATGCTGTTTTAACAGCATTTACCCTAATTTAAAACGGACATATTGATTAAAAATAATATAGTTCCCTGCCAAAAACCCTGTCAATAAAAAATTTTGGCAGGGAACATTTTTAGTAGGAAAAATAGGGTATCGACTTATAAGAAATACAGCTTACTGTTTCTAGTGTTCAATTTCCTGACACAAAAATAAGATTCCCTTGGCCAGGAGAATCTTGCGGTATGAACGTACTTCATGAAAACTAGAAGTCTATATAAAATTAGCTATATGACTCGTTTATTGAAAAAATTTTAGAATATGTAAAGGTATCCTGTAAGGGGGATGAGAATTGATGGAGTTTATGTTTATGATTGCTCGGTGGTCTCATGTTTTAGGGGGATTTTTAGCATTATGTGTGTTTTGGGTTCCAATAGTTACGAAGAAAGGGAGAAAGACGCACGACGTAGTGGTTGGGTATATGTGGTTGCCATGAGCATTGTATCCATTTCAGCATTATATATGGGGATTTACCGCCTTGCTTGGGATCCGTCATTTCACGCAGAGGATGTTCCATTTTCTTGGTTTCTGATTTTTATTGCTATTTTAAGTGGAGGAGCAGCATGGTATGGCATACGAGTCCTTCGATATAAAAGACGCCGAAATACTCACAAGCATGTGATTGATTTGTTTTTTCCGATACTATTACTTACCTTTGGTATCGCAATTAGCATATACGGTTGGAAGATTGATTTTCCGTTATTGAAGTTTTTCCCTATTATAGGTGTGTTTTTGGGAGGAATCCAACTGCAATATTGGCTGTCTGCTCCAACCAGAAGATCTCATTGGATAGTGGAACATATAATAGGTATGCTATCATGCTGTATCGCAACCGTTACTGCATTTGCCGTCTTTGGTGCACCAAGACTTCTTCAAATTGAATCTGTCAGTTTAATTGTATGGGGCATTCCAATCCTTGTGTTTGCTCCGCTTATTTTTGGATTCACCAACTATTATACTAACAAAATGGATGGAAAACGTTCTGCATCTTGAACGTGTGAAAAGAATACCTGCACTAATCAATGAATAAAATCTTTTATGTTCCTGCGGAAAATAGGTGCAATTTTCCAGATCTCATTTTTTAAAAAAATAAGGTATGGGGGAGAAACAAATGAATAATAATTAAGTTACCTATAAATTAGCAAATTCAATGATTGAGATATTAGTTCTACAAGGAATTTTATCTGATTCAATTAATGTACAATTAGAGATAAGTAGGCTATCGGCATTAATTGATGGCTTGTTCATTCATGCCCTGTTAAGACCTGATGTTTACTCTCCAGAAAAGGTAAAAGAAGTAATCTGTTATCATTTAGAAACAATCATCTAGGTTACCTTGCCTACCTTATTCCCTTTTAATAGGATCGCCAAATTATTGGCATTGGTCTACAGTATCCTGAAATTAGCTGAACCTCGCAGGCTACTTTTCGAAGATTTTTTAGAAACGAAAAACAAGAGGAAGAAAGATATTTTCCCCTCTTGTTTTATTTTCGAGACTTATTAGACAGCCCTTTGTGAGTGTTTTGTCAAAAATCATATTAAATGATCAAAGCTTTATTCTCTAATTTAATCTCTCTACCAGTACATCTAAATTATTCCACGTTTGTGTGATTCCTTCCAACAATCCCATGTCCAAAACAGCTTGCAGGGAATCCGCAGAATCGAATTCAGAACGGCTGACCAATTTTGTTTGACTGCCTAAATCGATGAATTCCATCGTGACCTCTGGAGAAGGCATGGACTCATTGATATTACCTTCTGCATCCGAAAAATAATCGTTATAAACAATCTTTTCTGGCTCAATAATGTCTTTATAAATGGTTTTGTTCCAAGATTCCATTCCATATTCTTCTTGATTCTTATCAACACATTTCATGCAATAGTGCCATACGCCTCCTGGGCGAAAGTCCATGTTGCAAACGGGCAGTTCCCAACCATCCGTACTCCACCAGCGCTTTAAATGCTCTGGTTCCTTAAATAGTTGAAATAGTTGATCACGTGGCATATCATAAACTCGTTCTAAAACAAGAAACCTTTCATTCTCTACTCTTGAAACCATTTTGTTATTTGGCATAATTTTTCCTCCTTACTTTTCACTTGTTCCTTTTTTGTTTGTTTTGCAATTCTTGTACATAATCGTCCAAGTTGTCGAGTTTCCTTTCCATATTCTTTTGAAAGGAAGTCGCCCAATATTCTATTACTCGGAAGGGCTCAGACCGTAGCTTGTAATATCGACGATTAGCTTCTGGCTTCACTTTTACAATTCCATTGTCACTCAGCACCTTTAAATGCTTTGAAACATGCGGCTGGCTCAATTCCAACCGATTAGCAATTTCTCCTACTGTTAAAGGCCCATTACGCAGCAATTCAATGATTGCCATCCGATTAGGTTCAGCCAATGCCCCCATCATAGATGCATTCATGCCTGGAATTTTACCTGACATGTCGCTCACCTCATTAAAAAAATATCTATTTTTATCATCGCATCCCCTCTCTGACACTTGACTTAATTCTTGTGATTTGAATATAACACAAACGGAATATAACTGTAAAGGCATATTTAATGTATTTCATCTATCCCAAGTCATTTAGGAGTCTCAAATTGGTATTCTCACTCTTTGAATGATACGTAGTCAAAATCCATAATCAATTGCTTTCGTAAGCTATGCTTATATACTTGTCAAAACCACATTCAGGACAACGTTCTGGTGGGATTGCTTCCATTTGCGATTTTCCCGAACTGGAACTGATCCCTTATCTGTGTTTTCGTGATATTACCATTCTAGTAAGCTCAAAAAATGACTGATGTGGTCGGAAACGTCCTTAGGATGGGTCAAAGTGATGATGTGATTAGCGCCAGGTATACGCACAAAGTTAATATTGGGAATTTCCTTATATAATTGTGCGATTTTAAAGAGATCTTCTGAGTCCTCCTCGCCTATGATAAAAAGTGTCTTCGTTTTAATTTCTCCCAATCTTTCCATCGCTGAATTGGAGGAAACAGTTTCGAATGTTTTCCAATCAAAGGTCTTTTGAATATTATGTATCATCATTTCGCGCAATAAATCGTATGCTTTTCCGATAGAAACGCTCCAGGAAGGCTCACTTAATGTTATATTAGTCATTTTCTCGACATCTGGTGCAGCTTTAGAAACTCGGCTCTCTAATTCCGCATGTTCGGAAGAAAATTTAAACCCCGACAGGCCTGGAGCGACCAATACCAGTTGAGAAACCCTTTTCGGATAGGTCAGAGTAAAATCAGTTGCAATTTGTCCGCCTAGGGAATGTCCAACGAGAGCACCTTTCTTAATTTTAAGATGGTCCAAAAGTTTTCTAAGATCCTCAACATAATCAATGGGTTCATTCGGAATGGGTGACCTTCCTGCACCCCGGACATCAAGAGTGATTACTTTGAACGACTTTGAAAGATGTGGTGTGATGAATTCCCAGTCACGTGAATCCATAGCTCCACTATGAAGGAGTATAACCGGCTTTCCGTTTCCTTTAATTTCGTAATGAAGATCCATCTATTTCAATCTCCTTTCCCTGAAAAAAGTAGGCACTGCTCATGACTATCTTCGTTTCATTTCTAAGATTCCTTTTCATATCCCCCAAACAGTTCATAAAACCATTTATTAAACTTGTTCGGTTAAAGGAAGTTTAATGTACCTTACAAATGATTTAATTGTTTAAGAAGGTCCTATTTCACCACTTTATTAATGTCCATCCGCTTTAATGTTCCAATGAGTGATTTTAGAACCTAAACATCCCCCTTATTTATTTCACACACTGTGATGAAACGATAATAACACAGTGTGCGAAATAAAAGCAAGAGGTGATTTGAGTGCCGAAAATAGTTGATCATGATCACAAAAGAAAAATGATCGCTGAAACACATTGGAAAATTATTGAAACGGAAGGCATTGAAAAAGCATCTATCCGAAGAATTGCATCTGAAGCTGGAATGCCTACCAGAGCACTAAGACATTATTTCTCAAACAAGATGAATTACTATTATTTATTATGGAAAATTTTCTTGCTCATGAGAAAGAACGGTCGGAGAATACTGCACGGCGATATCTTCCGTGCTATTTTTGTTAAAGAACAAAATTAAAATCAAAAAATTAATTTATTATTAAAAGGGGAGTAATTGTAGGAGAGCTAGAAACGCCTTTGTATATCAAGGGTTTGGCTCTTTTTTTATTTTCCATTGCACTTTTTGTTTTTCTATCGATAGTCTACGTTAAAAGACGGTATCCATTTGAGCACGAAAATCATCAAGAGATCCATCTTCAATGGATGCGATATTTCCGTATCCAGCGTTATTAACCACTACATCAAGTCTTCCAAAAATTCGGTGGGCTTGTTCAACTACTTCGAATACGGCATGTTCGTTTGTAACATCTAAATCCAGCGGATGAATTTGATCGCCATATTGTTGTACTAAATCAGCCAACTTTTGAGGATTGCGCGCAGTGGCAATGACTTTGTCCCCTTTTTTGAGTGCGGCTTCTGTTATACTGCGCCCTAATCCTCTGGAACTACCAGTTATAAACCAAACTTTTAACATAAAAATCCTTCCTTTCTTGTTTAGTATAGGAAATCATGTAGTATAAAATAAAAAAGCATCTTTTTGGATTGAATGTTCAATCCAAAAAAGATTATAATTCTAAATTTCTCCTTTGTCAATGTTATTGATTTGATTGACAAACCCTAATGATTTATCTTACAATATGGAATGTATATTCCATGAGGTGAAGACGATGAGTAAGAAAGATGATATATTTGATGCTACATTAGCACTAATGATTGAACATGGTATGCAGTCTGTTACACTTTCAAAGATTCTTGAACGGGCGGGAGTTGGATCAGGGACTCTTTATAATTATTTCTCCAGCAAAGATGAATTGCTTTACGAGTTGTTTCAACAGATTATGCAGAGAATGTCTGACGAAATTATTGCCGGATATGATAATAATGCGGACGTTAGACTAAGGTTTAACCATTTACTGAGCGGATATTTGGATTATATAATCCGAAATTATGATGAAAACAACTTTGTTTCTCAGTATTCACATTTGCTCCATAAGATTAAACCAGAGGATTGCTCTACAAATGATTTTACAACTGCATTGGGAGAAACTTTTAAAGCAGGGAAAGAACAAAAAATCATTTTGGATATGGAAGTCCCCATCCTGATACAAATTGTTACAGGTATTTTGATTTCTGTTATCAACGGATATAAAAGCAATAAATATGAATTGGACGACCAGAAAAAGAAGAATATACTCAATATCTGCTGGAATTCAGTTCGTGCGTAAAATCTCAGTCACTTAGTTACCTTTTTTGATTCATCAAGACTTTTGATAGTGTAGGTCTTCTCCTTAACGGAGAAGGTCACTTTATTACATAGAATTTTTAGTGTTACAAAACAGTAAGCAATATGACTGTTAGTATTCAATTTATGATTGTATTTTTAAATTACATATATAGATAGCAGGAGTTATCTATTTAAAGCTCTAGGTCTGTTTGTTGCAAATTAAATGTGCCTAATTGAGCATTGTTGCATTGCCCAAAACATAGGTCCCCTTTGACGATTGTAATAGCCCCAATAGGTTTGAAAATAATGAGTTTAGCTTCTTCTCTATATCAAAATTGATAAAAGTTAGTACATTCACACTTTAAACAACTTAAGAAGTTTTCAGCACAGGCATTATCATAGTGGCTATCCTCCCCTACGACACGTATACTCTGCCTTTTATTATTGTCTAATTAGCAAGATCGTGACAAATATGGACAAGTCAAACGAACTCTTGCTAAGAAGAAAAGGCGTCATGTTCAGCATTACGCGGATGCTAAAACATCAATCGTTCAAGAAATCATGGAACGAGCGATTACAGAAGAATAAGTGCAGTTTATAGGACCATTTGTAATTTGAACTTTAAAGAAGATGATCTTGTCTACGAGATAGGTACTGGAAAAGGTCATTTAACGGAATCTTTAGCAAAACGAACGAAAAAAGTTATCTCTATAGAGAAAGATAAGTATTTAACTGAAAAAGCGAAAAAGAAGTTAAAAACGTACGCCAATGTGCGAGTATACCACGTGGATGTTTTGAAATACTCGTTTCCCAATAAAGATATACAATATCGGGTGTTTGGAAATATTCCATTTAACATTAGTACCGACATAGTGAGGAAAGTTGTTTTTCATAGTCGTGCATATCAAATTGATTTGATTGTTGAGTATGGTTTTGCTTTGCGACTGATGGATTCATCAAGATTACTTGGGGCTCTTTTGTTGCCAGAGGTAGAAGTCCATATACTAAAAAAGATTCCGAATTATTATTTTCATCCTAAACCAAATGTTCAATGTGCATTGGTTCGTTTGGTACGGAGATCAAATCGTTTCAGTAAAAAAGAAAGAGAGGAATATAAAAAATTTATTGAAGCGTGGATATCGGGAGATATTCATTTGATATTTACAAAAAATCAATTGAGAAGATCGTTAGCGAAAGCTGGAATTACTATAGAAAAGCAAATAAATTATTCTCAAGCTCTCTCTCTTTTTAAAAGCTATAGATTATTTAATGGATGATGTAGTCGTCAAACCATATTAAAGAAATAAAAACTAAAGATTAAAGGTAGAATGAAAAATTTATTTAGGAAACTATACGTTTAAAAGAGTGAGTTCATTGTTAAGGAATGCTGATGAATCAAAAATCAGCATTTCATGTCAAGAGGATAATAGGGATAGGGGATATCTATACTCTATCCCTATTTTAATGTTTCAGAAAATTACATTGTTGAGAATGGTTTATCAGTTTTAAAAGTGATAGAATCAAAAAAGGCAATGTCTAGTGTTAAAGCTAGTTTCATTCATTAACCAAATGAGAATTTCTTGCCTTTATATATTATCTGTCTGTTTTCTATAAAATAAGATTGGTCTGTTACTATCTGTTATTCTTGATGTAAATTTTACCACATTTTTCCAACGTTTGTTGAGTCATAAAAAATAATTAAAAGCTAGTGAATGTGTTCCCTCTTATCGATAATATCAAGAAATAAATTAAATTATAGTTTACTGAAAATTAATGCCAACTGGGGTTTGAAGTAACGTATCTCCCTTAGTCGGCTATTTTTTACGATTAATTAGCTCAGAAATCAATTGGAGAGCGTAAATGTAAAAATAATGGATGAATAGGTCTCAGTCTCGTCAAAAAATATTGTTGACAATAAGTCTAATTAGACTATAATGCTTATATGATATTCGTCTAATTAGACTATGATCATTTTTATAACTCAAGAAAATTGAACGAAGCAGTCAATTAACTGAGTATCTCCACAATATTTATTGAAGCTTGGAAGTATTTCTTCGTAAATAGCAAATAGAAAGAAAGGATGAAGAAAATGATGAAATCATTTTTAATGATAGGACAATCTAATATGGCAGGGCGAGGGTTCATCCAGGATGTACCTCCCATTTATAATGAAAAAATTAAAATGTTGCGTAATGGAAGATGGCAAATGATGACGGAACCCATTAATTATGATCGCCCTGTTTCTGGAATCAGTCTAGCTGGTTCCTTTGCAGATGCATGGTGTCATGAAAATCCAGAAGAGACGATTGGCTTAATTCCTTGTGCGGAAGGTGGCAGTACACTGGATGAGTGGCATGTAGATCAGGCTCTTTTTAGACATGCTATAACAGAAGCAAAATTTGCTATGGAGAATAGTGAATTAACAGGAATTCTTTGGCACCAAGGAGAAAGCGATAGTATGAATGGGAAGTATAAAGTCTATTACCAAAAATTACTTTCTATTATGAAGGCTTTTAGAGAGGAATTAAATGCCCCCAATATACCGATCATTATTGGTGGCTTAGGAGATTTTCTAGGTAAAGAGGGGTTCGGGAAAAATTGTACAGAATATAATTTCATCAATCAAGAATTGCAAAAATTTGCTTTCGAACAAGATAATTGTTACTTTGTCACAGCAGAAGGTTTAACATCTAATCCTGATGGTATTCACATCGATGCAATTTCACAAAGAAAATTTGGCTTACGATATTTTGTAGCTTTCTCTAATAGGCAGCATATATTAAATCCATTAAATAATGAAAATGAATGGATCAAGCTTCATGATGAGCGACCACATACCCAAACAGAAAAGATATATATGGCAAGTCTGGAATTGGCGTTAGGTAAAATTTCCTATTCTCATTTTGAAACACATCTGAAACAAATCTCTAAGGGGTAAGGTGTAGCATAACAGTATATGAGTTCGAGGTGTAAGGAGGGCGTTTTTTTGATTCCACTACTAATTTTAGGTCTATTAAAGCAAAAACCGGGTTCCTATGGGTACGAATTATTAGCCTTAATGGAGGAGCGTCATTATAAATATATCGTAAACTATACAAAAGGATCCTTCTATTATAATCTGCAACAATTAGAAGAAAAGCAATATATTAAAAAAATTGATCAACTGGATGACACGAGAGAAAAGCATAATTATATCATTACAGAACAAGGAAACAAAGAATTCGAAAAATTAATGGTAAAGTATGGATCTAAGACCGATTATATCAATTTCTCTTTTTATGCAGCGATGTTATTTGCTAACGAATATAAAAAAGAAGAATTTATAAAGCTAATAAAAATACAAATTGAACAAACGAAAAAGAAATTTTTTTTATTAGATCAAACACTTCAACATAATGAAGCTATCCCTACTTATTTTAAAAAGATGTTGGAAAATTCCCGTTCTCATCATGTCGTAAACGTTCAATGGTTTGAAGAATTATTAAAGGATACTACTAGTGAAAGCACATCTAAATAACCGAACACACCTCAGAAAGAAGACATCTAGCTATTATGAAGCTTGAGGAGGATTTGTTTTGCTGAGGTCTATCGTTATCAAAAAAATTGAAAGCAAATGGACAGAATCTATCTTTCTAAAGAGACTGAAGGGAAAAGGGATAGTTGGTATATAGCTTTTTTTAATATCAAAAGGGAAGATGCCATGAGGATATTAGAGCGTCCATTCGAGAAAACGGATTTTTATCAGAGCGAAAAGAATGTTATATATATTTATGGATCTGCTCCAACGGACGACGCTCTCCTAAAAAAGCCATCGTATACTGCTATGTTTCCTAGGATGTAAAGAATAAATCTTCTTCTTTTTTGGACTGCAGAGAAATAAAAAGGCTACTCGGCATTCTGGCTGAAAGCTTCGGTAGAAATATGGGAAATTAAATCAGTTTGAAACTTTGCAACAAAATCTTATAAAAATTTGAAAGCGGGAGTACACATGATTACCTTAAAATCTAAAAGAGAAATTGAGTTGATGGCTGAATCTGGATCGTTATTAGCCGATGTTCATATCCATCTACGAGATTTTATCAAGCCGGGAATTACCAGCTGGGACATTGAAGTTTTTGTGCGTCAATACATCGAAAGTCATGGAGGTATTGCTGCCCAAATTGGATTTGAAGGTTATAAGTATGCTACATGTATCAGTGTGAACGACGAAATTTGTCATGGATTCCCTAAAAAACAAGTCTTAAAGTCAGGTGATTTGGTTAAAGTTGACACGTGTGTCAATTTAAATGGCGCGATCTCGGACTCTTGTTGGGCTTATGTAGTAGGTGCAAGCACACCGGAAGTTGACAATTTGATGGCGGTAACTAAAAAAGCTCTTTATCTTGGAATCGAGCAAGCACAGGTTGGTAATCGGACTGGAGATATTGGTCATGCGATACAAGCTTATGTAGAAGCACAAGGGTACAGCGTCGTACGAGATTTTATTGCTCATGGAATTGGACCTAGTATCCATGAGGAACCTTTCTTTGCTCATTATGGGACACCTGGGAAAGGGGTTCGTCTGAGAGAGGGAATGGTCATCACGATTGAACCCATGGTGAATGTGGGTGATGGGCAAGTAAAGATGATGTCTAATGGATGGGAAGCAAGAACTCTAGATGGCAGTTTAAGTTGTCAATATGAGCATAGCTTGGCAATCACTAAAGCTGGGCCGTTAATTCTAACATCTCAAGGAGAAGAAGGAACTTATTAAACGAAATATATGATTTATAAATCGGCATTAATGGATAAGGATAGAAAAGTATTTCTATTTTAGCGGCAACCAGTGCTCCTTTTCTTTTATCCAATAAATCGCATGAAAAGAACGATTTTTCGTAATTTCATACGACCTTTTCTAGGGACTTATGTCCCCGCTCCTTTGCGCAGACAGTACGATTGGTAGATATGTTCCCGAGAACAGACATACTCAAAAGACATCAATACTATCCTCTCGAGCCACCCTCCTTGAGGAGTATGATGAGCAACTAGTAAGGAGACTTATAGAGAAAATAACGGTTTATGATGACAAACTAACTATTGAATTTAAATCTGGTGTAGAAGTAGATGTATAAACATAACCTTCATGAATGACCACCATTCAGGAGATATATTCTCTTGATTGGTGGTTTTCTTTCATTGATTGGAATTGGTAAAAGGCATATAATCTTAATAACAATGTTGTTGATATTGTTATTGATAAGGAGATGACAACATGAGTGATGTTAATGAGCTACTAGAAGAAGCTATTAAGGAAACTGAAAACTTGAATGCAGGTGAAGTCTTTCTTGTTAAAGATCTGTTCAAGGGTTATGTATGGAATAGAATACCCAGAAAGGATCGACTTCTGCTTGGGACTTTATTTTTAAACTACGTAAATAAAACGGAAGGTAATATAAAAGCTATTGAAAAGACTTCATCTAATCAACAGAGGTATAAAAAGACAATTGGCAAGTAGAAAGAAGGGAAAAAATTTATGAGTATCAATATTTTAGTTGTCGACGATGAACAAGCTATAGCAGATCTAATTGAAGTTTATCTAAAAAATGAAGGTTTTACAGTTTACAAATTTTATAACGGTCAAGATGCGTTACGATGTGTTGATTCAAAACAGTTGGAGCTTGCGATACTTGATGTTATGCTACCAGATATTGACGGTTTTACTGTCTGTCGGAAAATTAGGGAAAAGCATAATTTTCCAATTATCATGCTGACAGCCAAAGAAGAAGAAATCGATAAGATTACCGGGCTGACATTAGGTGCTGATGACTATATCACTAAACCATTCCGTCCTTTAGAACTAGTTGCTCGTGTAAAGGCGCAGTGTTATTGCTAACGCATAATGTCCGGAGATTGATGGTGTAAGTTATCCTGCTATTGACGGTTAATCTGACCGCATCCGGATATACGAGAGGGGGAATTATGATAATTCTCCCTGAATGACGCGTTTAACCATATGATCATCGATGATGCGGTGTTTGTTCTGGGCCCCATAGATTAAACAATGGGTGCATACTTTGTTGATTAGCCTAGCTGCTCCACTAGAAAAGCGATAGATGTCATCAATGGCTCCGTCGGTGAATATGTCCCGTTCCGCACCGGCATAGGTCATGTGTCTCTCGATGTAAGCTCCTGTTTGGGCCCGGTCGTAATGCGGAAGTTTGCATTGCAGATCGATGCGTTGACGAATTGCAGCGTAAGCTTGTAGGTTAATGCGATCCCAGAGTTCGCTTTGCCCGACAAGGATAAGAGCCATTGGGCTTTGTGCATCCATCTTAAAATTCAGAAGAAAGCGAACCTCTTCCAGCATCTCACGATCCAAAAGATGACTTTCATCCACGACCACGACGGGCTGCAATCCATGAATTCCTCGCATGAGCTCAATCTCCCGATGCAACTGACGCTTCGCATCCCCGCGATAAAACTTCGACTCACAACCGAGTTGT
>NZ_CAKKLI010000004.1:0-255774 GCF_918697855.1 Paenibacillus sp. CECT 9249 | reverse complement strand
GGTAAATGACTTGATTTTCGGGCTGGGTTTAGTTTGGTGCTGTCATTTTCCCTGACTCCCTTGCTTTACGGCCAAGAAAATTTCCAATTCTCAAGAATCAGGGACTTGACATCTTACCGCTGGACTTAGATAAGAAATTGTCTTCTTAGTCTATGAGGTATTCCGGCAATTATTGCCGATCGCGATAATAGGAAACGGCTACGTTCTGCCTCCGGAACGAAACTTTTGGGTATAGGCTTTCGCCTCTTCGACAGTGCGGACGCGATTGCGCATCCATTCGAGCAAAATGCGGTCTATGTAACGGAAATGAACTTTGCCGGCAAAAACCGCTTCCTTGAGCGCCAGCAAGATTAACGGTTCCGGATAACGGTCTTTATCGATCCAACCGGCAATCGTCTCGCATTCCATCGGCGATAGCGGCCGGCCGAATTCCTGTTCGAAAATCGTAAACAAATTGGCGCTTTCCGTTTCGCTTTCCGTTTGAAGCGCTGCCGCCTGCGGCACGGCTTCCTGCCGTCGCCGCTGCTTCCGCAGCCTTGCCTCCTCCGCAACGCTTTCTCCCAATTTGTCATATAAACCGGATAAATTATAGCTTTCATACTGAATGTTCGTATCGGGATCGATATCTTCATCTATCGTTAGAAATCCGAGTTTCATCAAGCGCTGCAGCGCCTGAATCGTCATTTCCGGATCGGCGCCCATTCGCTCCTGCAGTTCCTCGATCGTCGGAAAATCTTTCTGCTCCCGCTGTTTAAAGCCGGATAAATGGATGAGCAGCATCACTTCCGTATCGCTTAGCTTCCATTTGCGGTAATGACGCAAGAGCGCATACGGAATATTCACGCCGCCTTCTTCCATGCCGGATGAAATTCCTTTGGCATACGCCTTCCACATTTCTTCGCTCACTTCGATGCTCCTCCCCGAACCGATATATGAAACGGAAGGCCGAAATATCGGCCTCCCTTGCTGTTCTCTATATATGCACAACGCTCGTTACGGATACAACCGATACAGCATCCGCGGGAAAGGTATCGTTTCGCGGACGTGGTCCAAACCGCAAATCCAGGCGACCGTCCGTTCCAAGCCGAGGCCGAATCCCGAATGCGGCACCGTACCGTACTTGCGCAAATCCAAATACCATTGGTACGCTTCCGTCGAAAGCTCATGTTCTTGAAAACGTTCCGCGAGCAATTCCGGATCGTCGATCCGCTGCGATCCGCCGATGATTTCCCCGTATCCTTCCGGCGCGATCATATCGGCGCATAAGACGACTTCGGGGCGATTCGGATCCGGCTTCATATAGAACGCTTTAATTTGCGTAGGGTAGTGGGTGATGAATACCGGTTTGTCGTATTTTTCCGCAATCGCCGTTTCATGCGGCGCGCCAAAGTCTTCGCCCCAAGGAATATCGAATCCTTGTCCATGCAAAAACTCGATCGCCTCGTCATACGTAATGCGCGGAAAAGGCTCCTTGATGCTTTCCAGCTTCGAAATGTCGCGGCCAAGCGTTTCCAGTTCCTTGCGGCAATGCTGCAATACCGATTGTACGACATAGGAAACGAATTGTTCCTGTACCCGCAAATTTTCTTCGTGATCGACGAAAGCCATCTCCGGTTCGATCATCCAGAACTCGATTAGATGCCGGCGCGTCTTCGACTTCTCGGCGCGAAACGTCGGCCCGAAGGAATATACCTTCCCGAGCGCCATCGCCGCCGCTTCCATGTACAGCTGCCCGCTTTGGGTTAAGTACGCGTCTTCTTCGAAATATTTCGTATGGAACAGATTCGTCGTTCCTTCGCAAGACGAGGGCGTCAAGATCGGCGGATCGACGAGCGTAAATCCGCGTTCGTCGAAAAATTGCTGGATCGCCCGAATAATTTGCGCGCGAATGACGAGAATCGCCCGCTGCCGCGGGGCACGGATCCATAAATGGCGGCGGTCCATCAAATAATCGACGCCATGCTCTTTCGGCGTGATCGGATAATCCTCCGTCAAATGAATGATGTCCACCCCTGTTACCGTTAGTTCGTATCCGGATTGGCTGCGCGGCTCTTCGCGCACGATTCCGGTAACGTATAGCGAGCTTTCCTGCGTCAAGCTTTTGACCGATTCCCACAGTTCGTCCGATACTTCGCTGCGGACGACAACGCCTTGAATATAACCTGTTCCGTCACGCAGCTGCAGAAATTGGATTTTCCCGCTGGAACGCTTGTTATGCACCCAGCAGCCGATCGTAACCGTTTGGCCGACATGGCGGCCGCAATCGGATATTACGCTTTTATTCGTCATCGACATCGTACTCCCTTACGATTTGTTTTGTGCTTCCAGAACGAGCCGGTTCGTATCGCGCGCGATCATCAATTCTTCATTCGTCGGCACGACAAGCACTTCGACTTTCGAATTCGCCGTCGATATGCGGCGCGGCTCTTTCGAGCGAACCAGATTGGCCTCCGCGTCAAGTTCGACGCCGAGGAACGTCAACTGCTCGCAAATGCGCTGGCGAAGCACGACGGCATTCTCGCCCGCCCCGGCCGTGAAGACGATCGCGTCGACACCGTCCATCGCCGCCGTATAGGCGCCGATATATTTGCGGATGCGATATTCGTACATATCGAAAGCAAGCTTGGAGTTGGCGTCTCCTTCTTCCATGCCGTCGATTATTTCGCGCATATCGCTGCTGACTCCGGAAATCGCCAGCAGCCCGCTATGCTTGTTCAGCATCGAATTAACCTCGTTCAAGGTCAAATCTTCCTTGTTCATCGTAAACGGCACGATCGCCGGATCGAGATCGCCGCTGCGCGTCCCCATCATTAAACCTTCAAGCGGGGTCATTCCCATGCTCGTATCTACCGAATCCCCGTAGCGCACGGCCGTCAAGCTGGCCCCGTTCCCGATATGGCAAGTAATGATTTTCAGCTGATCGAGCGGGCGTCCGAGATATTCGGCCGCTTTCTTGCTGACGTAATCATGCGATGTCCCGTGAAAACCGTAACGGCGGATTTTATGCTTTTTATACAATACTCTCGGGATCGCGTAAAGATACGCCTTCGTCGGCATCGTTTGATGAAAGGCCGTGTCGAATACGACCGCCTGCGGAATGCCGGGCATATTCGATTCGGTCGCTTTAATGCCCATCATCGCCGGCGGATTGTGAAGCGGAGCCAAGTCGAACAAGCTGCGAATTTCCGACTTCACGGCGGAATCTACAAGCACAGAGCTTTTGAAAGCTTCCCCGCCGTGCACGACGCGATGTCCGACCGCTTCGATTTCGGATACGGAGGATAAGACGCCGTGCTCCTCATCCGTCAAAATGTCCAACACTTTGCGCACCGCCGTCGTATGGTCCAAAATTTCGCTTACTTCGCTTATTTCCGCGCGGCCCGCCGGTTCGTGCTTCAGTATCGAGGAATCCATGCCGATCCGCTCGACCAAACCTTTCGCCAAGACGCTTTCGTCTTTCATATCGTACAATTGATATTTTAGAGAAGAGCTGCCTGCGTTAATAACTAGTATTTTCATATTCTGTCCCCATCCTTATCGTATCTGAAAAATCCTTCGCCCGTTTTTACGCCTAAGTTGCCGGCACGCACCATCTTTTTCAACAATACGGCGGGACGATACTTAATGTCCCCGAATTCCCTGAACATCCGTTCCATTGCGGCCAATACGGAATCGAGCCCGAAACGGTCCGCCATTTCGAACGGGCCGTGCTGGAAGGCATAGCCGATCCGCATTGCGTCGTCGATATCTTGGGCGGAAGCTACGCCTTCTTGCAAAGCATGAAGCGCCTCGTTAATGAGCGTACAAATAATCCGCGTCGTAACAAAACCCGGAGATTCGTAAACCATGATGCCTTTTTTCGAGATCACTTCTTCCACGAACCGTTTCGCTTCCAGAAATGTGTCTTCCGACGTTTTCAAGCCGCGAACCAATTCCACCAAATCCACTTTCGAAACCGGATAAATAAAGTGAATGCCGATAACCCGTTCCGGATACTTCGTTGAGCTGGCAAGTTCCGTCAAGCTTAATGTGGACGTATTGCTCGCAAGTATAATATGGCTTGGGCAAACCGTGTCCAATTCGGCGAATACCCTCTTCTTCGCTTCCAGATCTTCCGATATCGATTCGATGACCATATCGCAAGAACCCAACTCGGCAAAATGATCGACTTTATGAATCCGTGACAGAATGAGCTTCTTCTCGGCGAGCGTAATCGCCCATTTCTCCAATTGCTTATCCAAACTCGTCTCGATCATTTGATACGCGTGATCTAATTTGTCGCGGGTCTGCTCGACCAAGAGCACATCCAGCCCTTTCACGGCCAGCATTTCCGCGATCCCTTGTCCCATCGTTCCGCCGCCGATAACGCCTATTTTTTTGAAGAACATCGTTTCTTTCTCCATCCTTTCGCTTTCCTATCCATTATCTTTTTCTCTCGTCTCTATCTTATCATGGATATGTTAATTATAACAAAAAACCAGCGCAAAATTAGGCTGGTAATTGTTTGTGTTCACAAAAAATTCGTCGAAATTGCTCGCCGGAAAGTATTTCTTCGTTCATCAGCAAATCGAGCGAGTGATGGAACACATCGATATGCTCCTCTAACTGCCGCTTTGTCTTATCCATCAACTCTTCCAATATTGCGGCGTTTTCTTTCATCAGCTCTTCCTTCGTGACCATTTGCACGTCGACGATGCCCAAATTCGTCAAACCCGACTTCATCATCGTTTGCACGATGTTCAACGCCTGCTCGAAATCGTTCGTCGAGCCGGTGCTTCGGCCGCCGTAGAAAATTTCCTCCGCCGCCGCGCCGCCGAGCGCAATCATGATTTGCTTCTCCAGGAAATCTTTCGTGTACAAATATTGATCCTGCTGCGGCTGGTGTCTGACAAAGCCGAGCGCCTGCCCGCGCGGACTGAGCGCGACTTGGGATACGCTGTTCGGGCGGACGATTTCGGCGACGACGGCGTGGCCAAGCTCATGCACCGCAACGCGCCGCTTCTCTTCGTAAGTCGCTTCCCGATCCGTTTTCTCTCCCAGCATCACTTTATCGATCGCAAGCGACAAATGGCGCTGCTCGACAAATTCTTTATCTTCGCGCATGGCGTAGATGGCGGCTTCGTTCATCACGCTTTCCAACTGCGCTCCGGAGAAGCCGAACGACTCTTCGGCCACTTTGTCCAAATTGACCTCGTGGTGAAGCGGTTTATTATCCGCATGCAGCTCCAATATATGCTTTCTCCCTTTTTTATCCGGCAAATCCACCTGAATATGGCGGTCGAACCGACCCGGACGGAGTAAGGCGCTGTCCAGCATTTCTTTGCGGTTCGTCGCGGCAATCAGCAAAATGCGCGGCGTATTCGCGGAGTATATGCCGTCCATTTCGGTCAGCAGCTGATTCAACGTTTGATCGTATTCCCGCTGCTGTCCGCCTTCGCGTTTGCCGCCGATCACATCGATCTCATCGATGAAAATGATCGCGTTCTCGCGTTTTTCTTTCAACGCTTGGGAACGCGCCTGTTTGAACAGGTCGCGGATGCGGCCCGCGCCGACGCCGACGTACATCTCGACGAATTCGCTGCCGGACGCGGCGACGAAGACGGAATTGGTGTAATGCGCCGCCGCTTTCGCCATCAGCGTCTTCCCCGTTCCCGGAGGCCCGGTCAGCAATATGCCTTTTAACGGGCGAATGCCGAATTTCCGAATTTCTTCATAACGAACGAGAAAATCAAGCGCTTCGATCAGTTCCTGCTTGGCCCGGTCTTGTCCGCCAATTTGGTCGAACGTAAGGAAGGTCGGCTTTTTGCTCGGATTGTTGCGTCCGTTCGACGCGCCTACCGTGATGCCGCCGCGCATATTCATAAAGAGAAACAGAGCGACGAGCAAGACGGCAACGATGGCGAACGGAGCCAAATTCACCCCGATAAAAGCGAGGAAGGATATGAAAACGAGTGCGAAGCCAATGGCGATTTCTTTGCCCCATTTACGCATTGGGCCACACTCCCATCCTCTCGCCTTGACGCGGCAAAATAACGAATTTGCTTGCATTTCCGTCGGTTAGCGATACATACACATTCATGTCGTCCATTTCGGTTGACGCCTTCAAATTCGAATGCCCTGCGCTTAATTGTTCCAGCGTTTCAGGAATTTGCGTATAATGCTTCGTCTCCATCGCTTCGGCGACAGGGAACAGCGCGCTCGACCACCATTGATCCAACGCAGCGGAAGAGCCGTTCGTGACTTCCACATGAAGCTTGCGGTCGCCGATGATGCCTTTGCCATCCTTCTCAATGCGCTGCACGATTTCGCGCAGGCTGGCTTCCGGCTCCAATTCCAACTTCACGCGAACTTGATCGCGGGTAAATTCGGCATCGGCATGCTTCACTGCGGATATTTGTCTCACTTTATTTACAAGCGGGTTTTGCACCGCCACATTTTGATATAAGAACCAGCCGCCGAACAGAACGAGTCCGGATACGGCAACCGTAATAACCAATGGCAACAGACGCAACTTCACGTAACGTCACCTCTCTCTATATAGAAAATAATATATACTAGAAATACATACTATAGTATATCATACTCTGTATATGCGTTACCTATGTAATGTGTGGAAGTTCCGCCAATAACAAAAAGCTCGGCCGGCCGGCCAAGCTTGGATTTTTTTTGTAAAACTATGCTTTGAGGTTGGTTTTCGTTGAATGACGAATGTCTGCGATGCGCACGTTGGAATACAGGTTAATGACAAAACATAACGCTCCAAGGATAATAAGAATTCCCCCGGCGCCGACGATCGGTCCCCATGGCATTCCCGAGCCTGTCGCCAGCAACGCAATCAATGCTCCCATCATAATAATCAAGCCGACATTCATAAGCCAAAATTGGGCTTTCGCCCACCCGTTATGATCCGCTTTCGGAAACAGTACGTACACGATGCCCGATACCGCGAGAGACAACCAGCCTATCAAGTTGACATGCACATGAACACCCGTGAGCGTATGATCGCCGGCTAAGGACATATAAAGACCAAGCCCCATCGCCAAAATGAAATAAATGACGCTCACTTTCAAAAAGCGCACACCCATCGCACCAACCGACCTCCCATAAAATTTGACAATTTTGTGTCGGATCTAGTATAACAATAAATGGTCGCATTGACAATCATTAATTTACAAAAAATAGTAATGGAGGTCAACGTTTAGGCAATGTATAAGTTGTTAAAAATTCCCCGCTCGCAAATCGGTAAAAATCGTAATAATACCGCTGTTCGCCGCTGTCGTCCTTGCGCTTGTAAAATACTTCCCATATATATTGCCCTTCCCAAACGCCGGGAACGATACGCACGATTTCCGCCCCCGGATAGCGGCTCTTCACGCTGCGCTCGACCTCTTCTTTGGCGACGCCGTCGCTTTGCAGTTCGGCATGAACCGTTGTCCCATCGCGATTGACCCATACGAACATAGTTTGCTTTTGTTCATTTTGTCCGGATACGACCCAATATACGTCTTCCCACACCGATTTTTGAACCGCGGTGACTTCGGCCAAGTCGCTTTCCCGCAACGCGATGCGGCTCGCTTCGTTCTCCTCGTTCCAAACCGGGGTTTGAATATAAACGTAATATTGATGCAGGCCGATCAAGAGCAGGACCGCGGCGCACAAGACGATGATAATCCATTTCCTTTTATTCATGCCGGCAAATATCCTTTCTACCGCTGCAGCAAGCCTTCGAAGCAAGCCTGCGCTTCGCGGCGCACTTTTTCTTCATCCAACGTCAGGCATTCGCCGTCCCGCACAATTGGCTTGCCGTCCACCCAGACATGAGCCACGTCTTTCGCCGACGCGGAATAGACGGCATGAGAAATGAGATCGGTGTGCGGCACAAAATGCGCTTGATCGATATCGATCGCGATGAAATCGGCCTTCATGCCGGCTTGCAGCAAGCCGACGTTGTTCAAAGCGATCGAACGCGCGCCATATACCGTCCCCATGCGGAGCGCTTCGGCGGCGGGAACCGCGGTCGGATCGCCGGAGACGCCTTTATGGATGAGAGCCGCCAATCGTATTTCTTCGAACATGTCGAGATTGTTGTTGCTGGCGGCGCCGTCGGTGCCGAGCGATACGGTAACGCCCGCTTTGAGCAGTTCGGGAACGCGCGCTACGCCGCTCGCCAGCTTCAGATTGCTGCCGGGATTATGCGACACGCTTACTTGATGGCGCGAAAGCACCTCGATTTCGTCGTCCGTTAAATGAACCGCATGGGCCACTAGCGAAGGACGCGAGAAAAAGCCAAGTCTCTCCAAATGAGCGACCGGCCGCAAACCGTAATCTTTCACATTCTGCTTGACTTCGGCGCGCGTTTCCGACATATGCGTATGCAGCGGCAAATCGAGATCGTGGGCCGCCTGCACGAATTGTTCGATAAAAGCGGGCGGGCAAGTATAAGGAGCGTGCGGAGACATCATCGCCGTAATACGCCCTTCCGCCTTGCCATGCCAATCCTGCGCGAACTGAATGGCTTCCGCCAATTTGGCTTTTTGGACCTCTTCCGGACATAACCCGATGGCGCCGCGCATCAAGCAGGCGCGAATGCCGGATTGTACCGTTACTTTCGCCACTTCGTCCATATGATCGTACATATCGAGGAACGTCGTCGTGCCGCCCTTGAGCATTTCGAGCACGGATAGGGCGGTGCCCCAGTATACGTCTTGCGACGTAAATTTGGCTTCCATCGGCCACATTTTGTCCTGCAGCCACACTTGCAGCGCAAGATCGTCCCCGTATCCGCGCAGCAAAGACATGGCGGCATGTCCGTGCGTGTTGATTAAGCCCGGCATGAAGAACAAGCCTTTGCCGTCCACCGTTTCGATCTCATCCGGCAAGTCGTCCGGAAGATCGCCGCCGACGTAACGGATCAAGTCGTCTTCGATGACCATATATCCGTATACAACCGGCCGATCCGCGTCCAGTGTGGCGAAGTACCCGTTTTTAATCATCCATTGCTTCGTCATGTTCTTCCGACTCCTTTTCGTTTTGCAAATAATAGGCCAGGCTTAATAGATCGGTCGTGAAATCGGCCGTATGGATTCGAATATGAGGCGGCACTTTCAAAATGACCGGAGCAAAATTCAAGATCGCCTTTACCCCCGCATCGATAAATTGATCGGCGACATGCTGCGCCTCCGCGGCCGGAACCGTAATAATGCCGATTCGTACGTTCAACCGTTGGACCGTCTCCTTCAGCTCGCTCATCGGTTGAATGGTCAAAGCGTTCAATTTCGAACCGATCTTCGGTTCGTACGCGTCGAAGACGGCAACGATTTTCATGTTGTCTTTTAAATAGGCATTATAATTGCTCAACGCATGACCCAAGTTCCCGGCACCGACGAGCGCTACATTAATAGGTTGATTCAGTTTCAATATTTGTCTGATTTTTTGAATTAAATAAGCGACATCGTAGCCGATGCCTTTGCGTCCGAATTCACCGAAATAGGCCAAATCTTTACGGATTTGCGCGGGGTTCAAATCCAATTTCAATCCTAAATCTTGCGACGATACGGTCAACACTTCCCGCTGTTGCAATTCGTTTAGATAACGCAAATAAATCGGAAGACGGCGCACGACCGCTTCAGATATTTTCTCCGCTTTCATCGGCAACCTCCATTTCTTCGTTTTGCGACAGCCATTCTTGTATTCTCGGAACGATTTGGTGGAGCGGCATATGCTCCATTTTCGGTCCAGGCAAGGAATATAAAAAATATTTGCCATAGTAAGATTCAATGACGCGCGTATCGTATATAATGACGATGCCCCGGTCCTGCGCGGTTCGAACGAGACGTCCGAATCCTTGCTTGAAACGGATGACCGCTTGCGGCACGGAAAGCTTCATGAACGGATTTTTTTTCTGTTTTTGCAAAAGATCCGATTTCGCTTCCATCAGCGGATGATTCGGCGGCTGAAACGGCAAGCGCACGATGGCGAGACAAGTTAACGCATCCCCCGGCAAATCGACGCCTTCCCAGAAACTGCTCGTTCCGAGCAATACGGATGCCGATTGATCCTGGAAACGGCGCGTCAGCTTGCTGCGGTTGCCGCTATCGATGCCCTGTCCCAGAACTTGAATATTGCTGGCGTTCAGTATTTCTTTCAAAGGTTCGTATACTTGCTTCATCATGCGGTACGATGTAAACAAGACAAGCATCCGTCCTTGCGTCGCTACCGCCGTTTCCGCAAGCGATTCCACCAGTTTTGCGATGAAATCGGCGTCTGCGAACGATCCTTTCAACGTCGGAAAATCGCGGGGAATGACGACGAGCGCCTGTTTGCGGTATTGGAACGGAGACGGAAGCTGAACGCTGCGGAGCTTCTCTTGTTCTTGCGCCTCGACGAGTCCCAATTGCTCGCAAAAGTACTGAAACGATTTATCCACCGTAAGCGTGGCGGAAGTCATAATAATGCTCTTCTTGGCGTCGAAGAAATATTCCTTCAGTTGCCGGCTGACATCGGCCGGAACGGCGAACATTTGCAGCGACTTGCTGCGGAAGTTAGCGTTCGCCTCGAGCCAATAAACCGTTGCGGGATCGTTCAATTTCATGAAAAGACGCAATTCGTCGCGATGTCTCGCCATGTCCTTGAACAGTCCCGCAAGATCCGTCACGATGCTTTGGATGCTGAATTCCTCTTGATTGTCCTTCAATTCGTTAATCAATTTATCCGCGGCGCGCAGCACTTCGTTTGATTCAATATAGATGTTGTTCTCCAGATCGGCAAGCGGCTCCCATTCTTGCTGCAGCTCTTGCCATTGCAGACGGTGCACGAACTGCCCCGCCTCGGTTGCGCCTCCGTCATTCGAACGTTGCGGCAGCAGCGCGAACAGCAGCTCGGTCAATTTGTCCCAATATTCTTTAATATTAATGAGGGAAGGATACATCCGATTGACCGTTTCGCTCCATGAAGCCGCTTTTTCGTTGCCGGACAGTTGCAGCTTGGCATGCAGGTTGGGGAGTTGTCCCGATTTGCTGTCTTTCAACAGCCTCGTCAACGTATGGACCATTGAAAAATACTTCAAATGCAAACCGAGATGCTTGCCCGCAACCTCCTCCAAATGATGCGCCTCGTCGATGACCAAATGATCGTAGCCTGGCAGCAAGCGATGCTCCGCGCGTATATCGGTAAAGAGCATCGAATGGTTGGTGATAACGACGTCGGCAAGGTTCGCATCGTTCTTCGCCCGGTGGTAGAAGCATTTGCGGAACCACGGACAGGCCCGGTTCAGGCATGAATCCGAGTCGCTCGCCACCGTATCCCAAAATTCCATCCCTTTGCTTGCAAAATGCAATTCCTCGTCGTCGCCGTGTTCCGTCATGCTGAGCCAGACGATCATTTGCGCCGCCGTAATGACATCGTCCTTCGGATGAAGGAATTCTTTCGTATTCAATTTATGTTCAAACTTACGCAAGCATAAATAGTGCCGGCGCCCTTTGAGCACCGAAACTTGAAAATCGACAGGCAGAACGCTTTCCAGCAAAGGAACGTCCCGCTGCCTGATCTGCTCCTGCAAATTGATCGTATGCGTGCTTACGACGACTTTCCGTTCGTTCTTCACGCTATAATAAATCGAAGGGATAAGATATCCCAACGATTTGCCCGTACCCGTGCCCGCTTCCACCATCAGATGGTTGTCCTGCTCGAACGCTTGCATCACTTCTTCAAACATCATATTTTGCGCCTTGCGCGGCTCGAACTGGGGCATTCGTTCTTTCAATCGCTCCATCGTCATTTCGCGGAACTGCTCGAATGTAACATCCGCCAGCGGATTATCGTCTTCTTCGCTGCGCGGGGGCGTTCTCTCCGTCCAATCGTCGACATTCAAAGCGATTTGGCGGAAATACGTATGCGCCTGTTCGTCGACGGCCATCCGCATTTCCCGCTCCTGCAGCGAATGGACGATAAACCAGCCGGTATCGCTGTCGTCATGCTCGAACAAGGACGCCAGACGTTGCAGCGTAAGCAGCGGCAGATCGTCCAGCTTCTCCATACATTTCAACCAAATATGCGCCGTAGCCAAGGCGTCGCTGTCCGCCTGGTGGGGACGGTCATGCGGAACGCCGAAATGCGACGAAACGTTTCCCAATTGATAGCTGGTCAAGGAAGGGAATAAAATGCGCAAAAAATCGATCGTATCCAAGATCCGGCCCGTAAACGGCAAATACCCCGTCAAATCGAGCGCTTGCCGCAAAAAATTATAGTCGAAAGCGACATGATGTCCGATCAGCACAACATCGTTCAGCAGCGGCACGAGCTCCATCATCATGTCGTCCAATGACTGCGCTTCCTCGACGTCTTTGTCGGTAATGCCCGTTAATTGGGTAATAAACGGAGGAATATTTGTGCTTGGTTTCACAAAGGATTGGTACACATGTTCAATTGTCAGATCGTGATTTATAATGGCAAGCCCGACCTGAATGATTTCATCGGCGGGCTGGTTTCCGGTCGTTTCAAAATCTAGAACTGCAAATTTCATCGGTTATTATTGTCCCTTCATTCCAATCTCCTATAAGCATAACAGAAGATTGGAATTTTGGAAATTGCCTTTACATGAAAGAAGTCAATTCGCTGCCGTATTGCAATGTACCGTCGTTGTATTGGCATACCTTCAAATTTGCGAGCGGTTCCTGCAATTGGGGGTCGGTTTGATGGGCGAGTTTAAAATATTCTTGCGCTTTTTCGAAATTTTTCCTTTGCGCTTGGATGCATCCGAGCGCATTGTAAGAAATCGCCTTTACCTTTTTGTTATCGGTCAGAGGAATAATGAGTTGAAAATGGCGGTACGCATCATTGCTTTCGCCAAGTTGCAAATAAGCCATGGCCAAATAAATGCGGGAGACGATGCTGTCGGGAAATTGGCTCACGACCGTTTCAAAGGCGTCAATCGCCTGTCTGAACATAAACAGGCGATAGTAGCCTTGTCCGCGCATAAAAGCTTCGCTGCGCGTTTCTGCGGAACTTTCCAGCCATTCCTTCTGTCCTGCCCCTTTGGCCCGAAACGCCCCCATCTTCTCCTCGAACAACAACCACTCTTCAATAATGCCGTCGCTTAGCGCCCGTAGCAGCGCCAATTTTTGGTTCAATTCCTGTTTCGATACGTCCTGCGCCTGAGGATAATGTAGAATGATTTCATCTAACATTTCGTTCATGGTTGCAAACAAATGTTGGAACATCACTGCATCCCACCCTTAACGAAAGTGTACAGCCCAAAAATCATATTGCCGTAACCTCATTTTTTGTTAAGGCGAGCTTTTTAATTCCCCGTTCCAGCCTTTACATAAAGCTGAACAGGCTTAACATTGCTTACAAAATCGTCGCATGAATCTCTTCGCGGTGAACGTCCGTTATTTGATTTCCTTCGCCAAGAATGACGACTTTCGGCTGGAACTTCTTCGCGTCTTCGTCCGACATGATCGCGTACGAAATAATAATGATTTTATCGCCGGGCTGCACCAGTCTGGCCGCCGCGCCGTTTAAACAAATAACGCCGGAGCCCCGCGGTCCCGGAATGACGTACGTTTCCAATCGCGCTCCGTTATTATTGTTTACAATCTGAACTTTTTCATTAACGAGCAGATCCGCTTCATTCATTAAATTTTCATCGATCGTGATGCTGCCGACATAATTCAAATCGGCTTCCGTTACGGTTGCGCGATGCAGCTTCGATTTCATCATCGTTCTAAACATGTGGCTCGTTCCTCCTTGTCGAATAGTTCAACCGCATATGATGCGCGTTGCGGCAGCAACCGGTTGTCGATCAGCCTGGTATGGCCGAATTTCACCGCCAGCGCGACGATGATCGTCTCGCGGCGCTCGCTGATGTCGGTACCCGGTTCAATCGGCTGCAGCGCCGGGAATGTCAATATGTCCACGTAATCGATGCGCGCCAGCGGCGCGCTCTCAATATGCCGCACAATTTGCGATCGCAAAGCTTCCGCCGAGTTCGCGCCTGCGCCGATCCAATCCTCGATGCGACCCAGAGCTTGCGACAAGACGAGCGCCTGCTCGCGCTCTTCCGGACTTAGATAGACGTTGCGCGAACTCATCGCGAGCCCGTCCTCTTCGCGAACGATCGGACACGCCACAATCTCTACGTCGATGTTCAAATCCTGTACCATTTGCTCGATGACCGCAATTTGCTGCGCGTCCTTCAAGCCGAAGAACGCCTTATCGGGCTTAACGATGTTGAATAACTTCGTGACGACCGTCGAAACGCCGTCGAAATGGCCGGGTCTCGAAGCCCCGCACAGCCGCTCCGTAAGCTCGGCGACCTTGACGTATGTTTTCGCGCCGTGTGGATACATCGTCTCCACTGTCGGCATAAACACGACATCTACCCCGGCTTTTCGCGCGATATCCAGGTCCCGCTTCTCGTCGCGCGGATATTTGTCGAGATCTTCGCCCGGTCCGAATTGGATCGGATTGACGAAGATGCTCAAAACGACAATGTCGCATGTTGCTTTCGCTTGCCGCAATAAACTGACATGCCCCTCATGCAAATAGCCCATCGTCGGCACAAAGCCGACCTTGGCTTCCGCCGAAGCGAACGAACGGTTGCGGCGCAGCCGGGCAAGCTCGCTCCGTATATCTTCAATCGCGCCTAATACGATCATTTGGCTGTGTGCGCTCCTCTCTCGCCCGAATTGGCCGTCTCCTCATTCGCATGATTGCCTCCGCCGCCGTACAAGCTCTCGGCAACCGTGTCCGCCGCCGCAAATACGTGGTCCTCGGCCGGGAACGAGCGATCCTTCACTTCTTTGACATATTGCGAAATGCCTTGGCGAATGATGCCGCCGACATCGGCATACGTTTTAACGAATCTTTTCTCATAATATGGGGAAGCGTACCGCACCACGTCGTGGAATACGAGAACTTGCCCGTCGCAGCCGCGGCCGGCGCCGATTCCGATCGTCGGAATCGTAAGTTCCCGCGATATATATTCCGCCACCTGCTCCGTCACCAGCTCAAGCACGACGGCAAACGCGCCTGCGCGTTCCAACGCTTTGGCGTCTTCGAGCAAACGCTTGGCGTCTTGTTCGTCTTTCCCCTGAATCCGGTACCCGCCGATGCGATTGACCGACTGCGGAGTCAAGCCGATATGCCCAAGCACCGGAACGCCCGCCTTCACGCATGCGTCTACGGCGAGGCAAATATCGGCGCCGCCTTCCATCTTAACGGCGTTCGCATGGCCTTCCTGCATAATTCGCGCCGCATTGCGCAGCGTTTGATCGATGCTGCCGTGGTAGGTCAAGAACGGCAGGTCCGTCACGATAAACGTGTGCTGCGCGCCGCGCGCCACGGCCCGGGAGTGGTACACCATATCGTCAAGCGTCACCGGAACGGTCGTTTCATACCCGAGCACGACGTTGCCGAGGGAATCGCCTACCAGAATGATATCGACCCCCGCTTCTTCCGCAAGCTTGGCCGAAGGAAAATCGTATGCCGTTATCATCGTGACCGGAATTCGGTCTTGTTTCATTTTTTTCAATTTCGGTATCGTCAATCGTTGATTGTTCATCGGAAGTTCAACTCCTTTTCTCTTTTGTATTGTGCGCAAAACAAAAAAACCTTTTAGCATTTCCACTAAAAAGGTCCCAACACAAAAAAGAATCACTTGCGATCATCCTTCTGTCTCGGTCCCTGAGGCTCAGAGCAGAATCCATTTCCCACAACGTTATCGCCGGTCCGCACGAACTTTCACGCCGAACCGCCGAATGCGAATATGAAATTATGCGTATATAATTGCTGCCCGAGTGCAATTCGTTCGCACGATATCGCCTCTTGCATAAAAGTATAACATGCCGTACGGCGAAATTCACTATTTAATTTGGCATCTCGATTTCGCCCGAGAACAATTTCAATCGTTCCCCGTCTTTGTTCAACACGATCAAGGCCCCGGTTTCATCCAATTGCTTGGCTACGCAGTCGATCGAGCCGTTCGCCGTACGGACCGTTATCGGACGATTCAACGTCACCGAATTGAGTTCCCATAGCGTGCGAATCGGCGCAAAGCCTTGTTCATGATACAGTTCGTACAACGTTTCGAATTCGCGCATAATGTCGAGGATGATTTCCGCGCGGTCGATCTTGCGCCCCGCTTCGATTCGCAGCGACGTCGCTTTGGCGCGCAGCTCTTCCGGATAATCCGCTTCCGTCAAATTGACGCTAATGCCGATGCCGGCGATGACATGACGGATCCGCTCGTCCTCCGCACTGGATTCGAGCAGTATGCCGCATATTTTGCGGCCGTTCACCAGCAAATCGTTTGGCCATTTAATGCCGACTTTTGCCGGGATGAATTTCTGCAAGCTGCGGCAAATCGCCACGGCGGCCAGCAGCGTCAATTGGGGCGTAAACTGCAGCGATATACGCGGCCTCAGCACGAGGCTCATCCAAATCCCTTTGCCTGACGGCGAGTGCCACGACCGCCCCATGCGGCCCCGCCCTGCCGTTTGCTCTTCGGCAATGACCAGCGCCCCCTCCGGGGCCCCTTGCGCCGCAAGCTGCTGCGCCAACGTTTGCGTCGAGGCCGCCGTTTCAACCAGTTGGATGCTTCGGCCCATCGTTTTCGTATTCATTCTCGCAAGCAAGGCATCCGGATCCAACCGCGCCGGCCTGCCGATATAACGGTAGCCCAGACGGGAGACGGCTTCGAATTCATATCCTTTTTTGCGCAGACGGTTAATTTGCTTCCATACGGCCGTCCGGCTTATTTGCAATTTGCGGCTAATTTCTTCGCCGGATACATATTCGCCCTGCTTATCCAAAAATATTTGCAGCAACGCATCATTCATGGTCATTCATCACTCGTTTCGCTTCGTTTAACAATGCTTCTTTCTCGTTCGGCAACGATTCGACCGCGACTTTCTTCAGCAGCAATTCCAACAACCGCCCAAGCCACGGACCGGGCGGACGCTCGAACAGCGACAGCAAATCTTGCCCGCGGACATCCAGTTCGCGCACACTCGCCGCCCCCATTTCGTTCAACCAACGGCGGCCGTTTGCCGCTGCCGCGCCAAGCTCCGCCACCATGTTCCCGCCGCCGGAAGAAACGGCTTGATCCGCATACGGCGCTTCTACTTCGCGCAGCGCCAGCCAATCCTCGGCCGCGCTTCGGCCGAATTCGAGGGCGGCGTACAACCATATGCGCCGTATTTCCGGCGCCGCAGCCGGGCGGGTCTCCGCCCGTGCGAACTCGGTCCGCAAGCGGGCGTCAAATCGCAGCGCCGCCGTAATCCGCGCGGTCTTGCTCCCTGCGAACGTCAACGTTTGCAGCAGTCCGCGGGCCGCATCGGCATCCGTTTCGCAGCATGCCAGCAGAGCGGCCCAACGCAGCGCCGGGTCGTCCGCGAACGCGGCCGGCCCTTGCAACGAACGCAGGCGCGAACTGCAGCCGTTCCCGTTTCCGCGCTTGGCATCCCAGGCAAGCGACGCGGCAACGGATTGCGGCAGCTTGATGCCGGTATGCTCCATTAACCGGCTGCGCCGCAGCAGTTCGATTGCCCTGAACGGATCGGGCCCCTCGATCATTTTCTCCAATTCGGCCCGGATGCGTTCGACCGCGATGAAGCGAAGCTTGTCCCGATGGCGCAGCAGCGCCGCCCACGTCTCCTTCGCGATCGCAAAACCGTATGTCGCGGCAAACCGGAGGCAGCGCATCATACGCAGCGCGTCTTCCTGAAACCGCGCATCCGCTTCGCCTACGCAACGCACGATTCGCTTGCGGATATCGGCTTGTCCGCCGAAGGGATCGATCAAGCGTCCGTTCCGGTCGAGGGCGATCGCATTCATCGTAAAATCGCGGCGAAGCAAATCATCGCGCAGCTCCGAGATGAATTCGACCTTCGCAGGCCGGCGGAATTTCTCATATGCGGATTCCCTGCGGAATGTCGTCACTTCGAAAGTATGCTCGTTCATGATGACGGTAACGGTCCCGTGCTTTACGCCGGTCGGAGCCGTACGGGGGAAAACGCGCATGACCTCAGCGGGCAACGCTGAGGTCGCAATATCGATATCGGCAATCGGGCGGTCGAGAAGCGCGTCCCGCACGCATCCCCCGACCAAATAGGCTGAATGCCCGTTATCCTGCAGCGCAGCCAGCACGATTCCGGCTTCTTCCCCCAATGAACCTTCGATACGAATTTGCATTATACGCAAACATCCTTGCTTACTCGCGCAGGCGCCGGTCGGCCCAGCACGCGATAATAAATTTGTTCGTATTCCGACATAATCAAATCATTGCAGAATTCGGTCCGCGCCCGATCCAAACAGTTTGCGGATATGCGGGCCGCCAATTGCGGATCGGACAGCAGCCGATAAGCGTAATCCGCCATCTGGTCCGTGTCGCCGATCGGCGCCAAAAATCCGGTTTCCCCATGCGTCACCAGTTCGGGAATGCCTCCCGCCTGGGAGCCTACCGTCGGCACGCCGCATGCCATCGCTTCCAGCGCGACAAGTCCGAAGCTTTCTTTTTCCGAAGGGAGCAGCATCAAGTCGGCGATCGATATCACCTGCGCGACATCGTCCTGCTTGCCAAGAAAGGTGACGCGGTCTTCGAGCCCGAGTTGCTGAATTTTGGATTGGATTTTCGGCAAATCCGGACCTTCGCCGACGAGAACGAGCCGAGTCGGCAGCCGTTCGCTAACTTTGGCGAATATGTCCACAACGTCGGATACCCGTTTCACCGGGCGGAAATTCGAAATATGCATCAAAATTTTCTCATGCGGCGCGGCGATTCCCGCACGCAGATCCGAACAATTCCGCGGATAATATACCCGCTTATCGACGAAATTGTATGTCAGGTCGATATGACGCGTAATTTCCAGCAATTCCTTCGTCTCGGCGATCAAATCTTTGGATACCGCCGTCACCGCATCGCTGTTGTTAATCCCGAAACGGATCATATCTTTCAACGTTTCGTCCTGCGCAAGCACGGTAATATCGGTGCCGTGAAGCGTCGTCACGATCTTCAGCGAATCGCCGAGCATTTGCTTTGCCAAATAAGCGCATATCGCATGCGGAACCGCATAATGGACATGCAAGATATCCAATCCGCGCATGCGCGCCACCTGAGCCATTTTGCTCGCCAGAGACAAATCGTAAGGAGGGTAGCGAAAGACGTAATAATCGCTTACCTCCACTTCATGATAAAATATATTTTTTTGAAACGTACCTAAACGGAACGGAACGCTGTGCGTTATAAAATGCACTTCATGGCCCTTCTCCGCTAGCAATTTTCCAAGCTCCGTCGCCACAACTCCCGAACCGCCAAGAGAAGGGTAACAAGTAATTCCGATTTTCAGCATTTCCCCCATCCGGCATGTTCCTCCTATCGTTATCTGTATTGACCCAGCGTTCATAAGCCGACTATAACATTTATATTATTCGGCGTTTGTTTAAAATAGGTTAATCAAATGAGGCTGCTTGGTCGTAAAGCTTTCCGCGTACCGGACGAGACGCTTCTGTCCCGTCACTCTGTCCCGCGCTTCCACTTGCTCGATATAACCTTGATTCAAAGGCGTCCGCACATATTCCGCTACCGTGCCCGGAGAAGTAAATTGCGAGCGATACGCCTTCAGCGCGTTCAACTTTGTCTCATAAACGGCCGTTACATCGACCGCAAGATCGGAAGGGCCCAAATCATTAATATAGTAGAAATAAAGCTGTTCCACCGTTACCGCCTCGAATTCCGGCATATACCGCCGCAATTTCGCGTTGAAGACGGCTTCCTGCACCATTCTGCTGCACATGACATGATCGGGATGACGATCTTCCCAATACGGCGCGAAGACGATTCGAGGCGCGAAACGGCGAATTTCGCGGACGATCGGATCGATCTGTTCTTTCTCCGCTCGCAGCCCGCGATCGGGCAAGCCCAAATTCGTGCGGGCCGTCAACCCCAGAATGCGCGAAGCTTCTTCGGCCTCGATCCTGCGCGTGTCCACATTGCCGTTGGACGACATTTCCGCATGCGTCAGATCGCAGATTCCTACCTTTATCCCCGCTTGCGTATGTTTGGCGACCGTACCGCCCATTCCGATCTCCGCGTCGTCCGGATGGGCGCCGAAAATAAGAATGTCCAGTCGATCCGTCATTCTTCAATACCCGGCTTATATTTATGGACAAGCTCCCGCCATGCGAAATCGCCGCGGTCCAGCGCCTTCACCAATATTTCCGCCGTCGCGATGTTCGTGGCGACCGGAATGCCCTGCACGTCGCATAGGCGAAGCAGAGCGATAATATCAGGCTCATGCGGCTGCGCCATCAAAGGATCGCGCAGAAAAATGATGAGATCCATCTCGTTCTGTGCGACGAGAGCGCCGATCTGCTGATCTCCTCCAAGCGGACCCGACATGAAACGGTGAATGTTCAGCCCTGTCTTCTCCATAATTCGCATTCCCGTCGTTCCGGTCGAATATAAACGATGCCCTTGAAACACTTTCTCATACGCGGTTACAAAATTAACCATCTCGTCTTTTTTACGATCATGCGCTATAAATGCAATGTCCATCATTTCAGAATCGCCCCATATCTTATTCTATAAAATGGTCAAATCCATAGATCAATCCGGTATATTCCATTACTTTTTTGACGGCAAGGTTTACGCCCGGCATATAACCGGCGCGCTCGTACGAATCGTGGCGGATTTTGAGCGTTTGGCCGAAACCGCCGAATATGACTTCCTGCTGCGCAAAAACGCCCGGCAGACGGACGCTATGTATGCGGAAACCGTTGTAATATCCGCCTCGCGCCCCTTCGATCGTTTCTTCCTCTTTCGGGTTGCCTTGACGCAATTCCTCCCGTACTTGCGAAATAAGCTCGGCCGTTTTCACCGCCGTACCCGACGGCGCATCCAGCTTCTGGTCGCCATGATATTCGATAATTTCCAGGTGGGGGAAATATTTCGCAGCCTGCGCCGCAAATTTCATCATGAGAATGGCCCCGATCGAAAAATTAGGGGCGATTAATCCGCCAATTTGGCGATCTTGGCAAAGCTTGTCCAGCTCTTCGATTTGTTCGGGCGTAAAGCCCGTCGTTCCGATGACAGGCCGCACGCCATGCTCGATCGCCGTCTTCGTATTATGGAATACCGTTTGCGGCGTCGTAAAGTCGACCATGACATCCGGCTTCGAATCGGCCAGCGTCGTTTCGAGATCGGTCGTCACGATGACTTCGGATGCCGGCAATCCGACCAAGGAAGCGGCATCTTTCCCGCCGGAGTGAGGATCGACGGCTGCGACCAATTGCAATGCCTCGTCCTCCAGCACCATTTTTACGACTTCTTTGCCCATTCGCCCGCCTGCGCCTGTTACCGCAACTTTAATTTTTTGCATGATCGCCTGCAACTCCTTCTATTTCGAGATCTTTTGCCAATTTTTGTTTCCAGTCCTCGTATAATACTTTAACCGTTTCGTTGTCGGGATCAAGCTTGCGTGCTTCTCCCAAGCAACGAATCGCCTGATGATAATCTTGCAGCTTCGCGTAGGCTTCGGCCATCAGCACGTAAGCCCGCACCGCGAGCGGATCGAGTTCGACCGCTTGCCGCAGCAGATGAATGGCTGCGTGCGCGTCGATCGCATTGTCGCCCGTATAGTTCTCCGCTTCTTCGATTCGCTCTTTCGCCTGCAAATGCTGTAGATGAAGCCGATACTTCTCATGCTCAGGCTGTAAATCCGACGCGCGTTTCGCATGGACGATCGCTTGCTGCAACCGGCCGCTGCGAGCATACGTAATCGACAGCTTATAATGGTAATCCGGATGATTGCCGTCCAGCAATATCGCCTGTTCGAACCAATAGACGGCACGCCCGAAATCGCCTTGTAGAATGGAATGATAAGCTTGCTTAATCATTTCATCCGCATTCACCGGCCCTTCCTCCTCCCGGCTTCTATCCTGAAGCCACTATAGCATATGAGAAGGGCGGTTATTCGGTGTGTTTTTTCGTCCAACGATCCGCATCCCGCGTGTTGAACTTTTCGAGCACTTGATCATGCGCTTTCGTCAAATCGATTCCGAGCGAATTGGCGAAACATATCGTAATAAAGAGAATATCGCCTAATTCCAGCTCGACCGAGTTTTCGGCTTCGTCCGGCTTTTTCGGCTTTTCTCCGTAACGGTGATTGACTTCGCGGGCCAGTTCCCCGACCTCTTCGACCATCCGCGCAACGAGCGCGAGCGGGCTGAAGTATCCCTCTTTAAATTGGGATATGTAACGATCCACTTCCCGCTGTATTTCCGCTAACGACTTCTCTTCTGCCATAGCCTCGTTCCCCTACCCCTTCTTTATGTTTTTATCAATATGTTATCCTAAAGCCGTATTGAACACAAACCCTTTTTTTGCGGGCCGTCCAAAAATGTTTTGCTCCAACATGAGAAAATCGCGCTTTTCTTCTTGGATAAAAAGAGATACTATATAGAACGGAAATAAAATCATCCGGTTCGGCTTTTGCGCAACCGGCTCTGGGAGGATCCGATGAGTAAACATTTTGCTCTAGCTCAAATCAAAACGATCGCGCCGATTATACTTGGTACGGCGATATACGCCCTGGGCCTTTTATACTTCATCATTCCAAACCAACTGATGGAAGGAGGCATTACAGGGGTAACCGTATTGCTGAAATACGCCTTTAACATACAGCCTTCCTTGTCGACGCTTGTCCTAAACATTCCGCTGTTCTTCGTCGGATGGAAGGTGCTCGGCAAGAAGCCGATGGCTTATACGATTCTCGGCACGCTGTCGCTTACTTTTTTCCTATGGCTGTTCGAATCGGGGATTCGCGCCGGTTGGATCGTCCCGTTTCAAACCGATCACGATTACATATTGGCGGCATTATATGCAGGGGTAACGCTGGGAGCGGGGCTCGGAATCGTCTTCCGCTTCGGAGGAACGACCGGAGGGGCGGATATAATCGCCAGGATATTGAACCGCCGGTTCGGTTGGAGCATGGGGCAAATCATTTTATCGCTCGATGTCATCATCATCGGCTCCTCCTTGTTTTTTATCCCGAAGGAAAAAATACTGTACACATTTATCGTCGTGTTCATCGCTTCGAAAATGATCGATTTTATTCAAGAAGGCGCATACGCGGCCAAAGCCTTTACGATTATCAGCGACCGCGCGCCTGAAATCGCGGACATCGTGACGCGCGATATGGAGCGCGGCGTGACGCTCATTCCTGCGGTAGGCGCCTATTCCAAGCAATCCAAATATATCGCGTACTGCATCGTCGGACGCCAGGAAATGCGCCGGCTTCATCAAATCGTAAGATCGGTCGATCCGCGCGCGTTTGTCATCATCAACGACGTGCATGACGTGCACGGGGAAGGGTTTAAGGAATCATAGCGTTTCGGCCGGGCGCCCCGGCTTTTTCTTTTTTCCCGCCGTTCGTCGAAATCCCGCTCGCTCAGGACCTATCAAATTTTCGATTAGTTCCAATTCGCTTAGTCTTATCACCATTCGCATTAGCTTCACCTCGCTAAGATGAGATCAGCCACGGATTAGCTCCTCCTCGCCAGGATCTATCAGCCTTCGTATTAGCTCCAGTTCGCTCGGAACAGACCTGCCTCTCGATTAGCTCCAAAATGTGGAGTTCATTTTCGCGCTCCCCGCTATCTGCGTTCATTAACGGTAAAAACCGGCGCTAATGTGCGGCAGATCGCAAGATCGGGCCAATGTGGACGAGATTAACTGTAGAAAATGCCGCTAACTTTCTCTTTTCGCTTTCCGAGTACAAAATAGCTCCAGTTTTTACCGTTAGTTGCAGGCGTCGAGCGAGAGTGTGGTCGACCGCCCGCCGACATGCAGCGAAACACCATGCGCTGGAAGCTGCGAGCGGTGCAAGAAGAGCGCAGAGACCGCGCTTCAGAAGCGGCTTAGATAGCCGAACGCTGTATTTTTCATTGCGCTCCAAACCAAACCATACATCATACACCACACACCATCCACTGAACGAAGGGGATATCGACAGAAGGGGAAAAAAAACAATACCGCGAAAATGAGAATGCAGCGCACGGCATGCCACTCATGAAAAAAGCCCGATTCCTCGGGCTATCGTTCAGGCTTGCGGCGGCGCCTCTCGGCTTCCGCCTTTTTCTCGTACCGGTATTTGCGCCAGGCGACGTAACCGAGTACGATGACGACGACGGTTCCAATCCACAGCGTCCATATCCATTGGTCGTTCGTGCCGACGATCGGCATAAAGGTAGGAACGTCTTTTTTGCCGAAAAACAGCTCGTTCACCCATTGCCTGCCAACGGGCAGTATCTTTCGCAAATCTTCCCGCCCTACCTTATCTTTCGTAATCCGCTGGCGCAAATAAGCCATCATCGAATCGAGCTTCTCGATTTCTTCAGGCGCCCGCTGAATCGCCGCGGCCGGACGAATGACATTGTAATGCTGCTGAAAAGCGGCAAACGCCGCCCGGATGGCGGCAGCTCCTCCCGTTTCCGCGGCCAGCCCCTGCTCCATCCGTTCGATATCGTCGTTCATGACTTTATAATACTGATGCCACATCGGCTGCTCGGGATGCGTTAACGCATCGGCGGCCAGCCGGACGGTAGCGGCCGCTTCCAGCCATCGTTCCGGTTGAATCGTCGCTTGATTGACGATCCGTTTCATATCGACAATGCATTCCGAAACAGCCCCGACCCCTTCCACGGAAGCGGCTCCCTCAAAACGAATTTGCGCAAACAGCTTTTCCATTTGCGCGATCCGTTTGCGCACTTCCAATATATTACCATCGGACGTATAGCGGTATACGGAATCCGCCAACCGATCCAATTCCTCCAGCTTGTTTCGATCCACTGGCCGGTCGCCGGACGCATATGTCGCGTACCGATCATGCGAGTCGCTCGCCGAACCGTATATCGGATTGCCGAACCATATCGTTCCGATGCAAAGGATAAGCAGCAATTTGCGAAGCATGGATCATCCCTCCCACAGTACATACTATGAAAGGTTGTCCGGCGCTAGAACATCCGTCGCGGCGAAACAGCGAAGCGCCCAGGAATATGCCGCAGCCTTGCCTTATTTCCGTTGGCGTATCGCTCTGGCCGCCCGCAGCGCCGCGTAACCGCAAACGAAGCTGAAGATAGTCAAACCGAACGTAAAGTTGCGCACGGCCGCAAGATCGTCCATCAACACTCCAGGCAGCGTTGGAAACACATGAAACGTATAATCTACCGTATCGTTAAGCAATGTCCATAATAAACCGATTACGAGCGCGCCCGTTCCAAACGAGAAAAAGCGAACGAACAACAACGCTTCGACCGCCATTGCCGTATGCGACGCGACAAGCATCCAATCCTGCCATACGAGCATATTCCCTTGCGCGGCTCCCGCAAAAATAATTGCCACCGCCCAAATGCCGTATTTCACCGAAGTGATAACGGCGAGACCTTCGACGATCTTCCGCAATCCGATCATGAACTTCGACCTGACGGGCGGGTACAGCAGGAACAGCACCGCGATCGTAAAAAACAAGCTGGCTGTCGGGCTGTCCGGAACGAACACAAGCTGCCATACGGGGGAATTCTCGTACGTATATCGCAATTGCGGACCGTACCATATGTAGCCGTAAATCGTGCCGAGCAAGTTAAACCAAAATAAACACCATAAAATAATGCGGTTCGTCAAAAAATGTTTGCTCCAAAAGAAAGCGACGTTCAATCTTTTCCCCCCTTAATAAAGGAAACCTGATCGAATAAACGACCAGGTTCTGTTCCCTAACATATTACTATGCCTTTTTCTGTTTCGCAAGCCATTCGGCCAGATGATCGATTTGATCGTCCGTTAAACCGTTGCCGACGGCGATATCGTACATGGCAGGCATTTTGCCGTTCTCCGATCCTTCATGAATAATCTTCAGGATCTCTTCTTTCGAATGCTTATCCCCTACGCCGCGGAGCGCCGGCGCGCCGTTCGTGCCTTTCAAATCGTTTCCGTGGCACGCTAGGCAAGTAGCGGTTTTTAAGTATTCCATTGCCGGATCGTCAGGTTCGACGATCGCAACTTCCACCGGCTTCTTCGCGCTGCTCGTCGGAAGTCCGTTCTCGAAGTTCTCGCGGGCTTGTTCTTCGCGAGTGATATGTTCAGGTTTAATGCCTGTCGCCGAAAGTTCTTCCTGATATTCGCCCCATGCCGAACTTGTCAAGTAAACAAGCGAAATGAGCCCCAAGAACATCAAAGAGGAAGCGATCGGTCGGCGGTAGAAGCGCCGTTCTTTGCCTGTATCCAGGAACGGAGCCAGCACCAGCGCCCCGAATGCGACGCCCGGAACCAATACGGTACCGATTACGATGAAATCACCCGATGCGTACGGGAATTTCAAAAACTGATACAAGAACAAGAAATACCAGTCTGGAATCGGAATGAAAGCCGCGTTCGGATCCGCCGGAAATCCAAGCGGGGCCGGTTCGGAAATCGTCAATACGAGAAAGCCGACCAGCACGACAACGCCGACCATCCATTCTTTCAATAAGAAGTTAGGAATAAACGCTTCCGACTTCCCCGGAAAAGATCTGTAGTCCGGTTGTTCCGGCTTGTTGGTTCTAACGCGGACGCGAGAATCGCCCACGAATACAACTTTTTCATTTGATTTATGACCGTGTGCCATCGATATTCCTCCCTTCTTATAGCGGTCCCGAAATTCCTTGTCTGCGGATCATGAAGAAATGTCCTCCTAAAAGGGCAAGAAGACAGGCCGGCAAGAAAAAGACGTGAATTGCGAAAAAGCGCGATAACGTTTGAGCTCCGACGATGGTTCCGCCTTGCGCCAATTCTTTCAAGTACGGTCCGATCAATGGAACGGAATCCGCAATTTCCATCGTTACTTTCGTCGCAAAATACGCTTTGTTGTCCCAAGGCAATAAATAACCGGTCAAACCGAGACCGAGCATGACGAAGAAAATAAGCATGCCGACAACCCAGTTCATCTCGCGCGGCGCCTTGTAGGAACCGGTAAAAAATACGCGCATCGTATGCAAAAACATCATTACGATAACCAAACTCGCACCCCAGTGATGCATCCCGCGCACGATCTGGCCGAACGCGACTTTGGTTTGCAAATATTCGACGCTCGCATAAGCGTTAATAATATCCGGAACGTAATACATCGTAAGGAACATCCCGGATAAAATTTGAATTACAGTGATGAAAAACGTCAGCCCGCCAAAGCAATACACGAAGGCGGAAAAATGATGCGCCGGATTGACGTGTTCCGGAACTTCATGATCCGCAACGTCTCTCCACATCGGCGTGATATCAAGACGTTCGTCCATCCAATTGTAGACTTTCTTAAACATCCGACTCTACGCCTCCTATTTCACTCTCGTATTCTCGATAATATCCCCCAAGTAAACCCATCCGTTTTCAATCCTAATGTCGTACTGTTTCAACGGACCGCGCGCTACGGCAAGCTGCTTGCCGTCTTTCGTGTAGTGGGCTCCATGGCATGGGCAGTGGTACTCGTTCGGGAATTTTTTGTCGCTGTTCCAGCCGACCGTACAGCCTAGATGCTGACAAATCGGAGACAACGCAAAAATCTCTCCCTTGGAATCTCTCGCAATGTATGCGGAAAAAGTCGGATCGCTCTCATACCAGCCGTCAACCTGATGTTTCTGGAAAGTAAATTCAGTCGGCTCTTCCGTAATTTTGCTCTCTTCGGCAACTTTCACGAATGCGCCTGTATCTTTCTTCTGCAACAGCGGATCCACCGCGAATCGAATCATCGGAATAACCGCCCCGCCCGCCATGAACGCGGTAGCGCCGCCTAACGTATACGTCAAAAATTGGCGCCGGGAAATTTCTTTGCGCGTCAGACCGCCGTGGTTCGTCGTCTCTTCATGTTCGTTATGGTTACTCATTCTGTGCTCTACCCCCCTTGTCAACCATATCTTGCGTCATTTCAATGACCAAAATCACTTATTAACTTGGACATAATTATAATATCTTAGGCGCCCTATAGCGTCAAGAATTTCCAAGCTTATTTATAAAGCAGATGAAGCGCAGATGATTCAAATGTTGAGAATTTGTCACAATTCAATCACAATTATCGCCAAAGCTCCTGCACCATCCTGGAAATGTCCGCCGCTCTCGGTTTCCCGCCCGGCTCGCTCTCGGACGTCGGCGATAACGCCAGATCGGCTTCGGGAAACGATTCGCCGTTCAATTCGAGACGCGACGAAATCAAGATGACGTATCGAAACCCCGCATTCTTCAATTGACGGCAAACTTCGTTGATCCCGTCTTCTCCCCCGGCATAATGCATGGCCGGATATGTAACGACTCTCCCGCGGAACGGAATTTCGACCATATCCATCCAATCCCGCAAATCTTCCAAAGCTTCGGTCGTTTCCCAAGGTTGTTCCCGTCCGGTTAACCCGGTGACCGGCAGAAGGCAAGTATCGAGGTATGGTTGTAGTTCTTTCCATTCTTCCGCTGAAATATCACTAAATTTCATTTTTTCCACCCCTTCAGGTTTTCATTATATACGGAAGCGTATAAAATTGAAATCGTCTTGGCCGAACAAAAAAAGAAACGCGCGCGCGTTTCTTTAATTTAAAGTTTTCAGTTGATCGGTTAGCAAGCGGAACGTCGCTTCGTCCCCCGAAGCCAGCGCCTTGTCGATTTCCTCGTATATTCGTTCTGCTCGATATTTGCGGAGCGCCTCGTCCAATGCCATTTCCGCCGCCAAACTCAACATCGCTTCATAAGTAACTTTCATTTTATCCATAGGATGCACCTCCAAACCAACGTTTAAGAGATCCTATATTCCTTTCCTTTCACCACATAACTTTCCGCTGTTCGACGCATACGCAATAAGTCTTCTTCGGTTAACTCTCGGACGACCTTGGCGGGTGAACCTAGAGAAAGAGTATAGGCCGGAATTTTTTTGTTCTCGGTAACGATCGAACCTGCCCCTACTAAAGCATATTCACCGATTTCGGCTCCGTTTAGTACAATAGCCCCCATTCCGATTAATGTACCTGTGCCTATCGTACAGCCGTGTATGATGGCGCCGTGGCCTACAGACACGTCGTCCGCGACGATGAGGGGCTGATCGGTATTGACATGGCCGACGCATCCGTCTTGAATATTGGTGCGCTCTCCGATCCGGATCGGAGCCAGGTCTCCGCGCAATACCGCATTGAACCAAACGGACGATTCGTTGCCGATCGATACATCGCCGACAATCTTGACGCCGCTCGCTATATAAGCCGATGGCGCCACGTTCGGCATTGTTCCCGAATAAGGTATGTACATTGGGCAACCACTCCTGTCTATAAATGCGTGTTCAAAAAGTGTGAACAACCTCTAAAATTGGAGTGATTTTACCAGTCATCGCTTTACTTGTCAACCGGGAGCTCGATTTTATCTTCATGCGAGACGTAGATGCCTTGAATCAACGCGGATCCAAGCTTCGTTACGACGACCGCCCTGCCTTCCTGCTCGTCTTCTCCGAAACGGAGCAAACCTAGATGAAGCATCATTTTCAAAATGCGTTCTTCCAAAATCGACTCCGCGTCGTCATAGTAATAAGGTTTAATGAACGGACAAATAATTGTGCGCAGAGAAGGCACAGATACCCAATTCCGGGCGCATATGTCCACCCAATGAACGAGTGACGACAAATTCGGGATCGCTCCTTTGTACAACCGCAACCAGAAGCGATATAACTGTGTCAACTGCGGTTTCGTTCCTTCCGTTATGCACTGTTGTCCCAATTGGGTCAGCGCAAGCCGATTGTCGCGTTCTTCAATAAACCCTTGATAATAAGCGAAGTCGTAGAGAAGCGAGAAGCGGTTCGGATATTCTTTGAAACGGCGGCCGTAACCGAATCTCCACCCTCCCTTTGCGACCAAATCTTCGTTGACGGCAAACCTTTCGAATAATTGCTGCTGATTTTTTCTGTACATCGCTCCTTCCATATTCAACGGAATGTCTTGCTCATACACATATCGTAGAAATTGATGAAAATCGTCCAATATCAACATCTGTTCGTCCCTGTATACCGACGGCTCTCCGGTAAAGGTCAGCTCGCTGCGGAATCTGTTCGACAACGCCTCGCGGAACCGTTCCCTTAAATCCAGCGGCACCTGAAACAAATAGCGGGAATGATGGGAGTAGCCGTTAAACAACCAGCCGAGATGTTTAAATTTCATAATCGTATCCCGCGGGCTGGAGGCTGCCTCTTCCGATTTCTCAAACCTCGTTTGTCCGACCCGGGCGACAAGCTCCTCGAGGCTGAACGAATTGCGCTGATCGAACAAAATCGAATTCAAAAACCGCAAGTCTTCCAAACTAAGCCGGTTAATATGTTGTTCGAAAATATCTCTGCGGCTGACGGTGGACAAGATCGATTGAATCAAATCGTTTTTGGAATTTGCGTTGCATTCGCAATTGTAATAGTGTGCGATGCGCGTCAATTGCTGGATGTCGGCAAAACTGAGCATATCTGCGAAATTCATAACTTCTACGCCCCTTTTACAAACCATTATTGGATTTTTGCCGGCTTTTATTCTTCGAAACAAAAAAAATAGCCCAAATATTCGGGCTATTCTATCGTTTGTAAATGACGAGTGCAATTGTAGAGAAGCGGAATCCATTCGGCGTCCTTTCTTTCCAGTATCGTAAAGGAAAGATTGCCGATATGCTCCTGGAACCGGTCTTGAAATAGGGCGGTATACAGTTGAGCCAAGAAACTGCCGTGCGTCACGACCAAAATATTGGATTGCGGATACCGGCCGTACAAATCTTCGATAAAGTCGAGCCCTCTCGCCTGCATCGATGCGTCGGTCTCTTGACCGAGATCGAGCCGCTTCCAGTCGGCGCCCCATCTGCGAACTCTCTCTTCTTGCGTCGTACCTTCGACCGAACCGTACGACCGTTCAATGAGCCGAGGGTCCGGAGGCAATATCGGCATATCCAAACGTTCGGCAATGATTCGCGCCGTTTCTAGCGCGCGGGATAAGTTGCTTGAAACGATATAATCCCATGGTCCGGCATCGTCGATAAGACGCGAAGCCATTGCTTCGGCTTGCTTCCTTCCGTCCGCATTCAGCGGAATATCCGTTTGTCCTTGAATTTTGCCAAGCGCATTCCAATCTGTCAATCCGTGGCGAATTAGTCCGATTTGCACGCGTGTCTAGTTCCTTTCAATGTCGTACTCTTGCGAGCCAGTTCAGCATCAGCAGCGTAAAGGCTACGCCCAATAGAGAAAGCGCGATCCAGTATTGCGGATATGTAGGCACGACTTTCAAAATCGGCGGATCGCCAATGCTGGCAACGGGTATTTCTCCGAGATTAAAATCGGTCGTAAAGTTCATCTCCGAAGCGACTGCGGTCGGAATCAATTCGTTATGTTTCGGTCCGAGACCGCCCGTCACGGCAAGATACATAAAACTGCACAGAAATACGGCCATAAAGCATGCTACCAGCGCGGCGATGTTCCGTCTGAGCTTTGCCGTGAAAGCGTAAGTGCGGTGGCTTACGGGAGCGAACCATGACGATTCGGCATAAATCCGATTCATCACATTGTCGCTGACGTCGCCCGATGCAATCGGAACGGTATCCTCCGAGAACGAAAGAATCAGTTCCTGGCTCTCTTCCCATATTTTAAATTGTTGGGCACAGCTTGCGCAATATTCGATATGGCGTTCCACCTTGATGCGGTTCGCATCCCCTTGCGGCAGATCCCAATAACTGCCTAGCAATTCTTGTACCTCAAGGCAATTCATCTCGATTTCATCCCTTCGTATTCCTCATAAACGGTCTCGACATAATATGGCTCCAGCTGCGTCTTGACGCTAGCTCGCGCTCGGAATAATAAAGATTTGACAGAACTGACCGTTTGCCCGAGAATATTGGCGATTTCCTGATAATCCAACTGGTCGTATTCGCGCAATATGAGCGCGGACCTTTGCTTTTCGGGCAAATTATTGATCGCTTCCCGGACCATGCTTACTTTCTCACTGCGCAATATCGCTTGCTCCGGTGCAATTTCGGGCGGAGCAACGGGAACGATCCCGCTTTCGTCGAGCGACACGTTGCCGGCCCTTTGCTTGCGAAGCTCGCTAAGCACCGTATTTCTAGCAATCGTGTACAACCAAGTGGAGAAAGAAGCGTCCACCTCGCGAAACGAATTCAAGCTGCGAAACGCTTTGTAAAACGTCTCCGAACATAAATCTTCCGCTAGCAACTCCAATTGCGCGCTCTTTAACATATGATATATAAATGCCAGAATTTTCCTTTGATAACGTCGCATTAACTCCGAGTACAACTGCACGTTCCCGTCTTTAATTTCACGAATTAGCTGGGAATCGGTCATCGATGAGATCCTCCTTGACCAACCATGTTCCTCCCAGTTCGAATTACATATTAATACCGAACAGGGCAGAAAAAGTTGCGGTATTCCGCAAAAATTTATCCTTTTCTTCGAATGAATCGTTCCGAATATATAGAAAGCAAGTTTTATCGCCAATAGGACGGCAAAGCATCCGTGTCAGAAATCTACCAAAACCTATGTAGGAAAGTCGATAACCTTCTATTAGCAAACTACACCATTTTTTTGAAAACATACCTCTCTTATTGTATCATATCTTGGCTCGTCCAAGGATAAATATTTTTTAAGAATAAAAAAAGAACCACCTGAAAATCAGGTGGCTGCACAAAAGTGCCATTTATTTGGATAGGAGTGGAGAGAAACCATACTGTAGTTTTATTATATGTATACGTTTTCATTTTGTCAACAGTTGTTTTTCACTTTTTCGGGAGCGCATGGATTTAGGGAACAAATGCCGCCTGGAACGCCTCCAAAATCGGTTCGTCAGGCGGCGGCATCGTCCCATATATTTCGTCATTCAACGGCTCTATACGTATACTTTAAAATCCATCGACTCGAGCAGAGCGTACGCCCGATCCTTATCCTCCTCGTTGCGGAAGGACAGGCGAAGCACGCCGGGAACGTCCTCCCTGCTCTCGATAATTTGCAGGTTGCTGAGATTGACGTGGCTGTTGCCGAGTTCTGTCGCGATTTTGCCGATAATTCCCGGATGGTCGGGCACGTCGACATACAGATCGTACAAGGACGTTATCATTCCTTTCCGCCGCTCCGGCAATCCGCTGCGGAACCGGCTCGCTTCGTTGAATGCTTGCTCGATCCCTTCCCCGTCCCCGCGTTTCAGCAAATCGATAAAATGAGCGACTTCGCCGTTCCAGTCCTCCAGCAACGCCAGCAGGACTTCCTTGTTGTTCAGCAATATATCGCGCCATATAACCGGATCGCTGGATGCGATCCGCGTAATGTCGCGGAAGCCTCCCGCAGCCAGGCTGCGGTAGAGCGCGTTCGTTTCGTTATACCCTTTAATCTGATTGACGAGCGCGACGGCGATAATATGCGGCAAATGACTAATGGCGCCGACGATATCGTCATGCAGCTTCGGATCTACCCTGACGATTTGCGCTCTCGTATGCAGCAAGAGCCGGCGAAGGCTCTCATAGGCTTCTTCCGAACCGTCCGGCTCCGGCGTAAGCACATAGAAGGCGTTCTCGAACAGCAGCGAAGTGGCCGCTTCCACGCCGGACCGCTCCGATCCGGCCATCGGATGCCCTCCGATAAAATGGGCGTCCCGCAGATCGATCCGCCGCGCGCAAGCGGCGATCGACGCTTTCGTGCTGCCGACATCGGTAATGATGCATCCCGGTTTCAGCGGCAGCCTGCTTAGCTCTTCCAAATACGCTTCCAGCCTGCCTACGGGAACGCATAAAAAAATAAAATCGGCGTCTTCCGCCGCTTCGCTCATGGACGTCGTCGCGAAATCGACTACATTCCGCGCCATATATTTGCGAACCGAGTCCGGGTTATTGGAATGTCCGACGACGGTCATCCCCGGCTTGCCTTTAAAGCAAAGAGCCAGGGATCCACCGATGAGTCCGACTCCAAAAATCGCGATTTTCGTTGTCATTGACTTCACTCATTTACAATAGATTAAGCTTCGACGGGAATTTCATTCATTACTTGTTCCAGCGCATGAACGAACTTATCGTTTTGCTCCGGCGATCCTACCGTCACGCGAATATAAGTAGGGTACATCTTGTGGCCGGCGCGCGTAATGATGCCTTTGCGCAGCAATCCGTCGAATACTTGAGAGGCGGGCCGCTTCACGTCCACCATAATAAAATTACCATGCGCCGGGAAGGAGGACAACCCTAAACGGGCAAATTCCTTTTGCAAATATTCGATGCCCGCAGCATTGCTGCTGCGGCATTGTTCGATGAACTGCCGGTCCTGAAGCGCCGCAAGCGCCGCCGCTTGGCCGAAACGTGTCGTATTAAACGGCTCGCGCACTTGATTGATCAATTTAATCACATCCGGATGGCCGACGCCGTATCCGATCCGGAGGCTGGCCAATCCGTAAATTTTGGAAAATGTGCGCAATAAAACGACGTTTTTGAAACGGCGAAGCAAAGCGAGACCGTCCGGATAGGAAGGATCGGTAACATATTCGCAATAAGCCTCGTCAAGCACGACCATAACCGTCTCGGGCACCTGTTCGATAAAACGAATAAGTTCGTCATGCGAAACGATCGTACCCGTTGGATTGTTCGGATTGCAAACCCAAATGATTTTCGTCTTGTCCGTCACTTTGCCGAGCATCGCTTGCAAGTCGTGCGTACCGTCCCGAAGCGGCACTTCGATCGCAAGCGCCCCTTCGATGTCGGTGTTATGTTTATATTGCGGGAACGTTTGATCCGCCATAATCGTTTCGTCGCCAGGCGTAACGAAAGCGCGCGCAATCATAAGAATCACTTCGTCGGAGCCCGCTCCGAACACGATTTGATTCGTCCCGACGCCTAAATGTTCGGCGACGGCGGCCGTCAAATCGACGGCGAATCCGTCGGGGTAAATGCTGGTGTTACGGATTTCATCGGCAATCGCCTGTTTCGCCTTATCGGAACAACCGTACGGATTTTCGTTCGATGCGAGCTTGATCACTTCGCTTAATCCGAGTTCCCGCTTCACTTCTTCCATCGGTTTCCCAGGCTGGTATATCGGCAAATTCACTATATTCGGTTTCGGTTGCACCGGCAATCATCCTTTCTGTTTTCATGCTTTTAATTGTCGCACAAAATTTTGGATTTGCAAGAGTCCTTGATCTTTCGTAGACGGGGAGCCGAGCAGCGGCAGCGCCTGTTCGATTTCGCGCACGATTGCGCTTCCGACGACGACGCCGTCGCAAAGCTGCGAGAACATGCGGAATTGATCGTTATTGGAAATGCCGAATCCGACGGCAACCGGAACCGAGGCATGCTCTTTCACCGTAGCGATAAATTGCCCGATTCCTTCATGGAATGCGGCTCTAACCCCCGTTACGCCGAGCGAAGAAACGCAATAAATAAATCCGCCGGCGCGGCTGACGATTTTGGCGATACGGTCATTGGACGTCGGCGCGACAAGCGGAATCAGATGAATGCCCGCCGCAGCCGCCCGTTCGCGGACTTCCGCGTCTTCTTCGAACGGCAAATCCGGAATAATCATTCCGCTTATATCGTTAGCCTGCAGCAGTTCGAAGAATGAATCCAGGCCGAGCTGCAGCACCGGATTATAATACGTAAACAAGATGAACGGGAGTTGCACGCCTTGATCTCTCGCTTCCTTCGCGACATGAATGCAATCGAGAATCGTAATCCGGCTTTCAAGCGCCCGTTCCGAAGCGCGCTGGATGACAGGGCCGTCCGCAAGCGGATCGGAGTACGGAACGCCGAGCTCGACGATATCCGCTCCGGCAAGCTCCAGTTGTTTCAATATTTCGATCGTCATCGCGATCGACGGATCCCCGACCGTCAAGAACGGGATCAGCGCGGTCTTCCCTTCCTGAGCGAGCCGTTCGAACGTTTGATCAATGCGATTCGTAGCCATCCAAGCCACCTCCCAAATAGTTCATGATCGACTCAACGTCCTTATCTCCGCGGCCGGATAAACTAACGACGATAATATCATCCTTGCCCATGGTCGGAGCAATCTTGATCGTTTGCGCGACGGCATGCGCCGATTCGAGCGCCGGGATAATGCCTTCCGTCCGGCATAACAGCTGCAAGGCGTCGAGCGCTTCGCCGTCCGTGATCGGCACATATTGCGCCCGGCCGCTGTCTTTCAAATACGCGTGTTCCGGACCGATACCCGGATAATCGAGTCCGGCCGAAATGGAATGGGCCGGTTGAACCTGGCCGTATTCGTCCTGCAGCAAATAGCTGAAGGAGCCTTGAAATACGCCTTGGCTTCCTTTCGTCATCGTAGCCGCATGATAAGGCGTGTCGACGCCTCTCCCCGCCGCTTCCACGCCGACCAGCCGGACCGTTTCGTCCTGAACGAACGGATAGAAAATGCCCATCGCGTTGCTGCCGCCTCCCACGGCCGCGACCACGACGTCGGGAAGGCGCCCTTCCGTTTCAAGAATTTGCTTGCGGGCTTCGTCGCCGATAATGCGCTGGAAGTTGCGGACCATCATCGGATAAGGATGCGGCCCGGTAACGGAGCCGAGAATATAAAACGTATCCTGCACGTTGCTCACCCAGTAACGCAGCGTTTCGTTGCACGCGTCTTTCAGGGTCCGCGTTCCGGACAACACCGGCACCACTTCGGCTCCGAGCAGCTTCATGCGGAATACGTTCAATTGTTGCCTCTTCGTATCTTCCTCGCCCATGAAAACTTTGCATTCCAAACCGAGCAAAGCCGCTACCGTCGCCGTTGCTACGCCGTGTTGGCCCGCGCCCGTCTCGGCAATCACTTTCTTCTTGCCCATCCGCTTCGCCAGGACGGCCTGTCCGATCGTATTGTTAATTTTATGGGCTCCGGTATGATTCAAATCCTCGCGCTTCAAATATACTTTAGCGCCGCCGAGATGCTCCGTCAGCCGCTGCGCGTAATATAATGTCGTCGGCCGTCCGGAATATTGCTTCAACAAATAGTTGACCTCTGCCGTAAATTCGGAATCTTCGGCAAATCGGTTATATGCTTCCTCCAATTCAAACAATGCGTTCATCAACGTTTCGGGAACGTAACGTCCGCCAAACCCGCCGAACCGTCCGTTCTCATCCGGTACTCGATTCATCCGATTTTCACCCTTTCCACAAATGCCGTAATTTTCGCGATATCTTTCACGCCGTCAGTTTCCACGCCGCTCGAGACGTCGACGCCGTCCGGCCCATACGCTTCGATCAATCCGGCGACGTTATCCGCATCCAGGCCGCCGGCGACGAGCAATTTCACGCCTGCCTCGCGCGCCCAAGCTTGATAGCGCGGAATCCGATCCCATGCGAACGCTTTGCCCGATCCCCCCGCCTGCTCCGGATCGTACGTATCGAGCAAAATCGCGTCGACGGCTCCTGCATACGCCGCTATCCGCTCCATCGCTCCGTCCTTCAGGACCGCCACCCCCGCGGCGTTCTCAGCGCCGCTTGCGGCCGTACCGCCATCTTCGCGAGCGGTCGCAATGGAACAGCTTTTATATACTTGCACTCCGAACGTCTCTTTCACCCAACGGCAAAATTCCGGCGTTTCCTGCCCGTGCAGCTGCACGACGTCCAATTCGGCTTTGGACAAAACCGCCTGCAGCTCTTCCTTGGCCGGATTGACAAACACGCCGACCGTCAAAGGGGCAAAGCCCTTCTGTGCGCGAATAAAGTCGATCATCGTCCGTGCCTTCTCCGCATCGACTTGCCGCTTGCTCTTGGCGAACACGAAGCCGACTTGATCGACCGGCAAGTTTATCATCGATTCTAGCAGTTCAACCGTTTGCAGTCCACATATTTTCACCGTCGCCGTCATGAGCGCACGCCCCCTTCGTTCCGTACCGGCCCGAGCAAATCCGTAACGCCTTGCGCGACGACCGGCTGCCGCATGAAATGTTCGCCGATCAGGACGGCATGCGCTCCGGCCGCTCGTACGAACTCGATATCTTCCGGTCCGGCGATGCCGCTCTCGCTTACAATGGTAACGCCGTCCGGCATCTGGCCGATCAAACGCTCGGTCGTGCGCAAATCCGTTTCGAACGTATGCAAATTGCGGTTGTTGATGCCGATCAACGTCGCTTTGTTCAACTCCAGCACCGCTTCCAATTCGGCGCTGTCATGCACTTCGACGAGCGCGTCCAGGCCGATCGATTTGGCCGTATCGATATATTCCGCGATTTGGGAAGGCGTTAATATCGCCGCGATCAACAAAATCGCGTCTGCGCCGATCAATCTCGCTTCGTAAATTTGCCGCGCGTCGATCGTAAAGTCTTTGCGCAGAATCGGAACGCCGACGGCTCGACGCACCGATGTCAAATAATCGTTGCTTCCTTGAAAATACGTTTCGTCCGTCAATACGGAAATACAATCGGTACCCGCGGCTTCGTAAGAACGGGCGATCTCGACCGGATGAAAATCGGGGCGGATCAACCCTTTGGACGGCGAAGCTTTCTTCACTTCGGCGATCAAACCGACCTCGCGCTTGCGCTTCGCGGCAAGCGCTCGCTCGAACCCTAAACATGCCGGCATCTTCGCGATATTCCGTTCGGCTTCCTCCAGCCGAAACGTTTCCGCGAGCCTGTTCACTTCTTCTTTCTTCGTTGCTACAATACGGTCAAGAAACATAGCTCAGTTCTCCTGTCGTTTCAATTAATTGTTGCAATTTTGCGTAAGCTTTGCCCGTGTCGATCGCTTCCGCCGCCGCCCGCACGCCGTCCTGAATCGACGGAGCCAGCCCGGAGACGTAAATGCATGCGCCGGCGTTGGCCAATACGACGTCGCGGTATGCGCCTTGCTCCCCTTGCAGGACGCGGCGAATAATGTTCGCGTTCGTAGCGGCGTCTCCGCCCAATACTTCGTTGATCGGATAAGTCCGAAGCCCGATCGCCTCCGGATCGATATCGTACGTTCGAATATCGCCGCCGACCAGCTCCGATACTTGCGTTGGAGCGGAAATGCTGATTTCGTCCAATCCGTCGTGACTCGATACGACCATCGCCCGTTTCAGGCCGAGCTGCTGCATGACCGAGGCGATCGTCGCCGTCTTGCCGCGGTCGTAAATGCCGAGCAATTGCCGGTCCGCTCCCGCCGGATTCGTCAACGGGCCGAGCATATTGAAAATCGTCCGTACGCCGAGTTCTTTGCGCGGCGCGGCCGCATGCTTCATCGAAGGATGGTAAAGCTGCGCGAACAGAAAGCAAATGCCGATCTCGTCCAAACATTTTGCCGCTTGATCGCTAGTTAAATTAATATTGACGCCCAGCGCTTCCAGCACATCCGCGCTGCCCGCCCTTCCGGATGCGGACCGGTTGCCGTGCTTGGCGACCCGGACCGATACCGAAGAGGCGATAATGGCCGAAGCCGTCGAAATATTGAATTTGTGAATGCCCGATCCGCCGGTGCCGCATGTATCGAGCAATCGATACTGTTCGGTTCGGAGCCGATTCGATTTGCTCCGCATCGATTCGGCGAAGCCGGTAATTTCGTCGATCGTCTCTCCTTTGATGCGAAGCGCCGTCAGAATGCTCCCGATTTGCGCCTGCGTCGCGCGGCCCTCCATAATTTCATCCATAACCGAACGCGCTTCCTCGCGCGACAAGTCCTCTCCGGCAATCAATTTCCCAATCGCTTGTTTCATCATGCCCGTCCGCCCCTTTCTATGCTTTTACGAAATAATCCAAGTTCGTGAACCGCTTCTCGTCCTCGGGAAGCTTCGTCACGAATATTTCTTCCGCCATCCGAATCGCTTTCAGCATCGCTTTCGCCTTATTCTGCGTCTCCAAATATTCGCTCTCCGGAATCGAATCCCATACGATCCCCGCTCCCGCCTGGACGTACGCTTTCCCTTGCTTGAAAATGATCGTCCGGATCGTAATGCAAGTATCCATATTTCCGCCGAATCCGAGGTATCCGATCGCGCCTCCGTACGCTCCGCGCGCTTCCTTCTCCAATTCCGCAATAATTTCCATTGCTCTTAACTTCGGCGCGCCGGATAACGTTCCCGCAGGCAAGCAGGAGATGAACGCATCGAAAAAGTCTTTGTCATGCCTAAGTTTGCCGGAAATATTCGAAACGATATGCATCACGTGCGAATACCGTTCGATCTCCATGTACGCGTCGCAGCGCACCGTACCGAATTCGGCCACGCGCCCGATATCGTTTCGCCCCAGATCGACAAGCATGACATGCTCGGCGCGCTCTTTCTCGTCGGCGAGCAATTCCCGCTCGAGCGCCTCATCCTCTTCCGTCGACTTCCCTCGCGGTCTCGTGCCGGCGATCGGCTTCGTTTCCACCCGTTCCCCATCCACCTTCACCAACGCTTCCGGCGACGTTCCGACAATGATCTCGTCGTCCATCTTCAAATAATACATATACGGCGACGGATTCATCGTTCGCAATACGCGGTATACATGGAGCGGCGAAACGTCTGTCGCGATATGGAACCGCTGCGATAAGACGACTTGAAAGATGTCCCCGGCGCGAATATACTCCTTGGCCCGCTCGACATTGCTCAGGAACCGTTCCTTCGTCACATTGGAATGCACTTCCCCGAGATCGACGTCTTCCGGGATCGGTTTGCCGCTCATCACGGCATACGAGATCGGCTGCTTCAACTTTTCGACGGCGGCATCGATCTTGCGCGACGTCGTTTCGTACGCTTGTCTAATTTGCTCGTCGGTCGCCTTGTCCGGGATATGCACGTTGGCGATCACTTGAATTTGCTGCTTCATATGATCAAACACAATCACTTGGTCGCAAAACATAAATTGAATGTCGTTCATCTGCATATCGTCGAGCTCATGGGCGGGCAGCTGTTCGTAATACTGAAGCAGATCGTAACCGAAAAATCCGATCGCTCCGCCCGTAAACGGCGGCAGTTCCGCAAGCGAAGGGCTGCGGAAGGAGCGCAAATACGACTTCAACGTTTCGATCGGCTTCCCTTCCATCTTGCGGACGCCGTCTTTCGTCTCGATCTCCATCATGCCCATCTTGCCCTTGATCATCAAGAACGGATCGGTCCCGATAAAGGAGTAGCGAGCCCATTTCACGCCACCCTCGACACTTTCCAGTAAAAATGCCCGCCGGTCTTGGTAAAAGTGTTGAAAGATGCGAATCGGCGTTTCCGTATCCGCCATTAACGTCCGTACCAGCGGAATCAAGTTGTACTCTTGCGCAAGCCGAATCACTTTATCCACATCAGGGGTCGCCATGAACATCACTCCTCGTTTCGCTTGATCGAGTTGGCCGATAAAAAAACCTCTACCGAAGTAGAGGTTGTTTCGAAATGGTTATAGTCCGGCGAAGACAAGAAACAAGGCACTTTATAGTCCATGCCTGCAACAAACTGCGGCAAGAAATATAAAGACCGCTCCCGGCCTTCTCGATATATTGCTGTATAAGCACCGCTCTCATACTGCTCTGCTCAGGCTCATCTCTACGGACTAACTACTCTTCTCAACTAAGCTCAACTCTCGTTACAACCACTATACACGATAAGGGTAGGTACGTCAACGATCGTTTTGCGAAGAGGGTTCCCATTAGAGCCTGTATGGCATGCATAGGCGTCACTTCGAGCTTTCCGCCAAATCCGGTCGCAGCGCTTTCGCCTCGTTCAAATAAACGTGGCGGATTTCATCCTGCCTCTTGTCCGTATTCACTTGCACCATCAATCGGATGCAGCGCTGCAAGCTGCCTTTCACCGGAATTTCAACGGAGCACATTAAAGGCACCAGCTCCCAGCCCGCCATTTGCCGAATCGCTCGGGCCGGAAAGGTCGCGTCCAAATCGGTCGTCATCGTCACCCATACGCTGCATATGTCTTCCGGTTTGAAATCGTTCTCCCGCACGATTTCATTCAGCAGAACGATCGTTTCCGCCAAAATTTCATGTTCTTCATTTTGCTTGACCGTCGTCGCTCCGCGGATTCCTCTAACGTACATGCCTAAGCTTCCTCCTTCAATTCAGCCACAATTTGCCGCACCAGTTCGGTTGATACGTCTTGCTTGATTTCCACCTTGCCGATGGCGACCGGCACGATAAAGACCGTACGGCCTTCCTTGAATTTTTTGTCATGCATCATGGCATTCATGATGTCATCGACGTTCATCTGTTGCGGCACCCGGATCGGCAAACCGAATTTCCGCAAAATCCGCTTCGTCTCGGTATAGATCGATTCGTCGTAACCGAGCCGGACGGCCAGCTTCGCGGCTCCGACCATCCCGATGGAGATCGCTTCCCCGTGCAGCAGCGTATCATAGTTCGCCACCGCTTCCAGCGCATGCCCGATCGTATGTCCCAAATTCAGGATAGCGCGCAAGCCGTTCTCCTTCTCGTCCTGGGAAACGACGATCGATTTCACTTTGCAGCCTTGATACAATCCGTAGCTCAACGTTTCGGCTTCCAAGCCGATCAGCCGTTCCGCGTTCTCGTCGCACCATGCGACGAATTCGGCGTCCCAAATCAACCCGTGCTTAATCATTTCCGCCAAGCCCGATTTCACGTCGCGTTCCGGCAGCGATCGCAGCGTCGCCGTATCGTACAATACCATTTCCGGCTGGTGGAACGCGCCGATAATGTTCTTGGCGAGACGATGATTGACGCCGACTTTGCCGCCGACGCTGCTGTCATGCGCCAATATGGTCGTCGGAATTTGCACGAATTTCACGCCCCGCATATAAGAGGCCGCTGCAAAACCCGCCAAATCTCCGACCACGCCACCGCCCAACGCGACTACGGTGGAATGGCGGTCCAGTCCCGCATCGAGCGCAATCGTCACGATCTCTTCCAAAACGGCGAGCGACTTCGACTTCTCCCCCGCCTCGACGATCGCGTGTACGACCGAATACCCTCCGGCTTGCAAATTGGACTCCACGCTCTCCAAATAAAGAGGCGCAATATGTTCATCCGTTACGATTAATATCGGACTTTTCTTCGTAATTTCATGCTTGACGAACATGGAGGAGACGTCGCCAAGCAGCCCTTCGCCGATATAGATCGGGTAGGAACGGTCGGGAAGTTCGACCCGCAGTTCGCGCATCTTAATACTGCTCCAGTTGCTTCAAGTAATTATTATAATTCGCGCGGATTTCCTCCATCGAATCCCCGCCGAATTTTTCCAAAAACGCTTTGGCCACTTCCCATGCCACCACATGCTCCATGACGACGCTTGCGGCGGGAACGGCGCAGCTGTCGGAACGTTCCACTTGCGCGGTGAACGGTTCTTTCGTATCGATATCTACGCTGCGCAGCGGCTTGTATAACGTCGGAATCGGCTTCATTACGCCGCGCACGACGATCGGCATTCCGTTCGTCATCCCGCCTTCAAATCCGCCAAGCCGATTCGTAGCGCGGTAATAGCCGCGTTCCGCCGAATACAGGATTTCATCGTGAACTTGCGAGCCGCGCATCGTTCCGGCTTCAAAGCCGATGCCGATTTCGCATCCTTTGAAGGCGTTGATCGACATAACCGCTTGCGCAATTCGCCCGTCCAGCTTGCGGTCGTACTGCACATGGCTCCCGAGTCCGACCGGCACGCCCTCGACGATGCATTCGACGATGCCGCCGATGGAATCGCCTTCGGCCTTAATCTGGTCGATATACGCTTCCATCTTCTTCTCGGTCTCCGGATCGACGACGCGGACCGACGATTCCTCCGTGCGTTGGATCAATTCATCGATCGGCAAGTCATGCGGCGGCGCTTCGATTTCGCCGATGCGAATAACTTGCCCGGCCACTTTGATGCCGAATGCCGCCAACAGCTGCCGCGCCACCGCGCCGCATGCGACGCGCGCCGCCGTTTCGCGCGCGCTGGAACGTTCAAGCACGTTGCGCAAATCTTTCAAATTGTATTTCAAACCGCCGTTTAAATCGGCATGGCCCGGGCGCGGACGGTTCACGCGGCGTTTCGCCTCGTCTCCGCCTTCGATCGGCTCGATATTCATAATTTGCATCCAATGCTTCCAGTCGTTGTTAGCGACGACAAGCGCCACCGGCGCTCCCGTCGTTTTGCCGTGGCGAACCCCGCCGACGATATTCGCCGTATCTTTTTCGATTTGCATCCGGCGCCCCCGTCCGTACCCTTTCTGGCGACGGTGCAATTGAAAGTTCAATTGTTCGAAATCCAGCTCCAAATTGCTCGGAAGACCTTCAATAATGGCAGTTAATTGCGGACCGTGAGTTTCACCCGCTGTTAAATAACGTAAAGTCACGCTGCGTTCCCCCTTTAAACTTTTTAAGCTGTAAACGACTAAAACCCGATTCTTGTCTTTGCTCATTATAGTATACGTTCAAACGGTTTGACAACCGCTGACTAGGCGCAAAACGCAAAAAAGCGCCGCACGGCTCTTGCAAGCCGAACAGCGCATTCATCTCGATTAACCGTTTGCTGAGTGCTTCTTGATTACGATCGGCACTTCCGCATATTGCGGGTCGTTGACCAATCCTTTAATTTGTGCGGATTCAATGCCCAAAATTTGCGCACACTCTTGTATGGAAATAAACCCACGGCGATATGCGGCAATGACTTTCCGCTTGTCCATTCCATTGACCTCCACTTAGTCTGACTGTTAGTTTTAGTATTGGAAGGAAAGGGAAGCAATATACATCGGCCGCGCATACCGGCGCATTTATTTTTTACGGTAAAAAAACGTTTCCAACGGTTCGAGCTCGTATTGTCCCGGCGAAAATATTTGTTCCGTACTGCCGACAAACAGTACGCCGCCGCTTTTTAACGATTTTGCGAATTTATGATATAATTTCGATTTGGCTTCTTCCGTAAAATATATCATAACGTTGCGGCAAATAATTAAATCGTAATGATTATCGAACGAGTCCAACAGCAAGTTTTGTTTGCGGAATTGAATCGCCGCTTTCAATTCGTCGACAATGCGGTATAATAATTGCTCCTGCTTAAAATAACGCTTGATGTATGCGGGCGGAACGTCTTTGAGCGAGCGCTCCATATAAACCGCTTGCTTCGCCCGACCCAATGCGCCGTCGTCGATATCGGTTGCATGAATTTGCGATTGCCGCAGCAAATTCATTTCCGACAAAATCATGGCGAGCGAATAAGGTTCTTCCCCTGTCGAGCAAGCCGCGCTCCAGCATTTCAAGCGCGGGCTTCTCCGCGCGAGCTCCGGCAAAATCGCTTGCCGCAGCGTCTCCCATCGATTCGGATTGCGCCAAAACTCGGAGACGTTGATCGTCATCCGATCGAGAAATTCGTAGAACAGGCTTTCATTCTCCATCATAGCTTTGAAAAACGAAGCGAAGGTTTGATAACCGTTTTTCATACGGAGCGTCGTCAGCCGGCGCTTCATCTGAGCTTCTTTGTACTGCGCCAGATCGATCCCCGTCTTCCCCTTCACTTGTTCGATAAATTGCGAATAATCCCTATCTTCCAGTGGAATCACGCTCCGGCATTAAATCCAAGGTTGGATCTCTTTGTTATATGTAATCAACTCATGAGGCTCGAAGAAATTGGCGATTTCGCGCGCCGCGCTTTCGGGAGAATCCGATCCGTGAATCAGGTTGAAGTTCGTATGAACCGCAAAATCGCCGCGGATCGTTCCGGGCTGGGCTTCGAGCGAATTCGTTTTGCCGATCATCGTCCGGGACAGCGCGATCACTTGGTCCGCTTCCCATACCATCGCAAATACCGGGCCCGAAGTAATGAAGCTGACCAATTCCTCGAAGAACGGTTTCCCTTGATGCTCGGCGTAATGCCTGACGGCTTGTTCGCGCGAGACGACGATCATTTTGGCCGCGGCCAGCTTAAACCCTTTTTTCTCGAAACGACCTACAATTTCACCGATCAATCCGCGTTGTACTCCGTCCGGTTTGACCATCAAAAACGTTCTTTCCATAACTGTCACTCCTCAAAGTTTTGTGAATTTCACAGAAAGTTAATAAGATCGTTTTGCTACAAAGTGCGCGATTTCCGTAAGATTTTTCTTCGCTTTGATGTCAGGGAGCCCTTCGAGCGCATGAAGCGATTTGGCAATGTAGCGGTTCGCCAATCGGTCCGCAATGTCGATACCGTTGCTGCTGCGGATCATGTCGAGCGCCGCCGCTACGCCCGCAGCGCCGTCGCTCTCATGGATGATTGCAATTTGATCCAGCAGCGGCCCGCGCAATTCGGGCTGCTGGAGCGCGAGCAGTACGGGCAGCGTGATATTGCCTTGCTTCATATCGCTGCCGGGCGGTTTGCCAAGCTGCTTCTCCGTTCCGCATATATCGAGCAAATCGTCGCGAATCTGAAAGGCCATGCCTACATTATAACCGAATCGATACAGTTTGTTGCTGACTTCGGCGGGCGCGTCCGACGCGATCGCGCCGAGTTGGCAGCTCACCGCGATCAGCAATGCCGTTTTGCGGCGGATGCGGAGCAAATAGTTGCGGATCGTTTGCTCTGTGTTGAAAAAATCGCGGATTTGCTCCATTTCGCCGATGGACATTTGGACGATCGCCTTGGATAATATTTGGTGAACCAACGGGTTCTGCAGCTGCGTCGCGATGATGAGCGCTTTCGCGAATATATAGTCGCCCGTATACATCGCGATTCTGTTGTCCCATTTCGATTTTACCGTAGGCTTGCCTCTGCGCGTTTCCGCGTTATCGATCACGTCGTCGTGAACGAGCGAAGCGCTATGAATCAATTCGAGCGGAACGGCGACATGCTGCAATTTGTGCAAGTCATAGGTCCCGAATTTGCCGGCCAGCAGAACAAAAACGGGACGAAGCCGCTTTCCCCCCGCTTTTAATAAATGCAATGACGTTTCGCTGAGCAGTTCGTGATCGCTGAGCACGCTTTTCTCCAACTGCTTTTCCATGAATTGAACGTCGTTTTTCAAGGCTGAGTAAATATCCAATAGTTTCATTATTTCACCTATACGACCGAATTCTCTGACCAAATGCGAATTTCTACATCTTTATCGATTAAACCGAGTTCCTTGGCATACCGGAAATACAATTTTAACCCATCTTGCTGTTTTTGTCCAAAATCGTGGCATAATCCGTTAAAATACCTGCGCCAATAATCGGCCGTGCCGCCGATGTTGGCGCAGGCGGCGCGAACGAGCGGCTCGGGATCGCGAATGCTGCGCTGCTTGCTCTCTTCGAACGCGTCCACGATTTGCCGGATTTGCTTCGGATGGCGGGCTGCCGCATCGCTGGATACGGTCCAGACGGCAAATGTCATCCAATGGCCCGTCCAGCGGCGCCAACATTCGCCCAAATCGAGAATTTCATACTCCGTGTTCGTCCACGAGGAGCGAATGGCATGGTCTCCGATGAGGAGCGCGGCGTCTGCGTCCTTCATCATATCTTCCAACACCGGTTCGGCGTCGAAGTAAGTCGGGCGGCCTCCGTAGAAGCGGTCGATAATAATTTTCAATAAATTGACCGATGTGGCCGATGTCGTCGTTAATGCGATCCGGCCGTTTACGACCTGCTCGAGCGGTTTTTTCATAAACAATAAAATCGATTTGACAGGTCCGAAAGCGCTGACGGATAGATCCGGGAACAGCATGTAACGTTCATAAGAAGCGCCGTAAGCGAAAGACGAAATCGGTCCCATATCAATCGTACCATTCAACATGGCGCGGTTCAACTGGGTTGGAAACTGTTGAATCATTTCCACATCGATTTGCAAAGCTTGCGGCGTAAAATAAAAATACATCGGCCATACGTTGGCGTAATTAATTTCCCCTATGCGAATCGGGTCTCTCAGATTCGTGTTCATCCGAATTCCCCCATCTAGTGTACAATTGATGTTCCATATCGACTTGGTCAAGCACTTTCCCGACCAGGAACGAGACGATATCGTCGAGCGATTCGGGCCGGTAATAGAAGGCCGGCATCGCGGGCACGATGCGCACTCCCATGCGGGAAAGCTTCAGCATATTCTCAAGGTGGATCGCATGCAGCGGCGTTTCGCGCGGCACGATGACGAGCGGCCTGCCTTCCTTCATCATGACGTCCGCGGCCCGCGCCATTAAATTATCCGAAGCGCCGTGCGCAATGGAGGACAGCGTCCCCATCGAACAAGGCATAATAAACATGCCGCTCACCCGGAAAGATCCGCTCGCGATGCTGGCGCCGATGTCCCGGATCGGATGATATTCGAGCGATCCGGAGTGCGATCCGAACCGGCGCTCAAGTTCGGCCTGGCGCTGCGTCGCGTCCCAGCCCAGCTCCTCCTTCAGCACTCTCCAGCCTGCTTCGGTTACGATAAGATGGACAGAGCAGCCGGACGCAAGAAGCGTCTCCGTCAATTTCACGCCGTACACCGCGCCGCTCGCTCCCGTAATTCCTACAATCCACCTTCCGTTCCGGCTTGCTTGCGCCTTCATTTCAACACCACCAGGTCAATGAGCGTAAACGCGAAAACGACAATGCTTAGCACGCCGTTCATCGTAAAGAACGCCGTTTGCAATTTGCTCAGGTCATGCGGTTTGACAATATGATGCTCGTAATACAAGATCGCGTTGGCGATAATCGTGCCGGCCAAATACCACCAGCTTAAATCGGTAAATATCATTAACGAAATAAAGCCCAATGCCGTAATGATATGAAACGCTTTGGCAATATGCAGCGCTTTGGCGATGCCGAACCGAACGGGAATCGAATGCAACCCTTCTTCGCGGTCGAACTCGTAGTCCTGGCATGCGTAGATGATGTCGAAGCCGGCCGTCCAAAAGGCGCAAGCGACATAAAAAATGAGCGCCCTCCAATCCGCTTGATTGGTAACGGCCACCCAGCCTCCCAGCGGCGCTAGCGCAATCGTCATGCCGAGCACAATATGGCACAGCCATGTAAATCGTTTCGTGTAGGAATAAAAGACGAGAAGGAACACGGCAATCGGCAACAGTTTCAACGCTAACGGGGCCAGTTCCGCGGCAGCCCAGAACAATAATGCAAAAGATACGATAACGAATATGATGACTTCTTTCGATTGGAGCAACCCCGCGGGGATGGCGCGCATGGCCGTGCGCGGATTTTTCTTGTCGATGACCCTGTCGATCAACCGATTCAGTCCCATCGCGGCGCTGCGCGCCCCGATCATCGCGAGCAACACCCAGCCGATTTGGCCCCATGACGGGAGATGGTCGTTGACGACGACCGATCCGAGTACCGCCCCCATAAACGCAAAGGGCAGCGCGAATAACGTATGTTCGATTTTAATCATTTCTAGAAAAATTCGAATTTTCCTAATCATGTCCATGCTCCTTGATTCCGATATGAAGAGCGGCGATGCCGCTCATCAACGGATAAGCTTGTACGTCGCCAAGCCCGACCTCACGGAATATGCGCGCAAGTTCCTTATGGTCCGGGAAAGCGGCAAGCGAATCGGGCAGCCACTTATACTGCTCGTATCGTTTGGCGATCAGCTTTCCAAGTATCGGTAAAATCCGTTGAAAATAAAAATAATAAATGCTTTTAAACGGCTGCCAGGTCGGCTTCGACAACTCGAGGCAAACGACCATGCCGCCGGGTTTAACAACGCGCCTCATTTCTTTCAGCACTTGAACGAGGTCCGGAACGTTGCGCAGGCCGAAGCCGATCGTCGCGTAATCGAAGCGGTCATCTTCGAAAGGCAATTGCATCGCATTTCCTTGAACGAGCGATATTTGCTTGTTCAATTCCAGGCGGTCGACTTTCGCCTGGCCGACGTCGAGCATGTTTTTGCTGAAATCGAGCCCCACGACTTCGCCGCTTCCGCTCGCCTGCGCCAATGCGATTGTCCAATCGCATGTGCCGCAGCATAAGTCGATCGCCGTGTCGCCGGGACCGACGTTCATTTTGTTCATCGTGAACTTGCGCCACGACTTATGCCTTCGAAAACTCAGTATATCGTTCATCACGTCATATTTGGTTGCAATGCTTTCAAACACCGAATGGACGAATTGTTCCTTCGTGCCGGAAGATTTCGTTTCCAATCCGTTCACCTAACCTTCCCTGAGCGCTGGCGCCGAATGCCGGACAAGCCGCACAAACGGCTCCCCGATCAGCATCAGTTCGTTCAACAGTTTCTCGGAGTCAAGCTCGCGCAACACCGTTTGAATGTGCTCGACCGTCTGGCTCAGCTTGTCCACTAATTTATTGCGGATATCGTATTTCAGCAGCATCGCCCGTAAAGCGGCTGCGTCCAATCCGTTCGCTCGCAGCGATTTCAGTTCTTCGTCCGTGCCTTGATGCCAAATATGCCAGTACGCCCACGATCCGGCGAACGTGTCCACTTGCTCGTTTTTGCCGAGCTCGCCTTGGAGCACCTCGCAATGGGTAAACGCTCGCAGCAATTCGGACCACGGCTTGGCGTCCTTGTCGTCGAACAGCTTGGAGAAGGCAACGAACAGTTGCATTTTCAACTGCACTAATTGTTGCAAATATTCTTCAGCGGTCACGATGCATTGTTTCATTTTGACGTATAAATTCACTTTCAAACGGTTGACTTCGCAGATTGCGCCGCTTAGCGTGCGGATCGTATCGATTTGCCCCGCTTGGGACAGCAAGTGATAAAACCGGCTGCTGTAATAATCCCCCGCAAGCACTTTGAACTGGCGGGAGCGCATCTCGCGCTCGGCTTGCTGGATATTGGCGGGCTCGATTAAATCATGCGTATCCAGCCCCATCTGCACGAGCGAAGTGACAAGCGCAAACAATTCGCTGTTCGCGGATGAAACCGGGCTTTTATTCAAAAAAGCAAACAAGAGCCGCACGCGCGAATCGGGAAACTCCGGCAGCTTGGTATGCTTCTGAATCAGATCGTATTCTACGTATTTGCGGGCAATTTCTGGGATTCGATATCGTTTCATACAGGCCTCCGAACCTACGGCTAGTTCTAACTTGACGATTTCAGTCAGCAATCTAAATAATTATATCACAAGATGCTTACATGCGCACTTGATCTGACCATGCAAAATTGAAGTTTTTCAATCGGACGAGAACTGGCGTTGCCAATGCGAAGTGTATGTAAAATGCAGCTTTTGCGTTACGACGCCGGACTCTCCGCGAAAATGGCGGAGCGCTTCAAGCACGTCCGAATCGATTTCGCTTCGGCGTGCGTCCACCGCGAGCAGCAAACGTTTCGCCTTCGTACGCTCGTCGGCAATGACGAAACGAAGCAGCAGCTGCTTAACGTTCGAAGTTTGCGTAAAGCTGAAGCGGATCATTTCCGCCATATTTTCATAGATGACGTCGGGATTGACGCCCGCGCTGGCATATTTCAAATCTACGGCTAGAATGGAGTCGTCCCATTCGACTTTGCTGATCGGCAAAGTTAGCGGCAACTGCGTCATCGTATCCACCAGATTGTTCTGATCCAAATGCGTTTCGGGCATATTCGTGAACACGGGGACGTTCTGCCTGCCGTAGGCCAACCGCGATTCGAGGCGCGGAAGGGCGGCAACCGCCAGAACGATGGCGACAGATACGATAAAAACGAGCGCGAACCGCGCGACGCTGCGCTGTTGCATTGGCAAAGCCTCCTCAGAAACGTACGGACTTTTCGATTTATACGCTACTATATCATTGTACAACGTAAAAAAGCAGGCTATGCCTGCAATTTTACGCGTCCGTTTCGATCGTCCCGTATTTGGTCATAACGACCGCATTGCCGCGGATTTTAATGGCCGACGTATGGTCGGTAAATTGGCAGATCAGAACTTCGCCCTTATCCAGTTTCTCGGTATGATGAAACCGCGTATCATGTCCTCTGGTCAGTCCGATCACATGCACTCCTTGCTCCTTCGCCTTCACGACGATGTAATCCGCATTCGCCATTTCCATGATCCCACCCCCTGCACGTTGTTTTATTTTTACGATCAGGCAATACTAACGGGGAACGTAATTTGAAATAACTTCTTGAAAGGAGTTCAAGCATGCGTCCCGCACAATTAGAGGATAACCAAATTACGCGATTAAAGCAATGGGAAGAAGAGCTGCGGCAATCTTCCGGCGAACATATCGTATTGATCGCATATACCGATATCGGCGCCCCGGAGCCCGAGCAACGCCGGCGTTCGGAAAGGTAGAACGCGCCTTTAGAAAAGAAAAGGCCGTGAACAAGCTTCACGGTCTTTTTTCAGGTCAAAATATGTAGAATCGCTTATTTAATTCCGTCTTTAAGAGCTTTACCAGGTTTGAAAGCTGGAATTTTGCTAGCTGGAATTTCGATCTCTTCGCCCGTTTGCGGGTTGCGGCCTTTGCGCGCGGAACGCTCGCGAACTTCGAAGTTTCCGAAACCGACCAGTTGAACTTTATCTCCGTTCTGCAACGCCGCGGAAATCGCTTCGAAGACGGCGTCAACCGCTTTCGTGGCGTCCTTCTTGGATAATTCGGTCGATTCAGCCACTTGTGCAATCAATTCGGATTTGTTCATGCTATTCACCTCCCCAAAGGAATATGCTCCATTATCATACTTTCTTTACCGTTTCGCGAAAAAATATACATTCATCTGCGAAAATTCCTGTATTGGCGTGATCCCATGCGTTGCATCGCAGGGCTAGGAACAAACTTATAGTAATACACTGCGTTTATAATTTCAAGTGCTTATGCCAAAAAGAGTGAAAAAAGCTATCCGGAAAGACCGTTAGGAAGGGGATTTTGGCGTCGTTTATGCTCCACTAGTCGGCAATCGGCCACTGGAGAATGTCCAATGATTTTAGGAATATATGGTAAAATAACGAGGCTCAGTTGGAAATGATCCAATGAATCCAAGGCATTTTTCGTTATTAGCCGAATTTGGAACGATTTGATTGGACAAATTCCAATGAAGCGACATGCAATAGAGTCTGAACCGATGATTGGTTGGATAAATTCCAATAAGTGTCAAAAATAAGGTGCTACCGGACGCGATCGGGAGCTGCTGTTGCGAACAACCGGAAACAACCGTTCGCAAATGTACAGCATCTGCAATAAAAAAAAGAAGCACGATTCATGCGCTTCTTTTTCCGTAATATGATATGGGCCTTACAAAATGATGGCGATGAGCCCGCCCGATCCTTCGTTGATGATTCGTCCCAGCGTCTCCTGCAATTTGTAGCGTGCATTGTCCGGCATCATGGCGATTTTGCCTTGAATGCCTTCTCTGACGATGGAATGCAGCGATCGTCCGAATATGTCGGATTCCCATATTTTGATCGGATCGTTCTCGAAATCTTGCATTAAGTAGCGGACCAGTTCCTCGCTTTGTTTTTCCGTTCCGATAATCGGAGCGAATTCCGATTCGACATCGACGCGAATCATATGAATCGACGGCGCGGTCGCTTTCAAGCGGACGCCGAATCGGGAGCCTTGACGGATCAATTCCGGCTCGTCAAGCGCCATTTCGGCAAGCGTCGGAGCCGCGATGCCGTAGCCCGTCGTCTTGACCATCTCGAGCGATTCCGCAAAACGGTCGTATTCGCGCTTCGCGTGGCTGAATTCCTGCATCAACTGCAGCAAATGGTCTTTGCCGCGAATTTCCACGCCGACGACTTCCATCAAAATTTTATCGTATAGTTCATCCGGCGCATACAGGTCGATCTCAGCCACGCCCTGCCCCATATTCATGCCGCTTAGCCCGGCCCGGTCGATAAAGTCGTACTCCATGAATTGGGAAACGACGCGATCGACATCGCGCAGGCGGCGAATATCTTTCACCGTATCGCGCACGGAATTTTCGTAATTGCTGCGCAGCCAGTGGGATTCGTTCAGCACCATGACCCAGCTCGGCAAATTCACGTTGACTTCATGAACCGGGAATTCGTACAATACTTCGCGGAGAACGCCCATGACATCGTCCTCGCCCATATTCGCCACGCTCATCGACATGACCGGAATATCGTACTTTTCCGCCAACTCGCTTCGCAATTGCAGCGTTTCTTCGCTGCGCGGCTTGGTCGAGTTAATAATGAGTACGAACGGTTTGCCGACTTCTTTCAACTCGGCGATGACCCGTTCTTCCGATTCGATATAGGAGCTGCGCGGAATTTCCGCGATCGATCCGTCCGTCGTCACGACAACGCCGAGCGTCGAATGTTCCTGAATGACTTTGCGGGTTCCGATTTCCGCCGCTTCCTGAAACGGGATCGGTTCTTCAAACCAAGGCGTCGAAATCATCCGCGGGCCGTTCTCGTCCTCGTATCCTTTTGCGCCTTCCACGGCATAGCCTACGCAATCTACGAGACGGACGTTGACTTCCAGCCCTTCCGCCACTTTAATTTGAACGGCGTTGTTCGGAACGAATTTCGGTTCGGTCGTCATAATCGTCTTGCCGGCCGCGCTTTGCGGCAGTTCGTCGACAGCCCGCAAACGGTCGGCATCGTTCGTGATGTTAGGCAAAACAACCGTTTCCATGAAACGTTTAATGAAGGTTGATTTCCCCGTGCGGACCGCACCAACGACCCCGAGGTAAATATCCCCGCCGGTACGCTCAGCAATGTCCTTAAAAATGTCCACTTTTTCCAATGATATCCCCTCCTAAATTTTTTCTGATCCATTGCCCATCAGAAAAGGTTCGCAACAATTGCAGCGTATGAGCTGTTGCCGTTGTCGCCAGTGTTCGCCGCCACGAGCGATTTCCTTTTGCGCGCCAAAGCGACGTGACTCGTACATACATTTGGACTAGTAACAGCATATGTTCCATATGCGCAAATATGACGTCCTTGTGCAAAAAACTTCTCATAAATAGAAATGCGTTAGACGAATATGTATTAAGCTTGCGCTGCGCCGTTCACTAGGCCTCCAAATATGTTATATGAACCTCTAGGAGAGGATATGCCCAATTTATGCAATTATACCGGAATGAACATCATAGAAAAAAGATCGCCCTCCTCCTGAACGAACAGGCGGGAAAGCGATCTTCGATCGAGCGGCTACTCGGAATCGCCCGCTTTGCGGACTATAATGAGGAGCGCGGTAATGAGAATAAAGGCGATCAGCGCCAATAACGGAATCGTGATGAATCCGAACCAATTCAAATAATCGAAAATGCACGGTATGCCTACGGTGCACGGCGTGAACTCCGCCAAAGCCGGGACGTTCAATTCCAGGACGTGCCACAGCGAGATGCAGCCTCCGATGACGCTGAACGGAAGCGCGTACTTGACGATCGACCGGTTGTTCTCGTATGCCGCGATGCCTAATAGGATCACAAGCGGATACATCATAATGCGCTGCAGCCAACAGAGCTTGCATGGCTCGAATCGGGCAATTTCGCTGAAATACAAGCTGCCCGCCGTTGCGATGATCGCGACGAAACATGCAGCGTACAACCCGTAATCGCTTATCCGGCGTCTCATTTCTCCAATTCCTCTTCAATAGCTTTGGCGATGTTCTCGTACGTCGGCGTCTCGATCCGTTTCCCGTTGACGAGAATGGTCGGCGTAACCGTCACTTCAGCTTCGCGGACCAACTGCAAATCTTTCTCGATTTCGGCGTTGTACGTTCCTTTGTCCGCATCTTCTTCCAATTTTGCCAAATCGATGCCTTCAATTTCAGCGGCCAATCCCATAATTTTCTCTTTGGTCGCCCAAACTTCGCTCTCGCTTCCTTGATTTTCGAACACAAGCTTGTAATAATCCCAGAACGCTTCGCGGTTTTGTTGGAAGATCGACTCTCCGACCAAAGCGGCATAACGAGAATCGTCCTCTGGCAGCTTGAAATTTTGGCTCATAAACGGAAAATTGACAAAATGAAAGCTTACTTTGTCCGTATCGATATAATTTTGTTTCAGTTCCGGAAATACTTGCATGCTCCAGTTGCGGCATGCGGGGCATTTGTAATCGGCGAATTCGACGACGGACACTTTCGCGTCCGCATTGCCAAGCGTCGGCTGGCCTTCGGTCGAAATATCGTAAACGGTATTGGCGCCGCTCCCCGGCCGGTCATCCACCGGAGCCGTTTTCGTTAGCAAATAGATAAGTCCCGCAACCGCGACGACGGCGATAATAATAAAAATAATGAACGATTTGCCGGATTCGGGCTTTTTATTGGCTTTATACGTATTGTTATGCTGAGGCTGCTTTTTTTTCTTTTTTTTCTGCGGCAAACGAATCACCTCTCCATGAAAAATAGTAGATAAACGCTATTTCCGTGCGGCTTGTCTTATAGTGAACTCTTTGAACAACCTATTATAGTTTGGCAGGTCTCGGTTCTCCGTCGACCCAAAAGTAAGGGACCGATTTGACGGGGACGAAGTAGGAGGCTTCCGTTAGCAGCGTCCGCAAGTCGAACGTCGGATCGGTCGGATGCTGCCCCGACTTCTCGATGGCTTGCATAATGTCCGGCGCGTAATCGACATATACGTTGCCGCTTACGCCAAGCATGAACCGGACGGCTTCTCCGGAGAACACGCTGTTCAGCGCCCGTTTCGACAGCCCGATCTTGTCCAGATCGAGCCAATAATAACCGGGATACGCCTCCTCTCCTCGCGGCAAATCCCCTTTATTGTCCGCGGCATATTTATCCACGGCCTTCTGCAAATCGTTAACCAATTGCGCTGTGACCAAATCCATAATTCTGACGGTAGGATTGGTTTCCTCGTCGATAATAATAAAGTAGCCGTGCCCCCCTTTTTCGAACGCGGCCGACGGGATGGCGCTTAAATATTGCTTGCCGACGAGATCTTCGAAGTTAATGCGAAATTTTTCGTATTTCGGCGTTTCTTGCGTGCTGTTGAAGATGGGCAGCAAGCCCTCGTTCTTCAGGTATTCGTCTACCGCATTTTGAACGAGCAGCACGCTGTCGCGGTACGAAGCCTTATTCTCGCCGCGCAGTTCGTCCGGATACAAGCACCCCGTCGCAGCGACCGCAAGCGCAGCGAATAGCGCCGTAAGCCGCAGCAAACGGGTATGTACTCGCAGCCGTTGTACTAATGCATTCACTTACAAGTCATCCTCCTCTTTCTGTCTTGCCAATTGTTTGCGCACGGCCTCCTTTAACGGGTCTTCCGGCACGGTGACGGCAACGTTGCCGGTCACGCAGGCCTGGCATGCCAGCCGATAGCCTTGTTCGATCAAACGGCCCAATTTCAGCGATTCCTGCTTCAACGGAGGCGTCAATCCTTCGCCGCTGCCTACCCGAACTTTGCACATCAAGCAGGAAGCGTTGCCGCCGCATCGGGTGCGAACATTCACCCGGGCCCTTCTCGCCGCAGCGAGCAATGTCGTTCCGGGCCGCACTTGCACCGTCTTGCGGTCGGGCAAAAACGTAACTTGGATGGGCATGCTTCTCTTTCCTTCCGTCAAACTAGAAATAAGGCTTGTTGACCGCTACGATGCGACCCGGTCGTTTAATGACCGCTTGACAGCCAAGCCGGTATCCTTCCTCCAATTCTTCCGGCTCCAGCCGCCTCCATTCGGCATCCGAAGGTTCTTCCAGGCAGTCCGCGCCCTCTTCGATGTAGCACCGGCATCGCGCGCATGTCCCGCGCGTGCATGAAAATCCCCAGTCGACTTTATGCTTTAACGCAAGCTCGAGAATGGAGTACCCCGTCTCGCTATCGACGGTTTTGGAGACGGTTCTTCCTTTAAGTTCTATCATGTCTGTCACGATTCATCCTCCGCTATCATAGTTCGTCATTTTGTTGAAATAAACTAAGCTATATTATACCATTGCCCCAAAAAGAACAAAAGACGGACATTGCTTGCGCGCTGTCCGTCTATTATTTGCGAAGAGAGAGTTCATAAAAATGTTAGATTTGAATGATTATCTTTTCGAAATCATTTTCATTAACGATTCGATGCTGGAAGCATTTCCGCCGCCTTTTTTGACCGCCTGAATAATATCGTTGATGGTCGCTTCCGAAACCGGAACGTTCGCGACGGCAGACACTTGCTTGATCAATTGGCGCAGCTGCGTTTCGCTTTGCAATGTGCTCGGTTTGACGGTGCTGGCCAATTTTTTGATCGCATTTTCCGAAATCGGCTTGCCGGTTTTTTTGCTTACCGCATTCAATACGTCTTTCGCATTGTTTTTGCTCATTCTTCCCCTCCTAACAATGTGCTTCTTTATCATATGAAAGGAGAAGAAGCTTGGTGCAGGCCTCCCGCATAGGCCAATATTGGAAAGCGTCAAGCGGTCAAGCGAAGGCGCTACAGCAATTTGAAGTTCGTTTCGTTTACGACCTCTTCGATTTCATGCCGCTTGACACGGCCCATTAAATCTTCCACCGCCGCTTTCGGCTCTTTATTCTCGAACAGCACGTGGTACAGCTGATCCGTGATCGGCATTTGCACGTCGTATTGGCGCGCCAATGCGTAAGCCGCTTCCGTCGTGCGGATGCCTTCGACGACCATCCCCATCCGATCCAACACTTCCTGCAGCGGCTTTCCTTGCGCCAGCAGCGATCCCGCCCGCCAATTGCGGCTATGGCGGCTCGTGCAAGTCACGACCAAATCGCCTACTCCCGCCAGCCCGGCAAACGTCAACGTGCTGGCTCCCATAGCCGTGCCCAGGCGGGCAATCTCGGCGAGACCGCGCGTGAGCAGCGCCGCCTTCGCGTTATCGCCGTACCCCAAGCCGTCGGATAGGCCGACTCCGATCGCAATAATGTTCTTGAGAGCTCCGGACAATTCCGCGCCAAGCGCGTCCGGATTCGTATAAACGCGGAAATAAGCGTTCATGAACAAATCCTGGGCGATCTCGGCATGTTTCAGTTGTTGCGAAGCGACGACAACCGTTGTCGGGCAGCAGCGGACGACTTCCTCCGCGTGGCTCGGCCCGGACAGGACGACGATATCCGATTCGTCGCAGCCCAATTCCTCGGCGATGACGGTCGACATCCGCTTCATCGTACCGACTTCGAATCCTTTCGTCGCATGAATGCATATCATATCTTCCCGGAAGAAGGGCCGAATCCCGCGGGCAACTTCGCGCATCGCCGACGAAGGGGCCACGATGACGACGGCGACGGCATCGTCCATCGCTTCCCGCAAATCGGTCGTAGCCCGGATCCGCCGCGGCAAATCCACGCCCGGCATATACTTTTCATTCTGATGCGTATCGTTGATTTGCCGTACTTGCTCCTCGTTCCGCGACCAGAGAGCCACATCGATCTCATTGTCGGCAAGTACTTTCGCCAGCGCCGTCCCCCAACTTCCTGCGACGAGCACAGCCACTTTTTTAGACAACTCGACGTTCCCCTTTCTGCTTGGATCCGATTTTGTTTTCTTTGCCTTGCACAATTTTTACAATATTCGAACGATGTCTTACAAAAGCGAATAAACAGAGCAGCAAACTGGCCCAGAACACTTCCCAAGGTCTGCCGAGCAATACGATAAAAATCGGTAATAGTCCGGTAAAAAGCAGCGAACCGAGCGAAACGTATCTTGTAAACACAATCGAAAGAATCGCAATAATGCCGGCAAAAAGAGCCGGCAAAAAGCTTAAGGTCGCCATGACGCCAATCGTCGTCGCGATCCCTTTGCCGCCTTTGAAACGGAAGTAGATCGGCCAATTATGGCCTACGATAGCCGCAATGCCGCACAACACAGGGATCCAGCCGTTATCCGCGCCAAGCCATTTGCCGAGCCAGACCGCTCCCATCCCTTTCAGCACGTCCAACGCCAGAACTCCGATCGCCGGGCCTTTGCCGAGCACGCGCAGCGTGTTGGTCGCGCCCGCATTGCCGCTTCCGTGCTGCCGAATGTCGATGCCTTTCATCCATTTCGCAATAACAACGCTAAAACTGACCGAACCGAGCAAATAACTGATTACAATAGCGATAATCGGTAAAACCACAGTTTTCCCCCTCTTTACGAATTATCATCCGATTTGCGCCGTGTCAACAATCGAATCGGCGTTCCTTCAAAATCGAACGCGGCTCGAATTTTATTATCCAAATAGCGTTCATACGAAAAATGCATCAATTCCGGATCGTTCACGAAAATGACAATGGTCGGCGGCTTCACCGCAACTTGTGTGACATAATTAATGCGCAATCTTCGTCCCTTGTCGGTCGGCGGGGGATTCATGGCCACCGCGTCGGATACGACGTCGTTAAGCAGATGCGTTTGCACGCGCAGCGCATGCTGCTGCGACACATGCTGAACGACAGGCAGCAGCTTATGAAGCCGCTGTTTCGTTTTGGCGGATAGGAAGACGATCGGACTGTAAGTCATGAACAGAAAATGATCGCGTATTTTCTGCGTAAATTGATGCATCGTCTTATCGTCCTTCTCGACCGCATCCCATTTATTGACCACGAAGATGGACGCCTTACCCGCTTCATGGGCATATCCGGCAATATGCTTATCCTGTTCGATAATCCCTTCTTCGCCGTTAATGACGACCAATACAACGTCCGCTCGTTCAATCGCTTTCAAAGAGCGCATGACGCTGTATTTTTCGGTCGTTTCGTACACTTTGCCCCGTTTGCGCATCCCGGCCGTATCGATCAGCACATAACGCTGACCGTCCTGCTCGAACGGCGTATCGACCGCGTCGCGCGTCGTTCCCGCAACATCGCTGACGATGACGCGTTCTTCGCCCAGAATGGCGTTAACCAGCGAAGATTTGCCCACATTCGGGCGCCCGATCAACGCCACTCTAATGACGTCTTCGTCATATTCTTCTTCCGTCTGCTCGGGCAGCCGTTTCGCGGCCTCGTCGAGCAAATCGCCGATGCCGGTTCCATGCGCGCCCGATAAGGCGATCGGATCGCCGAATCCTAAGGAATAAAACTCGTATATATCCTCCATCCGATTCAGATTGTCAACCTTATTGACCGCAACGATAATCGGTTTGCCCGAGCGGTAGAGCAATTCGGCCACTTCTTCGTCGGCATTCGTTACGCCCGCCTTCGCATCGCACATAAAGACGATGACGTCCGCTTCCTCGATGGCCAATTCGGCCTGCGCGCGGATCGATTTCAGCATGGCGTCTTCGCCGTCGATTTCGATGCCGCCGGTATCGATGATGCTGAAAGGCTTGCCGTTCCATTCTCCGCTGCCGTATATGCGGTCGCGCGTAATTCCGGGTTTATCTTCAACTATTGCCAGCCGGTCGCCGATAATACGGTTAAAAATCGTCGATTTTCCTACGTTCGGCCTGCCGACGATAGCAATAACGGGTCTTGCCATAGTCATCCTCCTAAAATGTCTTTGGGTCAAATAATACAATAAGTTTGAAAACTTATCGTTTCGCATTTCTCAATCATAGCAAAAAACGGCGCTCTTTGCTAACCGTTTGCGTTATTTATTTTTGCGTCGAAACAAGGCGGAACGAGCCATTCTCCAGCCTTCCAGCACCTTCTCCGCCGTCCATGCCGGCACCCTGACCGCCAGCAACGTCAACCACCACGTATCGTGCCAGCCCGGCGTTCCGATTTGTATCGCATGCAGGCCGCCGTTTAGCGCTTGCAGCAGCAGATCTCCGCCCAGAAGCCCGATCGAGACGGTCGCCACTTGCTCCTCGAAAGTATGTACGGCCATGAAGATGCACAATCCGATGACGATGACGGGATCCCATTCGGGGGAAACCCAGATCAGCACCGGATCAAGCGCATGCAAATGGCTGAAAAGCCCGTACAGCATCGCGATCAAAATAGCGACGAGGGAAACGTAGACGCGCCGATACGCGCTGCGCATACGCATATACATAACGGGAATCGCCGCCGCAATAAGCGCAGCTCCCAAATTAACGGATACGCCGGCCCCCGGACGAATCGTAAAGAAATGAAGAAACAGCCATCCGGCCATAAACAGCAAGATCGCTTTCTCGGAAAAAGCGTTTCCGGCCACAAGCCGGTTCCATCCGCTCGCCGTCAAAATGGCAGCAATCAATAAGAGCAACAGCGAAATAATGCCCGGATTCAATCCTATCACCTCTGCTGCCACTATTATTTGTCTTTTGACGGCAATTTAATCTGTTCTGCATCCGTACCCGCGAATGTCGATATTCCGGGCGGCGCACCATTCGGCCGTCGCTCCGCCGATCACGAGCGGAACGCGCGCCAATCCCGCCACATCCGGAGCGCCGAGCGCCGTCATCAATAACGACAAATGATCGTTCATTTCGCGAATGCGTCCGATCAGCGCGCCAACCCCTTCCTGGCGCAACGTCCGCAAGAACGCTCCCGCCACGCCGACGGCCGCCGCTCCGACGGCCAACGCTTTGCACGCATCCATCGGCTCCGCGATGCCGCCCGATGCGATAATCTGTTCGGGACGATAGACGGATTGCACTTCGAGCAAAGCGCAACTGGTCGTCAGCCCCCAATCGTTCAACCAATCGAGAGGCGCCGTGCGGCGCATATTCTCGATCGCCGCAAAATTCGTTCCCCCCGCGCCCCCGACATCGATCAGTTTCACGCCCGCTTCACGCAAACGGCGCGCAACGTCCCTCGTCAATCCGAATCCGACTTCCTTGACGATGACCGGCACCGGCACCGTTTCGGCGATTCGCCCGATCCGCTCCGCCATCCCTCTGAAATCCCGGTCTCCCTCCGGCATAATCAGCTCTTGCATCGGATTCAGATGAATTTGCAGCGCGTTCGCCTCCAGCATTTCCACAGCCGCAAGCGCTTGCTCCGGAGTCGCCTCGCCGCCCAAATTGGCAAGCACGATGCCGTCCGGATTCGTCTTCCGCACAACCGTGTAGCTCGAACGCACCTCGGGATGCTTCAAAGCCGCCATTTGCGAGCCGACCGCCATCGCGATTCCGGTTTCCTTGGCCGCCTCGGCAAACCCCCGGTTGATCGCCTCCGTCTCTTCCGCTCCGCCGGTCATCGCATTAATAATAATCGGCGAACTCAATACGAGCTCGCCGATCGATGTCGATAATGTGACGGAGGAGAGGGATTGTTCCGGCAAAGCGTTGTGCACGAAACGAATATCAGATAAACCGTTATTTCCGCTCTGGCCAAGCTGCAACGCATGGCGTACATGCTCCATTTTGCGTGAAACGCGCATGTGTACCTCCTAATCGCCCGCGCGAAGCGATCCGGGTCGGTTCGCTTCGCACTATTTCGCAATACGATATTATTTCAATTTGCTCAGTTTATCTCCGAATTTTTCGCCAAGCGTAAAGCTTAAGCCTTGGTTATTAAGCGAAACGTTAGGATTGTTCAATTCTTCCTTCAGCGCTTTTTCCGCCTTCGGCGCCGGAGCCGGAGCTTCTTCCGTCTCTTTGATGCTTAAGCTAACGCGTTTGTCGGCAACGTTCAAGTCCAGAATTTTCACTTGAACGGTTTCGCCCTCTTTCAACACTTCGAACGGCGTTGCGATATGGCGATGGGCGATTTGCGAAATATGAACCAAACCTTCCACGCCCGGCGCGATTTCAACGAATGCCCCGAAGTTGACAAGGCGCTTCACTTGGCCGGATACAATATCGCCTACTTTGAATTGCGTTGCCGCCGTATCCCAAGGACCCGGTTGCGCCGCTTTCATGCTTAGGCTGATTTTTCCGTTCGCAGGATCTACTTTGAGCACTTTCACCTTGACGGTTTGGCCTTCTTGTACAACATCCGAAGGTTTGTCGACATGCGTCCAAGCGAGCTCGGAAACGTGCACCAAGCCGTCTACCCCGCCGATATCGACGAATGCGCCGAATTGCGTCAACCGTTGCACCGTGCCTTCGATTTCTTGGCCTTCCTTCAAGCTTGCCATTACTTTTTGCTTATTCGCTTCGAATTCCTCATCGAGCACATCTTTTTGCGATAAAATGACTTTGTTGTTCTCGCGATCCAATTCTTTCACTTTCACGCGAAGAGTACGTCCTTTGTAATCGCTGAAATCTTCTACAAAATGACGCTCTACCATAGAAGCAGGAATAAATCCGCGCACGCCTACGTCAACGACGATTCCGCCTTTGACGACATCAGCGACGACAACCTCGAACACTTCTTGATTGTCGAAACGCGATTGCAGCGCTTCCCATGCGTTCTCGCTATCGATTTGACGTTTGGACAGAATAAGCTTTTCTCTCTCGTCGTCGATGCTTACGACGCGGCATTCGACTTCTTGCCCTACCTGTACCGCATCAGCCGCATTGTCCACTTGAACCGCAGAGAGTTCGCGGACCGGAATCACACCGTCATATTTATATCCAAAGCTTACATACGCTTGGTTGTCGTCGATTTTGACGATCGTTCCTTTCACGGTGTCCCCTTTTTTCAAGGCAACCATATGATCCATTGCCTCTTGATTTTCAGTTTCAACCGTCTCTTGCATTTTCATTTCTTCCGTCATCAGAATAACCTCCTCAATTGAAAACCCCATTTATTTAAACCCGCCCATTGACGAGCGGCGTTCAAAACAAACGTAAAAATAAGTCATAATGAAAAATAATACCTGTAGTATCTTTCCAAAATAGTATTTCATGCGTCTGGCGCAAAAATAAATTAGCGATGCGTTCGAATCAATTCGTTGATGTCCTTCATAATTTTGTCGGTCACTTGCTCAAGCGAAGCGGAAGGATTGTCTTGAAATTCCGATAAATCCACCGGAGGGCCATAAACGATCTTCATTCTACGAAACCATTTGTATTCCCCGCATATCGCCGCCGGAATGACGGCTGCGCCGCTCCGTAACGCAAAGCTTGCCGCGCCTTTCTTACCCATTCCGCCCCCGCGGGTTCCTTCGGGAAAGATGCCCATGACTTTGCCTTCCTTCAATATGCCGAGCGCAGTTCGAATCGATTCCTTGCTTACGCCGCCCCGTTTGACGGGAAATGCGCCTAGCCCCCGGATCAGTTGTCCGAACAGCGGAATTTTGAACAGTTCGGCCTTGGCCATAAAGTGAATGCGCCGTTCCAGAAACACGCCGAGCGTCGGCGGATCCAAGACGCTGATATGGTTTGCGCACAGCAGGACCGGTCCTTCCTTCGGTATATGTTCGACGCCTACCGCCTGAAGCCGAAAGACGAACCTGTAGAATAATCTTAGCAAGGACCTGCAAAAGGAGTATAACATAGTTTACTTCGCTCCATCCGTTTTGGTTCTGCAGTACGAGACAATATGCGCTACGACGTCGTCGATGCTCATCGAAGTCGTATCCAATCGAATTGCGTCGCTTGCGCAAACTAACGGCGAAACGGTTCGCTGTTCATCCAGACGATCGCGTTCGGCGATGTCGCGCTGCAACTGCTCGAGCGAGACGCGATCGCGATCTTCCATTTCCTTGTACCGCCGCAATGCGCGCTCCTCCACACTCGCCGTAAGGAAAAATTTCGCTTCCGCATCCGGCAGCACTTGCGTACCGATGTCCCGTCCGTCCATGACGACTCCTTTGCCGGCTGCCAGCCGGCGCTGCATGTCCACCAGCATTTGTCTCAGCCGCTCGATCTTGGCGTAATGCGACACTTGCCGGTTCACTTCCAAAGAACGAATAAGCTCCGTAACGTCTTCCCCATCCAGCAGCACCTTTTGTTTGTTTCGTTCGGGAACGAGACGGATATCGATTTCGGCCGCTTTCCTTGTGACAAGCTCCGTTTCATCCGGACGAACGCCGTGCCGAATCATATGCAAGGCGACGGCCCGATACATCGCTCCGGTGTCCACGTACACATATTCAAGCGCCAAGGCGACCAGACGCGCTACCGTACTTTTCCCCGCTCCGGCGGGGCCGTCGATGGCAACATTAATTTTACGTTGTTTGGTCACATCTGGCTGTGAGATAGCCAATGGGGTACTCCTCCTTAGCTGTCGTTGCGCCGCAAACTTGCCCTCAATAAAAAAGCAGGCGTTGCCTGCGGACGTGAAAATTATACCACACTGCAGCTAAGGATGCAAAAACTGTTGCGATTCCGGCGAAGGATTGTTGTTCTCGCGCGCGGAACGATACATGACCGGCTTGCCTTCCAGACGGTCGACGGCGGAAATCAATTCCCGCAATGCGGGAATGCGCAGCAGCGCTTGGGCCGCAATCAAGAAACAAACGAAAACGATAACCAAGCGCAGCAGCATCCGCTCGACGCGTCTCGAGAAACGAAGGAACAGGCGAACATAGCGCTCGGAAGCTTTATCCCTCATCATGAGACACCTCCAAGTTTTCCTGTTATTGTAACCGATTTCCTCCGTTTTATGCGCAGCATAAGGCGATCAGTGTTTGCGCATTTGAAATTGCCGCTCGAAGCAGAAGCGAATCAACGTTTGCCGGTCGGTATCCGCAATGTCGGTATATTGCAGCATCACCATCTGCTCGCCGGTCATAAGCCGTTTCAGCCGAACGATTTCCCCCGTAAACGGAATATGGCCGATCGAGCCGTTCTTAAACGTTAGCAACAGCCAGCAAAATAGCGGTTGTTCATTGCGCAGCGACCATTGGCCGTCGCATACGAAAGAGAGGCCTCCTCCGCTTACATCTTTCGTAACGGCGACAAAACGCAGCTGGCCGCTTACTTTGACAGCCACCTCAAGCTCGGCGCCCACGCGCAAATATTTGCGCCTTTGCGCCTTTGCGATCTGTTCCGGAACGGGCTTCCGAATCGAAACCATTCGGATGCCGTCATCTTTGAAACCGATAACGAAGGTGCGAAAAGAATGCTTTACGCCGCTATCATTCACATAATAAGCCGACAGCTTGTCTCCCAAATTCAATTTTTTCAGCTTTCCCGTTTTTTCTTCCAATGGGATTTCGATATAAAGACAATCCTCTTCGGCTTCGGCAATGCGCGCTTTGAATTGTTTCGAAGCTTCTTCGCGATCTCCCGAATCGACTTGAATATATAATATGTCACTTACTTTCGGCAACAATCGCCCCACCTGCCAACCTCTTATTTCTCTCTTGCGACGAATTTGCCCTGATGGCAAATCCCTCCACATTATAACATGCCTGTCCGATATGCGTCATGCGTAATTTATAACCCCCAACCGCATCATCGGACAAAAAAACCGTTCCGCGATTCGGACGCGGAACGGAGCTTTGACGAACAGGTTTATTTTGTGATGGCTTGGGTTCCTGCGGGAGGCGCCGGACGATGCGCCGCGTTTGACATTTTCACTTGCTCGATCATTTCTTCGACGCCCGTATCTCCGTTCAGGTACAACCGGTAAGTCGATCCGTTAATATTGCCGACAAATTCGTAACACAGCACTTCGTCCGAACTATCGTTCTCGATGAGCGCTAACCGGTTGTATTTTTCCTTAAATTCGGGATTCAGCTTTTTGCGGGCTTGTTCCAGGGACAATTTCGGCCGTTTGATCTCGCGCTTCTGCTGCTTCTGATACACGAGATCGCTCGCCTCGAGCCCGGTTACCTCGCCGTTGTCCAGCGCGACGCGAACCGTGACGCGTTCCGGATAGATGACGACGCCGTCCCGATTCCGCGCAAACACGAAATTGCCGATGGAATGAGATTCGTCATAGGAAACGGCTCTCATGTCCGGATATCCGTGGCTCTGCAGAAAATCTTTCGCGTGCCTTTCGGCTTCGCGCGGAGATAAACGCTTCGTCTCAACGGTGCGCGAATTGACGTATGACGTCAACTTGCCGCCTTTTTTCGTATAATCCAGTTGGACCTTGCCGCCGCCTTGATGCTGGGCCGTCGCCGTGTAAGAAGCGTACTCGGTCTTTGCCCCGTTCTCCGTCACTTGAATGTGCGACGGATCGTTTATTCCAAGGAATTCGGCCGCTTTCCTTTTAATTTCTTCGGGGCTGGACGGCGTACCGCTCAATAGTTTGACGGAGCGTTTATTATAGATGCTGGATACGGCCGGCCCCCAGTTAATTTCCGGATATTCGCCGACTTTTTTGTCCACCGTTCTAAAGCCGTCGATAATGGTGTTGTCGAGCTTCTCATTTTCCGAAGCCATCGCGACTTCGACATCCATCCAGCGCAAATTGTTCGCAATGACTTTGGACTGGACTTGCTGCAAGTCTTTCGTAATTTGCCCCGAATTTTTGTACAGCGTTTTTAACGTATTGTACTCATCTTTCGAGAGCGGTTCTTTCGTCAAATCCCGTACCGCCGTCTTATACGAGAAATTGGCTATTCTCGACAGCAAATCTTCCGTTTTGTTGAACGGGAGCAGCGTAAGCGGAAGCTGATTGATTTCGTTTTGCGCCTCGCTCGTCAAGCGCCATACATTGACCAGGCCTTTGCGATGCATGCCTTGCGAAGCGGAACTGACGGCAAGCGTATTGCCCAGTTCGTTATGTAGCTTCTCCATATGGTACGATAAATCGTGAAACGCCCGCTGGTATTGGTTCTCGGCTTTGATAAGAATGGAGTTTTTCTCTTGATGTTCCTGGTATCCCCACACGATCGCACCGATAAAAAATAAGGTGACTATCGGAAACATTACAGCACTTAATCGTTTATACATGGTACAAACGGCCCCTTTCTTCGCTTAACTGCTCTTAGTTTGAGTCGAAGAAGGAAACTTTATGCATGATGTTTCGTTAATCACCTTACAAGTGGTCTTCCTCTATTTCGAAATCGTTCTCGTTGCTGCATAAACATTGTTTGAAGCCGGTTTCTATCCTGCCCTTTTCCCTCTTGCCCCGCAGAACGAAGCGTTCGCCGCATTGCTTGCAACGAATTCGGACCTTCACTCTCATTCGATTCACCTCTATCCAGAAGTATAACCGGATGAGCGCCCGTTTAATCCCGCGCTTCTTCGCGCTTGATCATGCGGAAGGGCGAACGCGCATTTGCGCGCTGAACTTTGCGCATGCCGCGGTACCATAAAAAAATCATAAGCGGAACGATATACCATATCCAATACGTATGCACCGCGACGAGAATATAATCGTATATTCCGTGCCAAAGCAGCGGAACGGCGATCGATAACATCAAAAAGCGCCTCGTCGCGCTTCCTTTGGAGAACTTCGCCTTGCCCATATAGTAGCCCATCATGACGCCGAATAAGGCATGTCCCGAGACAGGCAGCAAAGCGCGAACGAGCACTGTCGCGAACGTAATGTCCGTATTCCAGACATAAAGCAAATTCTCGATAGTCGCAAACCCGAGCGAAACGGCGACCGCGTATACGATGCCGTCATAAGGCTCGTCGAACTCCGTATGATTGTATATGATATGATACAAAACAAACCATTTGACGCATTCTTCCACGCCGGCAGAAACGGCAAAGGAGAAAACGTAAGGGTTATCTCCCCACCACATAATGAGTCCGCGTTGTACGATCATGATCGGCAGTACGATCACAAATCCGAGCAAAAACAGCTTGATGACCATATGCACCGGTTCGGCGTCGTACCGATCCTTTAAATAGAAGTAGGTCAGTAAGGCGAGACCCGGCGCAATCGCTGCCGTCAAAATCGATAACAATGGCACCGAATATTCCCCCCGCTACGATTATTCATGGGATTTAAAGTGGGTGCAGATCACTTCGATGGCATGGGCGGGAATAATCATTTTCCCGTATTCGTCAAGCACCTCCGGCGTGACCGATGTCGCTTCGCCATATTCGGCAAGCAGGGCGATCAGCGCATGGTACTCGCTATTCGCAAGTTCGCCGGGCTCGAGGAATAGGATCCACTTTTCCTTATAGTGGTACAATTTGCCGGTACCTGTAACGCGATCTTTCAGCATATGCGAAAGCTCGATTAGATGCTCGATATCTTGAAAAGCGTATAGAATGGAATCGCTCTGTTCCAGCGTTACTTCCATTTCGTAAACTTCTTCATCCATGTCTTCTTCGTTAATGGCGCCGAACGACGTAGAGTCGTATTTGCCTCGCGTCACGATAACTACCATTCCTTGCGCCGGCAGAGCGAATACCTCTACGGCGAGCGGCCCCGTCGGATCGAAGCCCAATTCGTTATACGCCTGGTCCATCATTTCGCTGAACAATTCATGGACTTTCGGAATTTCGCGCCACATGTCTTCTTTTTGAATACCGCGCTCGGACAAGTCGTCGAACGTAAGGAAAATCCGTATCTTATCGTGACTCAAGCGTTCTATTTTCATGACAGGATCCTCCTTTATTGCATCGTAAGCAACGATAGTTTCACTACAATGGCTTCACCGTAGTTATAACAGATTATGAAGAAGCATATCATATGTTTCTGCATATGGACCTATGAAAACATATTTCCATCTATAGTCATGGATATGGATAGAAATCGTTATAATTATGGTATCATTTATTTTCCTCATTTGCACTATATAAAATATACAAAAAAAGAACCATTTTTCACAACAATAAGTTGTAAAAAACGATTCTTTGTCCCAATTCTAACGATCATTACAACGAAACGCGATTATCTTCTAAGATGGCGTTAACTTCCGCTTTGAGCTCCGGACTTTCCTGGATCATTTCTTCGATATGCTTCGCGTCATGCGCGGAAGCATTCGCCTCCGCATAATGCGGCGCGCTTGCGGCCGTATGCGAACTGTGCTGACTTGAGACGATATGCCCGTTTTTGTTCACCTGGGCGATGACCGCATCCGCCAATCTATTTTTGGCCGTTTCGACCAGATCGTTCATCATATGACCGATTTGGCCGGGCGATACCGCCATCATCCGCCGGTTTTTGGCGAAATACATCGCAGCCGCCGCGCCGACGATGCCGCCAACGAAAAATGCCATTCTCAAGGACGAAAACCTCCTTTTTATGATAAAATCAGTTATAGTGTTCACATGGCATTTGCAACTCATGCGCTTTAAAATTAGGAAACGAACGGAGAATGAATGATGAAAAGAATGTTACTCGTTGCGTTAATCGGCTTCACATTACTGCTTGGAGCATGCGGCCGCGGGCAGGCCGATAACGGCGCGGCGGACGAAGGGCAGACCGCTCCCGTACATACGTCGAGCGAACAGACGCCGCCATCGGATACGGAGCAAACCGGCACAGAGGCGGCGTCCGGCGAACCGGCGGAGGAAGCCGAAGAACTTCCGGTCGACAAGCTGTACCATATGAACAAGGTGTACAATATTGTGCCGAATGACGAAGGAACCGAGAAGAAAGTCGTGCTGCTCACGTTCGACGACGGCCCGAAGGATCGCGACATGATCGAGGGACTGATCGACACGCTGGACAAGCATAACGCGAAGGCGATTTTTTTCGTTAACGGCTACCGGGTCAAGCAAAATCCCGAGCTGTTGCAATTGATCCACGACCGCGGCCAAATAATCGGAAACCACAGCTGGGACCATATTAATTTGAAAAAGGAATCGAATGACAGCATTAAAAAGCAAATTGAGGATGTCCAGCAAATCGTCGAGGATACGATCGGGGAAAGACCGTTGTTCTTTCGTCCGCCGTTCGGTTCCGGCAACGACGAAGTCCGCCGTGTCGTCAAAGATAACGGCATGTTGTATATGACATGGTCGAACGGCTCGCTCGATTGGGATTCCAAAAATAAGAACAAGCCCGAAGAGGTCATTAAAAACGTATTGGAGCAGCTCCATCCGGGCAGCAATATATTGATGCATGAATTGCCTTGGACGGTCGAGGCGTTGGACGAAATGCTCACGAAGCTTGAAGAGAAGGAGTATACTTTCGTCGATCCGCGGTCGATCGATTTTGACAAAAGCGAAGTTTAACGGGTTGGAGCCGGCCGTTTGGCGCTGCGCAGCGTAATCAGATTGATTTCCGCGGGACATTGGAAGCGAATCGGCAATCTTGACGTGCCGAAGCCGCGGCTGACGAACAATTTGGTCTTGTATTTGCTTCCGTTCACCATGCGGTCCGATTCGTACAAGCCGGCGGAATATCGGCGGTAGACCGCATCCGTGAATAGCGGTCCAAGACCGGGGACGCAAATTTGCCCGCCATGCGTATGGCCGGCAAGAACCAAATCGGCTTGCTCGTCGCCGAGCCGCAGCATAATCGCCGGATCGTGCGCGAGCAGCAGCGTGCAGGCAGAGGACGGCTCCGTTTCGCTAAAGGCGAGGCGCAGTTGATCCCTGCCGGTATGCGGATCGTCCACCCCGACAAGCCGGAGTTCGGCTCCCTCCTTCTCGAATCGAACCGACTCGTTGTCAAGCACCTTGACGCCGCATTCCTGGACAACCGCGTCCAGGCGGCGGTAATCGGTCTTGTAATCGTGATTGCCGTGTACGGCATATGCCGGCCCTAACGAGCGGAGCCGTTCCATATTGGCGCGCGTTCGTTCCAGCGGCACTCCCCTCTCCGTCATATCGCCGCCGATCAAGACCAACTCCACCGGATAGCGCGAGCGAATGTCCGCAACGAGCGTTTCCGGAACGATGCGGCGATGGAGATCGGACACGAACAAGATGACCGTGCCGTCCCAAGAAGCGGGCAGTCTCTCCAATTCCACCGTCAATTCTTCCACGCGCGTACGCTGCGCTTCCCGCGCCATGATAACAATCAGAATTGCTATTGCTATTGCCGCCAAACCAGCCGCGATCGCCATTCTATCCCTCCCCTATTCCCCCATTGGAAATCTTCTTCCCCAGATCAGCAAGCCGATCAACAATAAAATAAACATTCCAATCAATGTGTTATAAAATATTTTGGTGAGCTTGCCTTTATTCGAAGGATGCTGCTCCTTGCGCGAAGGCAGAGTTTGTTCGGCGTTCGCTTGATCCTCCCGCTCTTGCCGGCCTTTCTTTTTATTGCCGTAACGTTCCATTCTGCTTAAAGATTTGCTCATGACTCCCTCCGAAAACGAATAACTAGCCCCATCACCAGGTCGACTACAAAGTGGGTAACAATCGGCGCCCAAAGCGTTCCCGTCTGGATATAAATCCAACCTAATCCGTAACTTATTGCAAACACCAATCCCGTCGGGATCCAATGGCGCAAATATCTGACATGGATGAGCGCAAACAAAATGCTCGTCCAATAAGGACCGAACGCGTGCTGCACCGCACCGCGAAACAACAATTCTTCGCACACGGCCACAATTGCGGCAATGACGACGATATGCCACACGGGACGCTTGCGGAACAGCATCTCGTTAATGCCGCCGTCATCCATCGATTCGTCGGTCACGAATCTGGAGACGAGCATATCCGCCGCAAGGACGACGGCGGCAAGGCCGAGCCCCCAAGCAAGAAATTGCGGCGTTTCAGGCCATGAAAGCAAATGAAGCGGATTGCGGCGCTGTAAAATAATCCATAACAAACCGATAAATAATGTTAGGCCTTGCGTAATGTATAGATTGACCAGAAGCAATCGATCGTTTAAATCTTTCGCCTCCACTTTTTTAATTTTGAAATTTCGAAAGTTAAATTTTTTCATGGTTGTCCTGCCTGTTCGAAGTATTGTATTCTAAATTCAAAAAATATGATAGAAGGAGAGCAACATACAATGGAGAAACGACCTTCGCGAATCGAATTTTTGTTTAGTCTCGGCTTTATTTTTATGCTAATATGCGCTGTCGGGGCCTTCTTCTACGGGGTAAAAGTAGGCACGGATCGCACGGAGGCGAAATATGCCGAAAAAAATTCGGTCGCAGCCGCTCCCCACAAAGACGCTACATATTCGCAGCAAGATCTGGTTACATTCTATCATACCGTACTGTTGCCGTTTCGGGATTTTCAGAAACAATGGTTCGATACGCTCGACACGTTCGGAACCGACGCTTCGACCGATCAAGCTGCCGCTTTGAAAGCATTGCGCAAAACGGCGCAAAAGCAATACGGAATCGCGAACCAACAATCGATGACCAATGCGGCCCCGCTGCTGCAAGAGGCGCAGACGAACTACTTAAAAAGCTTGAAATTGTTCGATGACGGAATCGGCAACCTGGTGAACAAAGCCAACACGCTGCCAAGCACCGTATTGATCGCCGAATTGGAAAAGGACAATTATATTAAAAATGCCGTCTCGTTCGCGCTTCAAGGGCAACAACAATATTACGACACGATTTTAAAATGGGGCTCGAGGATGCAAAGCGATATTCCCGGACAATTGGAAGCCAAATCGAATGTTTCCTTCGCCGAATGGAAAAGCTATCCGTTAACGGTGAAAAATCGCATCATTACGGATATGCTGCTTGCCGGGCAAAGTTTCAAACCGTTCTATCCGCATGATCTTACGGCGAAAACCGATCAAATGATTGCAAGCGGCGGAGCCGACAAATTGAAATTGCAAACGATAGACGACGTTGTCAACTTGTTGTTAAGCACCGATGCCGTCCGTTTCGACGACTTTTTGAAGCAGAAGAACAAGCAATACGACGGGGAATTGTTGCCGCAGCTGCCGTTTTTCTACGAATAAATGCAAAAATCGCATCATGGATATACGTATTTGCATCATATCGAAAAAACGAATTTTGATCAAGCGAATGCGGCGTTTTCACTTGCCAATCGGTTGTTCGTTGCTATAAAATAGTAGAGGTTAGGTCGATAATCATATAAACCCGCTCGGAATTATATGATTCAATGTAAAGGAGGAGCAACCACATGTCTAATTTAATTGTTGACGCATTCATTGAAATTCCGACAGGCAGCCAAAACAAATACGAATTCGACAAAGAAAAAGGCGCCTACGTTCTGGACCGTGTTCTTTATTCGCCGATGCACTACCCTACCGAATACGGTTATTTGGACGGCACTCTCGCTTTGGACGGGGATCCGCTCGATATTTTGGTGTTAACTTCGTTTCCGACGTTCCCGGGCTGCGTGATCGAGTCCCGCGTCATCGGCGTTCTGATCATGTCCGACGATAAAGGTCAAGACGAGAAGCTGCTGGCCGTTCCGACGAAAGATCCGCGATTCAAAGATGTCAATTCGCTGAATGACGTGCCGGAACATAAACTGAAAGAAATCGCGCACTTCTTCCAAGTGTATAAAGATTTGGAAAACAAGAAAACCGAAATCGAAGGTTGGAAAGATGCGGATTTCGCCAAAAATCTTTATGAAGAATGTGTGAAAAGAGCTGGTGGCAATCAATAATTGTATTGACACCGATTTTGCGTCGTGATACATTATGGAAAATATATGCGTTAGATGCGATGAAGGAACAATGGCCCAAGCGATCAACCTGCAGAGAGCCGGTGGCGGGTGAAAACCGGCGGAGACGTTTGGCGTTAACAGCACTCCTGAGCAGCTGTATTGAACCGATAGTAGGTACAGCCGGCAGAAACCGTTATCGTTCATGGTCGTAAGACCGGTGAGGTTATACTTGTTGACAGTATAACGAATTAGGGTGGCACCACGAAATAAACTCTCGTCCCTTACCTGCGCAAGCAGTATGCGGATCGAGGGTTTTTATATTTTAAAACTTTTAGGAGGAGTAACCATGTTTAAAGTGTTAGTATCCGATCCGATCAGCGATATGGGAATTCAGCAGCTGATGGACGCTCCGGATGTGCAGGTCGATAAAAAGACGGGCCTGAGCGAGGACGAACTCATCGCCATTATTCCCGAATACGACGCGCTGCTCGTTCGCAGCCAAACGAGAGTGACCGAGAAGATTATGACCGCCGGCAAACAGTTAAAAGTTGTGGGACGAGCCGGAGTCGGCGTCGACAACATCGATTTGGAAGCCGCCACGAAGCGCGGCATTATCGTCATTAACGCTCCCGACGGCAATACGATTACGACTTGCGAGCATACGTTTGCAATGATGATGGCGCTGGCCCGCCATATTCCGCAAGCGTACGTGAAAACGATCAACGGGGATTGGGACCGTAAATCGTTCCTCGGCGTAGAGTTGCGCAACAAAACGCTGGGCGTGCTCGGCATGGGACGGATCGGCAGCGAAGTGGCGAAACGGGCGAAAGCGTTCGGCATGAACATTCTGGGCTACGATCCGTTCCTGACGGAAGAACGCGCCGAGAAGCTGGGCGTGACGATGGCTTCCGTGGAGGATATCGTGCGCAACGCCGATTTCATGACGGTCCATACGCCGCTGACGCAGGAGACGCGGCATATGATTTCCCGCCCGCAATTCGAAATGATGAAGAAAGGAATGCGGGTCATCAACTGCGCGCGCGGCGGCGTCGTCGACGAAACGGCGCTGATTGAAGCGATCGATCAAGGAATCGTTGCCGGAGCGGCGTTCGACGTGTTCGAGGAAGAGCCGCCCCGGGCCGACCATCCGTTCTTGAATCATCCGAAAGTGATCGTTACGCCGCATCTCGGCGCATCCACCGTCGAAGCCCAAGAAAATGTGGCGATCGACGTATCGGAACAAGTGCTTCACATATTGCGGAACGAACCGTACAAAAATGCGGTCAATATGCCGTCCGTACCGGCAAGCGTGCTGAGCAAGCTGCAAGGATATTTCAAATTGGGCGAGCAGCTCGGCAGCTTCGTCTCTCAAATGACGGAAGGCGCCATTCAGGAAGTGGTTGTCAGCTATGCCGGCGATCTGTCCGAAGTGGATACGCAGCCTTTAAACCGCTATATTCTGAAGGGCGTTCTTGAATACCATCTCGGCAACGATGTGAACGTCGTCAATTCGATGCATCTTGCCAAAGTGCGCGATGTGAACGTCGTCGTGCAAAAATCGTCAAAGACGAAAGGTTTTACCAACTTGATTACTGTCACGCTCAAAACGAAAAAAGAAGAACGGACCGTTGCCGGTACGCTCTTGCATGGATACGGCGAACGGATCGTCCAAATCAATCAATATCCGGTCGATCTCGCTCCGGAAGGACATCTCGTTCTCATTCGCCATAACGATAAACCGGGCATGATCGGACATGTCGGCACGCTGCTCGGCAACAATGACGTCAACATCGCTTCCATGCAGGTCGGCCGCGCCAACGTAGGCGGAGACGCGATTATGCTGCTGGGCGTCGATAAGGAAGTTCCGAAAGACGTGCTCGCCAGCTTGACACAGCTGCAAGGCATTAACGCCGCCAAAGAAATTACGTTGTAAAACATAGGTGAAACCGCCGGAGGGATACGCTCCGGCGGTTTTTGTATACTTGGCAGGCTTCAGGCTTATGAATAGCTCCGAAAACTACCGTTAATTTCCGCATTTTCCCGGCTAATCTTTGATTAGATAGAAAAACCGGAGCTATTTTCTTGCGACGCTCATTTTCTTGGAGCATTCTCAATATTAACTCCAGTAAATACCGTTACTTGATGCGCTACCGCCCATATGAGCAATTTAACTCCAGTAATACCGCTAATTAAACGTCTGCCGCAATGCGAAAAACGCGTAAAACGCGGCGGCTGCGAGAGTTTACGCAGCCGCCTATTCCACCCGTTCATTGCGATCGGTTACGCAGCCATTCCTCGATCAGCTCTTGCTCCCGTTCCCGCGGCAAGCCGACGCGCAGGGCCGGAACATCCGCCCTTCCCGTCCGCTCGAGCCAATGCAGCGTATCTTCAATCGTGCGGGACAGCGGACGGAACGCGAGGCCCTCCCGCAGCGCCTTCTCGCATGATATGCGATAAAAGCCGGCATGCAACGCTTCCGATTCGGGCAGCCATAATGGAAAATCGCTAAACGGCAACACATTCCGCTCCAATAAAAACGAATCGTCGATCCAGACGAATTCCGCAGCGCTTCCGGCGACTTCGCGCGCCGTTTCCGCCAGCCGGCCCATCGTCAGCGGAGCGTCGCCGAGTCCGACGGCATTATAGACGCCTGCGGCCCGCTGCTCCGCCATACGAACGATCCATTCCGCCAAATCGCGCACATCGATGATTTGAATGACTTTATCCTTCTTCCCCGGGATCAGCGTCCTTCCGCCTTGACGGATGCGCCAAGGCCAATAAGTAAACCGGTCCGTTCGATCATCCGGGCCGACGATCAGTCCCGGACGAACCGTCAGAACGCGCCCGGGCAGCTTCTCCTCCAATACTCGTTCGCACAACGCCTTGAGCGGCCCGTAGGTCTCTCCATCTACCTGTTCCGTCGAGTCGTCGTCCAATGTGCCTGCCGGATATCGTTCGTCGATTGAAGCGGCGGCGAAATCGCGGTACACCGATATCGAAGAAACGAATATGTACCGTTCGACCGCGTCCCGGAGCAACTCGGCCGATTGACCGGCAATGCGCGGCACATACGCCGAAGGATCGATGACCGCATCCCAGCTTCGCCCGCGGAGCGCATCCAAACCGTTGTCGCGGTCTCCCGTCAGCTTCTCGACGCCCGGGAATAAATCCGCGTTCGTCTGCCCGCGATTAAACATTGTCACTTCATGGCCCTTGTCCAATGCGGCTTGAACGATATGCTTGCCTACAAAGACGGTGCCGCCCAGCACTAATAGTTTCATGGCCCAGCCTCCCCCGCTTTTAATTCATGAATCCATTATAACCTATTCCTCTGTTCCACGAACAACAAGATTAATCTTGTTCTTTCAGCAAAAAAACACTCTCTAATCGAGAGTGTTTGCGGTTTAGCCTTGCTTTTCGACAGGAAGTTTGACGGTGAATGTCGTACCTTTCCCGACGGTGCTGTCTACGGAGATCGTGCCGTTATGCGCTTCGACGATATTCCTCACGATCGCGAGGCCAAGTCCCGTCCCGCCGCTCAATTCGCGCTTTCGCGCTTTATCGGCCTTGTAGAAGCGCTCGAAGATGAACGGCAAATCTTCGGAAGGAATGCCCTGCCCTTCATCGGATACTTTCAACACGATTACCGGTCCGCTGCTCGTCGTCTCGCGATCGGCCGTCATCCGGATTTGCACCCCGCCGGACGTATGCCGGAACGCATTGTCCAGCAGATTGGTCAACACTTGCTCCAGACGATCTTCATCCGCCGCCATTAACGTTAAATCTTCCGCCCGCCGGTCGTAGTGCAGCATAATGTCCCGCTCTTTGGCGAGTACGGTAAACTTGCGGTAGACGCGCGTCAGCAATTGCTCCACATCCACCTTGTCGTGCTTCATTTCCATATGTCCCGCTTCCATGCGCGCCAAATCGAGCAAATCTTTCACAAGCCTGCCCATGCGCAGCGACTCGTCATAAATGACCTGCACCATTTCCCGGCGCTCTTCCGGCGTTGCCGCGATATCGTCCAGCAGCGCTTCGCTGTATCCTTGCAGCATAGACAGCGGCGTCCGAATTTCATGCGACACATTGGCCAAGAAATCTTTGCGCAGCTTCTCCATCCGAACCTCTTCGGTCACGTTCCGCAGGACGGCGACCACCCCGCGCACCGCGTTGAGCGAATGGAGAGGCGCGAGGGATACCGACCATACTTCCTGTTTCACATGAACTTTGGTGCTGATGTCGCGCCCTTGCTCAAGCACGGTCCGGAACAGCGCGTACATCGGTTCGGGCACTTGCATCGCCGGCTTGCGGACATCGTTCTCCTGCGATTCATGCCAATCGATGACGTTCCACGTTTGCAAAATGGCCTCTCCCGGCGGATTCGCCGATATCATCTGCCCTTCCGCGTCAAAGGTAATGACCGCGTCCGTCATGCTGCGCAAAACGCTGGACAGATGTTCTTTCTCATGATTCAAATCCTGAATCGTAATTTTCAGCTCGCCGGCCATATGATTGAACGTTTTCGCCAATTCTCCGATTTCATCCGTCGACCGGGTCGCCACATGCGCCTCATAATTCCCGTTACGGATCAAGTCCGCCGCCTTCTTGATGGAGCGCAAAGGCTGCGTTATTTTGTAGAACAAGAAAAATGCGAAAAACGTCGTCAATAAAAACCCGCTGATCCCGGTGTAAATAAACATTTTTTTGATCCCTGGCGCATTGCTGTAATGGAAGTCGATATAATTCAATAAATAGACGCCCACGATCAACAGCACAAACGCAACGAGACCGATAATCGTCATCCACAGCTTGCCGACTACGCTTCTCCAAAACGACACGTTATTTCGGCACCTCTAACTTGTAGCCTACGCCCCAAACGGTTGTAATCATCGCTGCGGATTCCGGGGATACTTTATTCAATTTTTCGCGCAACCGTTTCACATGCGTATCGACCGTGCGCAGATCGCCGAAAAACTCGTAATTCCAAACGTCCTTCAACAATTCTTCGCGCGAAAATACTTTATCGGGCGATACGGCCAAGTAATGAAGCAGCTCGTATTCTTTCGGCGTCAATCCGACTTCATGCCCTCCCGCCGTTACGCGGTGAGCGTCATGCTCGATCAACAGATGCGGAAAAACGATATTGTTGCTGGAATTCGTTTCTTTGGACAAGTAGGCCGTTGCGGAAGAACGCCTCAATATCGCTTTCACGCGATAGATGACTTCCCGCGGACTAAACGGCTTTACGACGTAATCGTCGGCCCCTACCTCGAACCCTTGAACCCGGTTGATTTCTTCCCCTTTGGCGGTCAGCATCAACACCGGCGTCGCCTTGGATTGGCGCAGGCGGAGGCATACTTCGACCCCGTCAATTCCCGGCAGCATCACGTCAAGCAGAATCAAATCGTAATCGTTGTTCAGCGCTTTTTGCAGCGCCGTTTCGCCGTCTTCCGCTTCTTCAATCTGGTATCCTTCTTTTTCCAAATACATTTTCAACAGCCGCCGAATCCGTTCTTCGTCGTCGACGACCAAAATGCGATGATTTAGATCTGCCATATGCTAAACAACCCTTTCTTACTGAAAGTTATGTCAATTCTTCGGATCTATTATACTCCGGCATAAGAATGAAGTCCCGCGATAATCAAATTCACCCCGACCAGCGTGAACATGACGACCATCAGACCGATCACCGCAAGCCAGGACGATTTCGTTCCGTGCCAGCCGCGGGATAAGCGCAAGTGCAAATATGCGCTGTAAAACAGCCAAACGATCAAAGCCCATACTTCCTTCGGATCCCAGCCCCAGAAGCGCGACCAGGCGATCTGCGCCCAGATCATGGCAAATACGAGCGCTCCAAGCGTAAAGATCGGGAACCCGATCGCAATCGCCCGGTAGCCGATCTCGTCCAGATCTCTCGGATCGATCCCGTCCATAATCGGCTGAATCGCTTCCCCGATCGGTTTGCGCAATATGAGCCGCAACAAGCCGAACAAAAGCACGCCGGAAAGCAGCGACCAAATGACGGTGTTCAATTTCCGGCCCGCGTTGACGCCTTCCATCCAGGACGGTGCGTTGAACAGCGGTTTATTCAAGCCTAGAAACGGCTGATACGATTTCACTTCGCTATTATGCGGCCCAACGATCGGAGGCATCGTATACTTCACATCTTCGACCTTCGTCTGTTGTTGGCCCGCGGAATCGACATACTCGGTCGTTTGCGTAAACTCGGCCTCGTATCCCGCGCCTCTGAATATAAATACGCAGGCGATAAAACCGACAACAACCAAAATGGAAAATATCGTAAATTCAAGCCATCGCTGCGAGCGAATCGCCGCTTTCGTCTTCGCTTTAAAATCCATCGTGCGCAGCAAATACATGAATCCCGCGGCAAAACCGACGGCGAAGAACGCTTCGCCCAATGCCGCGAGCGACACATGCAATTTCAGCCAGATCGAATCGAGCGCCGGGATCAGCGGCTGCACTTCTTGCGGAAAGACGGAAGCGTACCCCATAATGATGACGGCGATCGGCAGAGAGAATACGCCAAGCACCGGGGTGCGATAAATCAGGTAGACGACCGTGAACGCCACCATGATCAACATCGCGAGCAAAGACATGAATTCATACATATTGCTGTTTGGGATATGGCCTCCGCCGATCCAGCGGGTAATGAAATACGTGAATTGAGCGGCCAGACCCAGGCAAGAAGTTACGAAGGAGATGCGGCCCCAACGCTTCACATGTTTCTCCGGGTCCCGCCCTCCCCACGATTTCCCCGCCATCGTCACGACGTAGAAAAGAAACGCCAGGCAATATAAGAAAAACGCCACTAAATATGCATCGCTGCTTATGTCGAGCAACACTTTCATTTATGATCCCCCTTAATTATCGAGCGACTTCGGATCGATTTCTATATCCATTTGCTTCAAGAAAGAAGCGACCTCTTTGCGCATTCCGTACCAGTTTTTGTTCGTATGCGCGCCAAGCGATAACGTTCGACCGTCGATACGGAGCCAAATGCGGCGATGCTGCCAATAAAATCCGAGCACAAGCCCGATCACCGAAATGCCCGCTCCGATCCAAATAAACGGCATCGCTTTATCGACGCGAATATTCAAGTAGCTGGTCGAAGCCGAAAAATCGACATTCTCCATGCCATTCACTTTCAATTCAAACTTGTCGGCAAATGCTCCGTTAATCGCATCTTGCTGGAAGCGCTCCTTATCGATTTCTCGCGGGAAATACATATACGGCTGTCCATCTTCCGGCAAGCCCGGCCCTTGAATGATAAAAATAAATACAGGTGCGTTCGGTTCTTGCGATTTCGTTCGCGGCTTCCCGTCTTCAGTCAATGCAAAATCCAAATACTTCTCCTTCAAAATAAATCGATAAGGACCTGCCACGTATTCGGGGGCGGAATCTTTCATTTTCAATTCGAATTTGCCGTACACTTCTCCCGTTTCCTTATTGCGGAACTCCGGCGTAACCGAGCGCAGTTTCGGCGTCAAATCGAAATCGAACTGGTAAGCCATCAAGCCTTTGTAATTCATCGGATCGTTGACAATAATGTTATGACGGTCCACTTCTTTCAGGACAGGTTCTTTCGTTACGTCTTCGCAGTTGGCGGTACATTCGTACATGACCGCTTTTGTTTCGTACTTTTTGGCGATCAGACGGCCTTGCCCTTGAAACTCCTTCGGCAAATCTTCCTCGCCGTAATATTCGAGCGTAAACTTCTCGTTCTTCAAATAGAAGTTCGTATCCGGGATTCTCACGATTTCCCCTTCGGGAAAAGCGGTGTATTGATCCATATGCCAGCCCGGTATGCCGCGCGCCAATACGGCCAATAAAAAAATAATAAGCCCGATATGATTAATGTAGGGGCCCCATCTGCTAAAGCGGTTTTTCTCGGCGAGCAGCGCCGTCCCGTCCCAGAACACCTTGTAATGTTTCCGCTTCAACGGTTTGACGGCTTGTTCGACCCAAGCTTGCGGATCCGCGTCGATTTCTTCCTGGTACACGACTTTCTGGCGCGTAATGAATTGCAAATGTTTGCGCACCTGCTGTTTGCTGAGCGCGCGGTACAGCGGCAATACGCGGTCCAAGCTGCAAATGACGAGCGACGCGCCGATCATGACGAGCAGCGTAATGAACCACCAGGATCCGTACGTATTCGCCAAGCCCAACTTGTAGTAAATCTCGCCCATCGTACCATACGTATTTTTATAGAAGTCGGCCGGCACGCTCCCGATAAACGTGTTTTGCTGCGGATAAATGGTCCCCAGCATGGAAGCGAGCAGCGTGATGACGATCAGCCATACCGCAACTTTGACGGACGAGAAAAAACGCCAAACGAGGTCGATGATCGACGGATTCGCCTTCTGCGATTTCCGCGCTACCCCGTCATAGCGCATCTCCAGCGGTTCCTTCGAATCTTCCCCTTCCAGCAAAGGCTTGCCGCAGGCTTCGCATAACACGGTTCCGACCGCATTCTGGTGTCCGCATTCGCATTTCGTATTCTCAAACACTACGGTGACCTCCTGCTACTATGAAATCATAAACGTTGTAAGTTGCTTTCCAATACATTCCGGGTCAACTCGCCAATGCGGATATCGATAATTTTGCCCTCGGAACTGATAAAGACCGTCGTAGGGAGCGGGCCGATGCCGTACTTGCGGGTCGTCTGCTTCTCTTTGTCCAGCAGCAGCGGAAACGTGACGCCGAATTGCTTGACGAAATTGCTGACCGTCATTTGATCCTCGCCGACGTTAATGCCGAGAAATACCACGTTCCGGTCTTTCCACACTTTCGATTGTTCCTCCAATAGAGGCATTTCCCTTACGCAAGGCTCGCACCAAGAGCCCCAAAAATTAACGACAAGGCCTTTCCCTTTATAATCTTCAAGATTGTGAACGCTGCCGTCCGTTCCAAGCAAAGAAAATGCGGGGGGCTTGTCGCCGACTTGAGGCTTGCCGTCAGAAGCGAATAAAGACGAACCTATCGCATAACCGCCTAAAATTAAAATACCGAGCAATATGACGATTTGAATCGGTTTATTTTTCTTCATGTCCCATTCTCCTAACGAAAATCGCTTCGATCCCGCCTTCGCGTCAGACTTCGAAGCGTATGTATCTTGTAACGAAACACCTCCGACGCCCGTCCGGTTGCCGCAATGACTAAAGTCACAACCGAAGCGATACGGAATATATATCCTATGAACATTATAGCGAAAGTTGGAGCAGGAACAGCTACATTATTGTGAAAATTATGTGTCACAGCAACAAGTTCAGGCAGTTTATGCGCCGTTATTTGCTATCCCGTTTCTTCTTCGCCGCCTGCTTCAGTTCATTTACTTCTTGCGCGGTTAACAAGCGGTATCGCCCGCGTTTCAAATTTTGCAAAGACAATTCGCCGAACTTGATTCGTTTCAACCGAACGACCGGGTGGGAAATCGCTTCGAACATGCGGCGCACCTGCCTGTTGCGGCCTTCGTAGATCGTAATCCGGATCGTCGCTTCGTTCTTGTCCGGATCGACGTCCTGATATTCGACCTCGGCGGGCGAGGTCATTCCATCTTCTAACATTATACCCTCTTTGAGCCGATCCAACTGCGTGCCGTGCGGGACCCCTTTGACGGTAGCCAAATACGTCTTCGGCACATGATGCTTCGGATGCGTTAATAGATTGGCGAATTCGCCGTCATTCGTAAGCAGCAGCAAACCTTCCGTATCGTAATCGAGGCGGCCGACCGGATACACACGCTCCCGGACGCCGGCCAAAAAGTCGGTAACCACCTTTCGGCCTTGCGGATCGTTCGCGCTCGTTATGACGCCTTTCGGCTTGTTGAACATCATATATATCTTTTTTTCGGTTGCAATCGGTTTTCCGTTTACCGTAATGAGATCGTTTGCCGGATCCGCTTTCGTTCCGAGCGTCGTCACGGCTTGTCCGTTCACTTCAACCTTTCCTTGCAAGATCAGTTCCTCGCATTTTCTGCGGGATGCGACGCCGGCCGCCGCCAAAATCTTCTGTAATCGTTCCATTTCTTCTCGTCACCTCAAACCTAATGATAACCATCCGAACCGGAAATCACAAGTTCGTTCCACGGAAAATAAAGACCCGGGCATTGCCCGTCGTGGGAATACGTATTTCCGAGCGGAATACGGTACACCTCCGATAGCCTGGCGATCAATTTCCGGGCGATAAACAACTGCTCTAGTTCCGAGGGGTATAAAACAGGCGGGAAACGGGAAAAATCACCTTCGATGCAAAGGTGAATGTAGTGGGGATCGGTTAATGCCGGAGCGGGGACGACATCGCCGCTGCGGAGAATCATAAAATCATAGCCTTTCCCGTTTATGGACGGACAGGCCGAATGGTGGATCACAAAGCCTTCGTACTGCATACGGTTTACACCTCTTCCCCCCGTAAAACTGCTACAGTATATGTGTCCGTCCGCCATTCGGTTCGGCGGCGGGGGAAGGAGATGCGCGCACGCGCATTAACTGAAAACGAGATAGCATATAAAAATGGCGGCGACAAATCCGACCAAATCGGAGATAAGGCCGACCTTCAAGGCGTACAGCCCTTTCTTGACGCCGACCGCGCCGAAATATACGGTCAGCACGTACAACGTCGTATCGGTGCTGCCCTGAATCGTCGAAGCCATGCGGCCGATCATCGAATCGGGCCCGTATTGTTTAATCAATTCGGTCGTAAAGGCGAGCGAGCCCGAGCCGGTTATCGGACGCAGCAGCCCCAGAGGCAGCACTTCGCTCGGTACGCCTAAATAATCGAATAAAGGTTTCGCGAAGCCGACCAAAAAATCCATCGCACCGGACGCGCGAAATACGCTGATTGCAACCATCATCCCGACAAGATGGGGAATGATGCGGATCGATGTGTCGAATCCGTCCTTCGCCCCTTCAACGAACGATTCGTATACGGGCACTTTTTTAAATATGGCATATAGCGGAATAAACACGATTATTGCGGGAATCGCCCAACTGGAAATCTTCGTCACCAGCGAATACAATGCAAATCATCCTTTCACATGCGTGCTTTCGGACGGCGGCGCCGCCGGTGGCAAAGGCGGATGCGTGCGCAATCTTACGATCCGGAACCAGCGGTCGGCGGCGATAGCGACGATCGTGGCAATCGCGGTGGCGATCAGCGTCGTGCCGACGATTTCGGCGGGATTGGCCGAATTGAAATTCATGCGGATCGCAATTAATGTCGCCGGAATTAACGTAATGCTGGACGTATTGATTGCAAGCAGCGTGCACATGGCCGGCGTGGCCGTATCTTTATTCGGGTTGAGCTTCTGCAGCTCTTCCATCGCTTTGATGCCCATCGGCGTGGCCGCATTGCCCAGTCCCAGCAAATTGGCGCTCATATTCGACATAATATAGCCGATTGCGGGATGATCTTTCGGCACGTCGGGAAATAAAAACCGGACGACCGGATTTAGCAATGCGGCAACTTTTTTCAACAGTCCTCCGTCTTCGGCGACACGCATCATTCCGAGCCAAAATACCATCACGCTGATCAGCCCGAAACAGACGGTGACGCCCGTTTTCGCTCCTTCAAAAGCCGCTTCCGTCACGATATCGATGCGCCCTTGTGCCGCGGCGGCAATAAATCCGATCACGATAAAGAACAGCCAAATATAATTCACCATAAGCCTTTTCCCTCCCTATCGTCCATTCGCGTTTCCGGGCGTAAGCAGCGACCTGACCGCCGCCAGAAACGCTTCGCGCCAATTCGTAATCGCCGCAGGCTTCGGATACGGGTTAGGCGCCCCTTTCGCCGCGACGGTATATGCCCGCTGCTGTTTCATAACCGGGCTGTCCTTCTCGTACACGGGCACCGATCCGATCTCATTGCCGCCGAGCGCAATGACGATTTTCCCGCGATAACCAAGCCTGTAATCAAGCGATTTGGACGGGGCCAGAACGAGCTGCGTACGAATGCGTTCTTCCTCCCCTTCGGCGAACGGGTAGGCGAATGTTTGTCCAACCTGATAAGAATAATTTTCGATGTCTTGTCCTTTGCGAACGACATCTTTCAACGGGAAGTGCTCAAAGCCGTAGTCGAGCATTTTGCGGTGATCGTTCCAATCGTCCCCGTCGTTCAGCGTGACTGCGGCTAACTGCTGGCCGCCTCGCGTGGCCGAGCTGACGAGGCAGCGAAGCGCTTTTTTCGTATATCCCGTCTTCACTCCGTCGGCTCCCTCGTACATGTGCAGCATTTTATTTTTATTTCTCCATTTATAATCCCATGAATCGTTCGGATTCGGCGCCGTTTTCACTTCCGTTTTGACGATACTCCGAAATACCGGATTTTTGAGCGCATATGCGGTTAGCTTCGCCAGATCGTTCGCCGTGGAATAGTGATCGTCTTCATCCAAACCGTGCGGATTTTTGAAATGCGTCTGCTCCAATCCGAGCAGTTCCGCTTTCCGGTTCATCATCAGAACGAACCCTTCCTCCGAACCGCCGACATGCTCGGCGACGGCCGTCGCCGCGTCATTGCCGGATTGAAGCATCATCCCGTACAGCATGTCCTGCAAGCTCATCTCTTCCCCAAGTTTCAAATATAGCGACGATCCTTCCTTGCCGAAGGCGCGTTTGCTTACCTTTACTTTATCGGACAGCGTGCCGTGCTCGATCGCGACGATCGCGGTCATAATTTTCGTTAAGCTTGCAATCCGCATCCTGATATCGCCGTTTACGTGATACAGGATTCGCCCGGATTCCACATCGATCAGCGCAGCGGCTTTCGCGCTTGTATGGAGGCGCGGCGGTTCCGCCGACGCAAGCATAGCAGGGAGCGAAGCGAATAGCGCGAATATAACAGCGATTTTAAGCAAATAAAAAGCCGTTCTCATGCGTTCAACCTCCGACAATAAGCTTACTTGTACAAGTATATGCTTATCCGATTCGGAGTATGACCGGAGAGAATGGCTTCTTATCGGCAATACGTTTGGCGCGGGTTACTGGACTTGATTGTTATTCTGCTCGGTATGCGTCGTCGTCGTTTGCGTCGTCGTCGTTTGCGCGCCCGTTTGATTCATTTTGGCGCCTTTCATCATATTTTGAAAATTGTCCATAAATTGCGGAAGCGAATCGATCACCCGCTCGACAAGATGCGTTTGGTTGTCGAGCGATACGATTTTCACCCCGTGCGTACCTACGACCAAAAACGCAATCGGCGTTATGGTAACGCCGCCGCCCGTACCGCCGCCGAACGGCAGCGCCACGCTCGCGTTATGAGCGTCGGATTTCGCAGCCGATTTATCGTCCGAAGGAAATTCGCTCCCCCCGGCCGCGAACCCGAAGCCTACTTTACTTATAGGCAATATCACGCTGCCATCCGCGGTTTGTACCGGTTCGCCGACGATCGTGTTGACGTCTACCATATTTTTCAAATTTTCCATAGACGTTTTCATTAAGCCTTGAATAGGATGTTCTGCCACGTCCTGAGACCTCCTTTCACTTTTAGAACGCGAACTATAAGTGCAAGTCCCGCAACTATAGCCTGCCCGAAGCGGATTTTCGCTATGCAGTCCAGTTCTGTGGCAAATTGCGGTGTATGAAATTGCGGATATACGGCGAGCTGCGGGTTCTGCATAAATCGGAACGTTGCGGCCGCCCAGCCGGCCGCAACGCTCTTGACCGCCCAGACGACGCCGGTCGCAATCGCCGTATCGGCCGCGCTGCCGATCCCGATATCGGTCGACCAATTCATTCTCGTTACCCGGATTTTGCGCAAAAATTGTTTGTACCAAATCGACCAGCCGCTCGTGGCATTGACAAGCAATTGAAATCGATCGTAAGCTTGTTTCACTTTTTCAAAATCGAGTTGTCCTTCAGCTTCCTTGCTATGAGAGCCGAATACGTTATCCGTTTCTTTCTGGCGGTACGCCAAACCTTTGTGCCATCCTTCGAACGAGAGCCGCGGCACTTTGTAATCCAACTTGACAAGACCAAGCAGCAGCCGGATTTGCACTGTGATGTCGTCGTTCTGAGCATATTTACGAAAATGAACATGTATTTGGATATCGGACAACCATATGGTTACGAGTACAACGAGCAGGATGCCGATGCAAATCCAAACCCACACTGTGGAACCCTCCTCACCTTGATCCGAAGAAACATCGCTTCGAATGAGCCCGTCTGCATAAAATTAGTATGGCATCGCGAGGGTAATATTATCATGTCGCACCTCAGGTCAAAAAGAAAAACCCCGACACTTGTCAGGGTTATGATATGATTTGAAATTAGTCCACATCGTCGATCGTAAGTTGACGCCCTTCCAGCTTCTCGAACAGCAGTTGCGTTTCTTCCTCCAGCAATTCGCCGCTCTCGAACGCCGACGAATCGGGCAAGCCTTCCAAGCTGTCCAGGCCGAAATAATCGAGGAACGCTTTGGTCGTGCCGTACAAAATCGGACGGCCGACCGCCTCCGCGCGTCCGACTTCTTCGATCAAGTCTTTGGCGGCGAGCGTGTGGATCGCCCGGTCCGACTTTACGCCGCGAATTTCTTCGATTTCAATCCGCGTAATCGGCTGGCGGTACGCAATGATGGACAGCGTCTCGAGCGCCGCTTGCGACAAGGCGGAACGGGAGGGCGAGTAGGCGAGCCGCTCAAAATAAGGCGCATGTTCGGGGATGGTCGTCAACTGAAACGCTCCGGCTATTTCCACGATTTGCAAGCCGCGGTTCCCCCGTTCGAAATCGCCCTTCAGATCGAATACGACGTCCCGGACCAAATCGGCGGGCTGCTCGACCACCTCGGCGATTTGTTTAGCGGTTAAGCCTTCATCCCCCACCAAAAACAGCAGCCCCTCAATAATCGATTTCAGCTTCTGAAAATCCATTCGCAGCTTCTTCCCCTTTCCACTGAATCACAATATCTTCAAACAGGCGATTTTGATAGCAGCTGATTTGCTTCATTTTCATCAATTCCAAAATCGCCAGAAACGTAACGACAATCTCATGCCGATACATTTCCTCATGAATCAGCTTCGAGAATAACATTCTATCTCCCGGAAGAAGCGTGCGCAGCGTATGAACGATGTCGCGAATCCGGTCTTTCACCGAAATTTCGTCGCGCTCGATCCGGGCGACCGTATGTCTGCGGGCCGCTTTGCGCAGCGCTTTTTGAAAGGCGATAATAAGATCGGCCGTATGCAGCCCTTGGACCGGATTTTCTTGAACGGTCGGCATGAACGGCGTCAAATCTTCGGGTTCCTTCGTATAAATAAGGCTGCGCTCCAACTCTTTATCGCGAAGATGCTGCGCAATTCCTTTATACTTGCGGTATTCCACCAGCTTCTGGATCAATTCTTCGCGCGGATCTATTTCATCTTCATATTCATACTCAAAATCGTCAATTTCAATAACGGGCGGTTTCGGCAGCAAAACTTTGCTTTTGATCGACAAAAGCGTCGCGGCCATCACTAAAAATTCGCTGGTGATCTCAAGTTCGAGTTCCTGCATGGTGTCTAAATATTCCATATATTGGTCCGTAATTTCGCTAATGGAAATTTGATAGATGTCGATTTCCGCCTTATCGATCAGATGAAGCAGCAAATCGAGCGGCCCCTCGAACGTTTCCAGCTTGTACAGTACCGCCAATGAACTTCCTCCCGCTTTCCGTCAAAAAATAGAACGATGCGCCGCTTAACCGACTGACGTATCGGCAGCATGAAAAATATCGTCTTCTATTTTAAATAGCACTAATTGAACTGTTTCGTCAAGTTCGCCATTTCGATTGCGGTTACGGCCGCTTCCCATCCTTTGTTGCCGGCCTTCGTTCCTGCGCGTTCGATCGCTTGTTCGATGCTGTCCGTCGTCAATACGCCGAATACGGTCGGTACCCCCGTTTTTAAATTAATGGCCGCAACCCCTTTGGACACTTCGCTGCAAACGTAATCGAAATGCGGCGTCGATCCGCGAATGACCGCGCCGAGCGTAATGACCGCGTCGTACTTGCCGCTCTCCGCCATTTTCTGGGCGATCAACGGAATTTCGAACGCGCCCGGCACCCATGCGACATCGACTTCGCCGTCTTCCGCGCCGTGGCGTTTCAAGGCGTCCAACGCGCCGCTAAGCAGCTTGCTGACGATAAATTCGTTGAAACGTCCGGCGACGATGCCGTATTTTAATCCTTGCGATACTAAATTTCCTTCAATAAAGTTTGCCATTTGAAATCATCCTCTTCTCATAGATTTGGTATATTGCCGACTATACGGTCTCGTTTTGCTCGATCTCGTCAAATTGCAGCAAATGCCCAAGCTTGTCTTTTTTCGTATGCAAGTAATTCGTATTGTCTTCATTTTCTTCTATTTGCAGCGGAACGCGTTCGACCACTTGCAAACCATATCCCTCAAGCCCTTTAATTTTGCGCGGATTGTTCGTCAGCAAGCGCATTTTGCGCACGCCGAGATCTTTCAATATTTGCGCCCCGATGCCATAGTCGCGAAGATCGGGCGGAAAACCGAGCTTGACATTGGCGTCCACCGTATCCAAGCCTTGCTCCTGCAGCTTGTAAGCTTTCAGCTTATTGATCAATCCGATGCCGCGGCCTTCCTGGCGCATATACAGGAGCACGCCCTGGCCGGCTTCTTCGATTTGACGCAGCGCGGCGGCAAATTGCGGCCCGCAATCGCAGCGATGGGAATGGAATACGTCCCCCGTCAAACATTCCGAATGCACTCGTACCAGAATCGGCTGGCTGCTGTCGATCATACCTTTCACGAGCGCCAAATGCTCTTTCCCGTCGACATCGTTCGTATAGGCGACCGCTTTGAACAAGCCGAAATCGGTCGGCATCCGCACTTCGACTTCGCGGTGCACCAACTTCTCTTTCTCATTGCGGTAACGGATCAAATCTTGAATCGAGATGAGCTTCAGCCCGTGCTTCCGGGCGATTTCGACCAAGTCGGGCAGCCGCGCCATCGTCCCGTCCTCTTTAATGACTTCGCAGATGACGCCCGCCGGGTACGATCCGCACATGCGCGCGAGATCGACCGCAGCTTCCGTATGTCCGGCACGCCGCAGCACGCCGCCTTTTTTGGCGATCAACGGAAAAACATGGCCAGGCTTGCGGAAATCCGCCGCCTTCGTCTTCGCGCCGATCAGAGCCTTAATCGTATCCGAACGCTCGAAAGCGGAAATTCCGGTCGTCGTATCGACATGATCGACGGATACGGTAAACGCGGTGCCGTGATTGTCGGTATTATGCGCCACCATCGGCGGAAGCTCGAGCTCCTGGGCCCGTTCTTCCGTAATCGGCATGCATACGAGCCCGCGGCCTTCCTTAATCATAAAGTTGATGACTTCCGGCGTGGCCTTATCCGCAAGCGCCAAGAAATCTCCTTCGTTTTCCCTGTCTTCATCGTCGACGACGATGATCACTTTGCCCATCATCAGATCGTAAATCGCTTCTTCGATCGGATCTAAACGGAAATTGTCGTCCATCGCTTTCTTACCCCCTAATGATGTTATCGTTACTCGTTACAGAAAACCGTTTTCCGTCAAAAACTGCTCGGTCAAGCGGGAAGATTGCGGTTTGCCGGGAGACTTCCGGAATCCCAGCAAATGCTCCACATATTTGCCCAATACGTCGCACTCCATATTGACCGTATCTCCCGCCTTCTTATGCTGAAGGACGGTTTCCGCCAGCGTATGCGGGATAATCGAGACGGTAAACGTTCCGTCATCGATATCGGCAATCGTCAAACTGATGCCGTCAAGCGTGACCGACCCTTGCGGGATCATGTATTTGAACAAATCGCCATTTTCCGGTCTTACTTGAAACAACACCGCATTCGCCTCGTCGACGCGTTTCAGAATCGTGCCTACCCCGTCCACATGCCCTTGAACGATATGTCCGCCGAAGCGGCCGTTCGCCTTCATCGCCCGTTCCAGATTGACGGGGCTTCCCGCTTGCAGCAGCTTCAAATTCGTATGCCGATACGTTTGCGGGGTAACATCGACGTGAAACGACGATTCATTGAATGCTGTAACCGTCAAACAGACGCCGTTGATCGCGATGCTGTCGCCGAGCGCCACGTCGTCCATAATTTTGGAGGCGCCAATCGTCAACACCATCGCCTCTCCTTTGCGGCCGATCCGCCATAGCGTGCCGATTTCTTCCACAATTCCTGTAAACATGCTCTCCGCGGCCTCCTTTCTAGCTTTTCGTTTCCGCGGCCTGCGGATATCCGCTTATCCATACGTTATCGCCAATCCGTTCGACGGCCATATCCGTCAACGCGATCGCATCGCTCATCCGCGCAAACCCGTCGAATTCGAAGCTGCCCGGCGCCTGCGCGCCTCCGATAATTTTCGGTGCGAAGATCAGCATCATTTTATCGACCAAGCCGGCGGCCAGCATCGCCCCGTTCAATTTGCCGCCGCCTTCCAGCAGGATCGAGGCGATCTCCCGCTCGCCGAGCAGTCGCATCGCCAGAGGCAGATCTACGGTCGGTCCGGGTCCGCAGCGAATCACTTCGGCGCCCCGTCCGCGCAGTTCCTCCGCCCGCCCCTCGCTCGCTCCGTCGGTTGTCAGAATCACGGTCTTGGCCAGGCCGTCATTCAACATTCGCGCCTCGCTTGGAATGCGCAGCGTCGAGTCGACGACGATCCGGATCGGGTGCAGCCCCGGAACCGGAAGCCTTGTCGTCAGCTGCGGATCGTCGGCGATCGCCGTTTGGGCGCCGATCATAATCGCTTGATGGCGATGGCGCAGCGTATGAACGATCTGCCGGGATTCCGCATTGGATATCCATTTGCTGTCTCCCGTTTTGGCGGCGATTTTGCCGTCAAGCGTGCTGGCCGTTTTCAACGTGACGAAAGGAAGCTTTGTCGTAATATATTTATTGAATGCTTCGTTCATTTGCTCGGCTTCGCGCTTCAACACGCCGACCTGCACTTCGATGCCATGCTCCCTAAGCTTCGCAATGCCCGATCCCGCCACTTGCGGATTCGGGTCGGCGCAGGCCACGACGACGCGCTTCACTTTGCTGTCGATAAGCCGATCGCTGCAAGGCGGCGTCTTGCCGTAATGGCTGCAAGGCTCGAGCGTAACATAGGCCGTACCGCCTTCCGCTTCTGCTCCGGCCATGCGAAGCGCGTGAACTTCCGCATGTTCTTCTCCGCGCTTTAAATGCGTGCCGAGGCCGACGATGCGGCCGTCCTTGACGACGACGCAGCCGACGACCGGGTTAATGCCGGTCTGGCCGAGCGCTTTCTCCGCCATTTGCAGCGCCATTCGCATATAGAACTCATCGCCAATCGTCTCCATCTTCTCACCACCGTCCCGATTTAAATTCATGAAAAAAAGCCCCTTTGGCACTCATTACCAAAGGGGCTTGTAGGACGAAATCAAAAAACGCAGCCGGTATCAAATAAGCGCATGTGCAAACAAGCCTGAGAAAGGGCGAACTTTCGCAGGAAAAATAAGCACTATTTTTTCATGTGAAAAAAAGTACGACTCTACCGATATCAAATTGAATCACTGCGTCTCCTTCTCCCATCCAGACTGTTACTGTCGGTCTCGGACTTGCACCGAGTCAACCGTCAAGAATCGTTCGATTCGAGCCGGGTCACGGACTGAACGCAATCGTAAGGATCGCGTATCACCGTCGGTAGGGAATTGCACCCTGCCCCGAAGGATTGATGTTTGCCAGTAAACATCTTGTATGAATAGTAGCACTAAAAAAATGAAAAAGCAAGGATATTCATCCTTGCGCATCCCCGTTCTACCGTTTATCATGCAAACGGCTATGCCCATCGTCTTTCCTATCGCAAAAATACGATTTCCGGACTGGCCGCGAAGCGCATAACGCCAAGCCCCGGCACATATGGTTTTACAAAACGCCATAGGTGAGAGGATGGTACGAATGGAGAAATTCGATTTAAGAACGACGATTAAAATTCGCAACCAGTTAGACCAGATGCATGTCATGTTAATGACGCATGCTCAGGACGGCAATCCGAACTTGCTGCGCATCGTCGACAATTTATGCGGCATCGCCGCCATGTTCGCGGATATGAAAGTGCAGGAACTGAAGGGCGACGTTCAAACTCCGGATCCGCAAGACTATATTCAGAAAAAACTGTCCCTGATCCGGAGCGAATTGGATACGTATTTCACGCACTCCAAAGTGTAGCCGCACGCCGATTTTACGGCACGCGGCCCGTTACGAACAAGACGAGAATTTGATTCGCGCCGGTACGCTTTAATACGAAATAGCCGGTTTGCGCCGCCGTCGCTATGCCTTCGTCGTTCGGCAGGCAATAACCGTGCGTCTCGCATGTGCCGTCGTCCCTCACCAATAGTTGTCCCAGCAAGCCGACCGCTTCCCATTCCGGCCGTTCGAACCGTGGAATATAAGGTTGTGCGGGATCCCATTCCGGATCGGTCTCCGCATGGAGAATCGTGCGTCTTGGAACGGCGACGTTTCCTTCCGGATCGTAGACTTCCTGCATCTCCGTTTCGATATACTGTTTCCTGCCCCATTCGTCCTTCTTATATCTTCGATGCCAACTGAGCCCTGCGCTATTGCCGACGACGCTGGGCGCCCCGCTGACGATGCCTAGGATAAAGCGGTCTTGCGAAGTCGCTTTGCGGATTTTGTCTTCATGCGCGGGCGTTACGAAATATCCGGGACCGATCGGTTGTCCGTCCGCCGTCTCGAACATTTCGGCATAATCCGCCGCGGGGCTTAAATAAGCGCCGTCCACGAACATATTGCCGGTCGAACCGCTGAATTTCGCCCCCAAACCGCGCGCGTTGGCCGCCGTCCCGTTGGCGACGAACCAGGAGTTCGCCTCGTTCGCATCGCCGAACCGGCCCATAATATGGGAATTGTCGAACGTTGCCGTGGACGTATCGAAACCTTCCGCATGCGAGAAGTTGCCTCCGGCTACCGTAGCCGCTCCTTCGGCATGCGCGGTTACGCCGATTGCAACCGTGCTTGCTCCTTCAGCATGCGATGCGAAGCCGCTTGCATTCGTGCTCGCCCCTTCCGCGTGCGCGGCAAACGCGGCGGTCACCGTAAGCGCCCCTTCGGCATGCGAACCTTCGCCGTTGGCCGTCGTTCCAATTCCTTCGGCGTGAGAGTTCGCCCCTGCGGCGGTGCTCCCCTCGCCTTCCGCATGCGACGACAGCCCGCTCGCCACGCATCGGGCGCCTTCCGCGTGGGACGCCGCCCCGCTCCTCGCCACGGTAATATTGCCTTCCGCATGCGAAACGATACCGCTGGCAAGCGTGCCCGAGCCTTCCGCATGCGCCCCGATCTGCGTCGCCTGGGTAACATTGCCTTCCGCATGCGAAGCAATGCCCATCGCCATGCAGTTAAAGCCTTCCGCATGCGAAGCAATGCCCATCGCCATGCAGTTAAAGCCTTCCGCATGCGCGTGATCCGCGCCGGCGACCGACGCCGCTCCTTCGGCATGCGAATTGGCGCCGGCCGCTTGCGTGCCGCTGCCTTCCGTATGCGACGCCACGCCGCTCGCCGTCGTGTTCACCCCTTCCGCATGCGAGGATCCGCCGCCGGCGAGGGTGCCGGAGCCTTCCGCATGCGCGGCCGCCGCGCCTGCCCGCGTGCTGAACCCTTCCGCATGGGAGAAGTCGGCGTTCGCCTGCGTGACGACCCCTTCGGCATGCGAAGCCGTTCCTATCGCTACGGTGCCGCTGCCTTCCGCGTGAGAGGCAACTCCGCTCGCGGTCGTATTCGCCCCTTCCGCAAAGGAGCAAACGCCGGAATTCACCGCATTACATCCATTTGCCATTTCTTTGTCTCCTTCCTGTAACGAAAGCATATCTATTACTATTCCGATTACTGCAGATTGGCAAGGGACAATAGAAACGGAACATAAGAAAAACCGCCGGACAAATCGCTCCAGCGGTTTACGCGGCGGTCGGCGCAACGGACCATTGAAAAACGCGCAACAGCGCGTTTAATCCGGTACGTGAACCGTACGGCAGATAAATCCGTGCATGAAAACGTACATAAAACCGTCATTCAAACCAGTACATAGCACCATATTCACAACCTTGCAAGAACCAGTACATAACACCGTACTTACAACTGCACAAGAACCGGTTAATTGCACCGTGCTTACATTCGCACAAGAACCGGTTCATAGCACCGACTTACACCCACACAAGAACCGGTTCATAGCGGCGATCATGAGACCAGCACACAGAACCGGGCTTAGAACCATGCACAAAACCAGTTTGTAGAACCGCTCGTTGAAGCATGAACGGCACTGGCGTTGCATTAACTTCTACCGCCCTGCTCTCCAAGTTCGCGGACACAGGAGACGCTAATTGTGACAAATGACCCGATTTCGGCCAGTTTGCGGACAGATGATCCTTTATTCATTGCAAAAGCGTAAAAATAAGCCCTGCGACGAACGAATAACGGAACCAATGCCCGCCGAAACAGCGAATAAGCGGTTTTGACGCAAAATAACGGTCGTACGGTCCGGATAACAATTTCTCAATGCAACGCCATTGCATGAACGGTAAAAACCGGCGTTATATCTCTACAATCCTCAGCTTGAATCTTACTAGCTCGAAAATTTGGCGTTAATTCCCGGGAAATCACCCAGTTTGATCGAACCGCTAGAATTTAGCTCCAGAAATTGGCGCAATTCTCAACCCTACCCGCCAATTCATGAAATTAGCGGTACAATTTACCGTTAATGAAGCGGAATTTGCCCCATCTTATACTTCGTATACTTCCACCGACTCCATCTTGTCGCGCCCTTGGAATGCGTCGACATGCTCCATCCCCTTGGCCACTTTGCCGAAAACGGTATGTTGTCCGTCCAAATGCGGCTGCGGCTGGTAGCAGATGTAGAATTGGCTTCCGCCCGTATTGCGTCCGGCATGCGCCATCGCCAGCGTGCCGCGTTCATGCTTGTTCGGGTTAATCTCGCAATTGATCGTATAACCCGGCCCGCCAGCGCCGGTGCCGTTCGGGCAACCCCCTTGCGCAACGAATCCTGGAATGACGCGGTGAAAATTCAAGCCGTTATAAAAGCCGGAATTCGCCAATTTCTCAAAATTGGCTACCGTATTGGGCGCATCTTTCTCGAAAAGGTCGATTACGATTTCCGCACCGTTCGCCATTTTGATTTTCGCTTGTTTTGCCATGAATAGAGCACTCCTTTAACAATGTGAATGCCTACATTTTACTATGAATCGGACGGTTATACAAATGCGACGGCGGCATCATCTTTACAAATACACGACGGAGTCGTCATGTTCGGTTCCGGTACCAACGAATCGTTTCCGCAATCGCTTCATCGTGCGGGGTTACATCGAGCCCGAATTCCCGCACATATTTGCTGTGATCGACCGTAAACGGTTCGGAGAATTGGTACATCATTTCTTTCATTTCGCGCATCATCGGATGGAACAGCCCCAGGCACGACACCAGCCCTTTGCCTGCGATGCGGTACTGCGACGCTATCCCCAATTGCTTGAAGATGCGTTCCGCAAGTTCATGCGTGCTTACCGTCTCGGCGGCAGGAATATGCCAGATTTGTCCTAACGCCTTGTCGTGCCGCCCCAAGACGGCCAGTCCGCGCGCGAAGTCGCGAATATACAGATGCGTATGCGGCAACTTCGGGTTGCCGAGAAGATCGGCCTTTCTGCCGGCAAGCGCATTGCCGAACACTTGCGCTCCCAATGCAGCGGTGAGTACGCCCGGACCGTAGAAGTCCGATCCGCGCCCGATAGCGGCCCGAACGGCTCCGTTTCGATGCGCTTCCATCAACATATCCGCCGCTTCGCCGCGAACCTTCGTTTTCCTCCCGACCGCCCGGTGAGGCAGCCCCTCGTGAATTTCCCCCTGCACCGGGCCGTACGCGTATAAATTATCCGCGTAAATCAATTTGGCATTCGCCGATGCGGCGCCTTCGATCATTCCCCGCATCATGGCCGGCATCGCGTCTTGCCATTCCGAATACGGCAATCCCATGCAATGATAGATCACGGTAGCGTCCTTACAAACTTCGCGAACCTCAGATTCTTCGCGCGCATCGCATTGCCGTCTTTCCGCCCCGTGCGGAATGTCGCGGAAGTTGCCGCTCCGATTGACGGCACGAACTTGTTTGCCTTGCGCTAGAAGCTCGCTTATCACCGCCTGGCCAAGCGCTCCTGCACCGAATACGACGTGCAATTCCTTATCCTGCATGCCTATTCTCCTCCTATCGTTTACATATGACTTTTCAACATTCGATATATCGCAGCATACGTTTTGTCCGCATCCGTCCGAACATAACCGAGCCGATCCTCAAGAAGCAACCCTAACAAATAGGTGGCCAATGCGGAACTAACCTCCGCCGCATCAATCGACGCGGGTATCGCCGAAGCGGCTTGCCCGACTTGGATCCAACGTTCAATCGCGCCTAGCAACGCTTCATGGAATTTGGATAGTATGGGCGTGACTTCGGAAGCGTCCTGAAAACCGATCAAGTAGAGCAGAATATCCCGGCAAACCCTGTCTTCCCCGATCATAAAGCCGTAGAAGCCGTCGACGATCGTCCGCAGCGGGCCGTCAAGCTCGCCTAGTTCCGTCTCGCACACTTTGGTGTGAAACCGTTCGTCGATCTGTTGAATCCTCTCCTGCAAAACGAGGCCGTAAAGCTCCTCCTTGCTTTTGACGTAATGATAAATGCCCCCCATCGATATTCCGGAGGCCTGGATCAGATCGCGAATCGTCGTTTTTTTGCAGCCTTTCTCTACGATAAGCCTTTCCGTCTCGCGCATTAAAAGCGTCAAGGTTGAACGATCGGCAATACCTGCCATATCCCATCTCCTCCTTCATCACAAACCGAACAACGTTCGGTATCAATTGTAACAGAACAATGTTCGGTCGTCAACAAAAACGAAAAAGACTGCCTTACAGTCATTCGACTGTAGGCAGTCCCGCATAGGGCTTTTATTTCGCCACCGCTTGTTTCCGAAGCCGTTCCGGCACGACATCGTTGCCTACGATATCGTCGAACGATTCGCGTTTGACGACGATGTCGGCTTCGCCGTTATGGACGAACACGACGCCCGGACGGCGAATCCGGTTATAATTGCTCGCCATTGCGTAATTGTAAGCTCCCGTGCACGACACGGCAAGGAGATCGCCGCTGACTACTTTCGGCAGTTCCACATCCCAAATAAGCATGTCGCCGCTTTCGCAGCATTTGCCCGCGATCGAGACGACCTCCTCGTTCGGTTCGCCGGCGCGGTTCGCAAGCAGCGCTTCATAACGGGATTCGTAAAGAGCCGGACGCGGATTGTCCGTCATCCCGCCGTCTACGGCCACATATTTGCGCACGCCCGGAATATCTTTCATCGTTCCGACCGTATATAGCGTCGTTCCCGCGTCGCCTACAATACTGCGGCCGGGTTCGACCCAAATTTCCGGCAAAGCTTCGCCGACGCCTGCGAAATGCTGTTTAACGGCATCGGTAATCGCTTTGACATATTGCGCTACCGGCAAAGGCGTATCCCCGTCCACATAACGGATGCCGAAGCCTCCGCCCAAGTTGACGACCTTCATCGCGACATGCAATTCCGCGTATACATTGCGCGCAAAAGCAGCGACTTTCTCGACCGCCATCTGGAATCCCTCGACTTCGAAAATTTGCGATCCGATATGGGAATGAACCCCCAGCAACTCGATATGCGGGAGCTGCGACGCTTGGCGCACCGCTTCGAACGCGGAGCCGTTGCCGATATCGAAGCCGAATTTCGAGTCGGTTTGTCCTGTCGAAATATATTCATGCGTGTGGGCCTCAACCCCCGGCGTGACGCGCAATAAAACATTGACGCGGCGGCCTTTCCCGCCCGCAATCGCATTCAGCATTTCCAATTCCACAAAGTTATCGACGACAAAACAACCGATTTCGGCGTCGATTGCCATTTCTATTTCGTCCGGCGTCTTATTGTTGCCGTGGAAGTGAATCCGCCCGACCGGAAATCCCGCCTTCAATGCGGTATGCAATTCCCCATCCGATACGACATCGAGCGACAGGCCTTCTTCCTCGACCAGGCGGCACATAGCCATGACGCAGAACGCTTTGCTCGCATATGCGACTTGAAACTTCAAGCCGGACGCGCGGAACGCCTCGATATACTCGCGGCACCGCTTACGAACCAAAGCTTCGTCCACAATATATAACGGAGTGCCGAATTTCTCCTTCAAATCCGCAACATCGCATCCGCCGATTTCCAAATGTCCACTTGCGTTAATTTTGCTGGTTCCATGTAAATGCATATCGTTTCTCCTCTACTTTCTTTGGTCTATCCGTTCACCCGCGCTGCGGACGCATAAGTCTCATTGTGATCGGTTCATTACAACTCAGTATACCAAAAATAAGAAAGCAGAGAAATGGACTAAACGACAATTCGTTTGTACTTTTTGACCAAGCATTTTTATTTCCGGGCCCGCCGCGGCATTTTCGTGCTATCGTCCGTTTTATTAAAACTCGGCCGCAGCTTCACATTGAGCACCGGCTTGCGGAAAACCGTACTTGTCAGCGCCTTTGCATTAAATGGTATAAACGGCCATAGATAAGAGGAATTGTACGACCGATGCGTAGCGAGCAGCAGAATGAACAGCGTCACTCCCACCACGAAGCCGGGCACGCCGAATATCGCTACGGCCACCAGCAGCGCCAGCCGCACGATCCGGTTGGCGAGCGCCAATTCATAGCTGGGCGTGGCGAACATGCCGATGGCCGCGACAGCCATCATAAGTACGACTTCGTTGACAAACAATCCTGCTTTTATCGCAATATCGCCGATCATAATGGCGGCGACCAAGCCCATTGCCGTCGCAAGCGGGGTCGGCGTATGAACGGCGGCTATGCGCAACAAGTCCACGCCGATGTCGGCGATAAGAAATTGGCCGATGATCGGAATTTTCCCCGTTTTATTCGGTCCGATAAATTCCAGAAACGCCGGCCCGATTCCCGGTTTCGTGGCGAGAAGAAGCCATAACGGCAACAGAAACAAGGAGACCGCGATGCCGAGGAAACGAACCCACATCATGTATGTTCCCATGAAAGGCGTCTGCCGGTTCTCTTCCACGTGTTGGCATAAATCGAAAAACGTGGTGGGCAGGACCATAACGCTTGGGGAGGTATCGACCATAAGAACGACGCAACCGCTCAACAGATGCGAGGCTACGACATCCGGACGTTCCGAATATCTTACAAGGGGATACGGAAACCACCCTTTATTGATAATCGCTTCTTCCAATTGTTTATCCGCGAGCGGCAGGCCGTCGATATTCACGTTCTCGATTTTGCTTCGTACGGACTCAACCAATTTCCCATCCGCGATATCGTCGATATATGCGATGCATACGTCCGTTCTCGTTCGCCGGCCGACCTGAACCAATTCCAACTTCAATCCGGGATCTCGGATGCGTCTCCGAACGAGCGCGACATTGGTCAGCAACGTTTCGGTAAAGCCGTCGCGGGCGCCCCGTACGACCCGTTCCAGCGAAGGCTCCTCCGGCCCTCTGCTCGGGAACACCTTCGCGTCGATAATGAGGGCGGCTTGCTCCTGGTCGACGAACAGCGCCGTTCCGCCGGCCAGGACGTAATTAATGGCCTCGCTCATTTTCGTCACTTTCTCCACTTGAATATGCGGAACGTAGCAATCCATGAAAGCTTTGATCGCATTGGCCGATATTTGCTCTTTATCCAAATAAGTAAGACGTTTCAATATTTCGGTCAACACGTCGTCCTTGGCAAACCCGTTGACGTAAAACAACCCGGTCCGCCTGCCGCCGAACGTCATTTCGCGAAAGACGAGGTCGAACGCATTGTCGAGCCCGACGACTTCTTTTAACGTACGTTTCGATTCGTCCAATTTTTTGGAAATCCGGTCCGTGTCTTGCCAGTAAACGACGGATTCCTCCAACGAATTCGAGATCTCCTCTTTCCTTTTGCGCTTCAATTCGCTGTTTTCGCCGTCCGGTCCGGCCATCTCCGGATGCTCGCCCGATGCGAGGACGGCAATCGGATCGGTATCCCGGTATTGATCTTGCGATGTCGTATCTTTATCCATAAGATGCATGCTCCTTACTATTGATGATAAACGAACCAATCGAACAGCGATCCGGCAATTTTTCCAAGGACCATGGCCAGCAGCAGTCCAAACATGTACGGGATAAGATGAAGCCGTTTGGCCAAGATCGGCAGAACGTTCAACACTTCCGTCAACGCCGCGGCAAGCATGCCGATGAACACGCCGTGAAACAAACCAACCGCGATTGTTGCAAGCTGCCCGGAGGGCACGATCCAATTCCAGAAGTCGGCGAACGTCCAATATAGCGCCCCGCTGACCATCGCTCCTTCGAACCAATGCACTTTATGGTACGAGCGCGTCAATTGGGCCAACCGGGGAATAATATCGAGTACGACGAACAGCGCCACCATGCCTCCTCCCACAGCGATTCCGCCCGCAAAACCGACAAAGGAGCTGAAAGCCGTTTTCAGTAAATCAGTCAATCCGTTCACCTTTTTCATGCAAGCGGCAATATTCTTCCGTAATGACAAATTGATTCAAATTTTCTTGATACAGAAACATTTCCACTTCCAGAGGCGTCGGCTCTTCGTTGAATTTTTTCTTGAACACATGGTTGAAGAATACGATCATCCCGAAGCCGATTCCTAGCGAGTATGCGAGTTGAAATAAATATGGATGTTCGTCTTTTTTGCCGGTAATCAATTCGACGATGCGCTGCTGAACCGGCATCATGCTGACATCGGCGTGAAAATTCATGATCGCCAAACCGGAACCGAAAAAAAGCAGCAGCCAAACAAGCAGAAACAGAACGATATTGGGGCGATTCGGGGCATCGCCGATTTCGACCAAGGTATGCGGTTCGCCGAAGTATTCCACCGCCATCTCGGGGACAACGCCCTTTACAAGGCGGACGATCTGCAGCATATCGACAAGCACGATGTTGCCGTCTTGCCGTTTCGGTCTGAAAACCTCCAAATCTTTTATTTTCGCCTCATATTCCGGTTCCGTGAGCAACTCCGCAATTTGCCCCAATATAATCGCTTCCCCTTTTCGCACCCGCACCCGTTTTCGCAAGCGAATATATAATGTGGGAGTGAGTTTTTGATGCAACTCGAATCACTCCTTTGCAAATCTTTCGTAGATGTAGTATGAGAAAATCCGGGCGAATCTAATCATTGGATTGGGGGAGCCGTTAACATTTGCCAGACGGGAGCGGAAGCGCGAATAAAATCAATCGAAAAAATCGATTTTATAGGCATAAATGCTTTGCGTTATTTCGACAATTGAATTATAATATATGTATAGATACTCATATAATCATGTTAGGCGGTGCGTTTATGGAGCAAACAGGGGATACGAAACAACCGTGCGAAACATTGGATGACGAGACGTTGTTTATGGTTTCGCAAACGTTCAAGGCGTTGTCGGATACGACGCGAATCCGGATATTGCATTTGCTGTCGCAAAAGGAATGCTCGGTGAACGAAATTGCCGATGAGCTGTCGCTGCTGCAATCGACCGTTTCCCACCAGCTTCGGTTTTTGAAAAACTTGCGGCTGGTGAAATTCAGACGGGCCGGCACGACGTTGTATTATTCCCATGACGATCAACACGTCATGGATTTGTTGTCGCAGGCGATTCACCACGCTTGTCACGACTAGCTACCTACTATCAACTGAAATGAGGGACCGGCATGTTGGAATTCAGAGTGAAAGGTCTGTCCTGCGCCAACTGTTCCCGCGAACTGGAACAAAAAATTCAAAAACTGGAACACGGCGAAGGATCTACATTAAGTTACAACACCGGCAAATTGAAGGTCGACGAACATATTTCGCTCGCCGAGGTTGAACAAATTTTGCGCAGCGACGGCGCTTATATCGATCAATCTTACGCGGGCGGAACTTCCCATCCGGAGCATGCGGGGCATCATCATCGGCACAGCCATGCCGGCGAACACGGAGCGCATGACCATTCCGCCGGCGACGGTCACAATCATAGCCATGGATCGACGAATCGAATGAAAGTATTGCTTATCGCCGCTGCGGCCGTATTCGTTCTTGCGATCGGATTGCAGCAATTCATACCGGACGTTGCGGCGATTGCGATGTATTTATTTTCGATTGCAATCAGCGGATATGTTACTTTTATGAAAGGTTTGCGCAATCTGGCGCGCTTCAAGTTCAATATCGACACGCTGATGACGATCGCGCTCATCGGCGCCGTGCTTATCGGCGAATGGAAAGAAGCGACGCTGGTCGCCATATTGTTCGGCTTGAACGAATTGCTGGAAGGCATGGGCATGGAAAAGGCGCGCCGTTCGATGGAGTCGCTGCTGCAAGTGGCGCCGAAGGAAGCCGTTCTTATCGCCGGCGGCCGGGAACGGGTCGTCCCGATTTCCTCGCTGGAAATCGGGGATATCGTGCTCGTACGCGCAGGCGAGAAAATTCCTTCCGACGGGACGGTTATCGCGGGCAGCAGTTCCGTCAACGAAGCGGCGATTACCGGGGAATCGCTTCCGGTAGATAAAGCGGAAGGACAACCCGTATTCGGAGGCAGCATTAATAACGAAGGAGTGCTGCAAGTTCGCATCGACAAGGCGTACAAAGATTCTTCCCTGGCCAAAATATTGCATCTGGTCGAGGAAGCGCAAGAAACGAAAACGCCGACGGAATTATTCATCAATCGATTCGCCAAATATTATACTCCGCTTATTCTCGCCGTCGCCATATTGGTCGTGCTCGTGCCTCCTTTGCTGCTCGGGGGCGACTGGAAAACATGGCTCTATCAAGGCTTGGCGGTATTGATCGTCGGATGCCCGTGCGCGCTGATCTTATCTTCGCCGATCGCGCTCGTGTCGGGAATTACCCGCAATGCGCGCAACGGCATTCTCGTCAAAGGCGGCGTATTCCTGGAACAGCTCGGCAAAATCGATACGCTCGCCTTCGATAAAACGGGAACATTGACTTTGGGCGAGCCGCATGTCGAGCAAACGGCCGTTTACGACAAGGAGCGCTTCTACTCCATCGCTGCGGGCATCGAGAAAACGTCCTCTCATCCGCTTGCAAAGGCCGTCATGAAGCATGTGGAGAAGGTCGGGGCTGCCGCCGCCGAACCGGAAGACATTCGTACCTTGTCCGGCCAAGGGATAGAAGCGCGGATCGACGGCCGAACCTATTATCTCGGCAATGAAAAAAGCGTCGAATCCGTTCCGAAAAGCCAGGCGGCGCGGAAAGATATCGAAAGGTTGAAAGCGGAAGGTTTGACGCTCGTCATCGTCGCCGATGAACACGGCATACTGGGCGTGTTCGGAATCGCCGACGAAATCCGCCCGGAGAGCGCGGAAACGGTGGCCGCCCTTCATCGCAGCGGCATCCGCCGCACGGTCATGCTGACCGGCGACCATCAGCGCACCGCCGAGAAGGTTGCCGCAGCGGTAGGCGTTACTTCCTGCTACGGCGGACTGCTTCCGGAGCAAAAAGTGGAGAAAATCAAAGAGCTCGCTTCCGACGGCCAAGTGGCGATGATCGGCGACGGGATCAACGATGCGCCGGCTCTCGCTTCCGCCGGGCTTGGCATCGCGATGGGCAAAGGCACCGACAGCGCCATCGAAACGGCGGACATCGTATTGATGCAAGATCATCTCGGCAAACTTCCCGAAGCGATTTCGATCGGCAAAAAGGTGAACCGCATCATCAAGGCGAATATTGCGCTTGCGCTCGGCTTGAAGCTGATCGCCCTGCTGCTCACCATTCCGGGGCTGCTGACGCTTTGGATCGCGATCTTGTCCGATATGGGCGCGACCATCATCGTCACGCTGCTTAGCTTGACCGTGCTGCTGGATCGCAAGCGCAGAGCGGAAACGCGAATATAACGAAACAAGGGGCGCACCCGCGCCCCTTACTTCATCTGCAACATTATTTTGCATAACCGGCAAACGATAACTCAATCCCCCTGTTTCAGAAGTTCTTCCACCCGAATATCCCTGATCGATGTTACAATGACATCCGCATTCGATAAGTCTTGATTCCCGGAATTCGGATTGTCGAATCCGATACATTTCATTCCCGCCGCTTTGGCCGCCGCGACTCCATGCATGGAATCTTCAAGCACGACGCATTGGCCGGGACGTACTTCCAGCAGCTTGGCCGCTTCCAAATATACATCGGGCGCAGGTTTGCCTTTGTTCACTTCCTCGCCGCTCACAATGCGGGCAAACTCGCCTACGATACCGAACTTTTGCAGAACCGCCATAATAAATGCGCGCGGTGACGAGGAAGCGAGCGCCATCGGGATTCGGAATCTCTTCAACTCGGAGATTAAATTCGCAATTCCGTCGATCGGGCCAATATCAAGCGATCTCAACCTTTCAATTTTCAGCGATAATTGATATTCGATAATTTCCGAAACCGACTGCCGCATTTGATATTCCCGCGTAAGAATGTCCCACATCTCGGGATTCGTCATCCCTACGAATCTTTCAAGTTCGGTCTGGGTGATCTCAATCCCGAAATGTTTCATCGTATGGATATCGACTTCGAAATGAAGCGGCTCGCTGTCGATAATCACTCCGTCCATGTCAAAAATAAATGCTTCCATCAAGTATGCTCTCCTTCGTTATGCGATATTGTTATGGCGGTTCATCGAACCTTCGTTTGAGCGGCGCGGCAGAAACGTTCCAACGCTTCATGCAGCACGGAACGCGGACAGGCATAATTGATTCTGATATACCCCAGTCCCGTTTCACCGTATATCGATCCTTCCGTAAATGCGACTTTCGCTTGCTTGAACATCAGATCTTTGATCTCTTCGGCACTGCCAACCAAATTACGGTAATCGACCCATAACAGATAGGTTCCTTCCGGGCGAATGGCCTTCACTTGCGGCAAGTGGCGTTCCAAATAATCGATCGCGAATTGAACGTTCCCCTGCAGGTAGACGAGCAGTTCGTCAAGCCACTCCTCCCCATCGTTATATGCGGCAGTCACTGCGTCCACATTAAAGTATGGCATTGAATGGAGGCTTAACATCTTAAGGCGATCATCGAAACGCCGCTTCAATTCGCGGTTGGAGATCGCTACGAACGAACTTTGCAATCCGGGCAAGTTAAACGTTTTGGTCGGCGCCGTCGCAGTAACCGTTTGTGCCGCAATTTCTTCAGACAACGATGCAAACGGAATATGCTTATATCCCGGCAGCACCAAGTCGCAATGAATTTCATCGGAGATGATCAGCACATTGTATTTCAAGCACAACTCGCTCAATTTTTGCAGTTCCTCGCGCTCCCACACTCGTCCCACCGGATTATGCGGGCTGCACAACAGCATGGTTTTGGCCCCTTGTTTCATTAATTGTTCAAGATGCCCATAATCCATTTCATATCGGCCATTGTTGATGATCAACGGACTTTCGGCGATTTTCCGCCCGTTCAACCGAATAACGTCATAGAAAGGATTGTAAACCGGGGATTGCAAAATGACTTGTTCGCCGGGAGCGCTGTACAAATCGATCGCCAAACTAAGCGCGGTAACGACGCCAGGCACATCCGCAAGCCAAGCGGGTTCAAGCGACCATCCATGCCTTCTTGCAAACCAGTTGACGATCGCCGCTTCGTATTCCGAAGATCGTATCGTGTATCCGTAGGTTCCTTGCATCGCCCGCTTGATCAACGCCTCCTTGACGGCAGGCGGGCTTTCAAAATCCATATCGGCAACCCAGAGCGGAAGGATATCTGCATCCCCGAACAATTGCTTCGTCTGGTCCCATTTGTACGAGTTCGTATTTCTCCGGTTTACGACGAGATCAAAATTGTATTTCATTAAGCATCACCTCATGGTCTGTTCTGTTTATATCGTACATGATTCGCAAGCAAACCGCCAAACCTTCTACTTCATTACATTAAATTCATAAGGATCGGACGATATTTTAAAATGATAGCTCTTACCCTCGTATCGAATTGTAAATTGCGCATGAGCCACAACGGTATACTCCCCCGGTTCTTTGACGGTCAATTCGTTTAGCGGAATGCTGGTGTGCTCGCGGCCGTCATAGCTGTATGCCGCATCGGGCGATAATGTCGTCCCGATTCCGATACTCGTAACGGCGATCGTGTTCCATTCTTGGAGAACAGGCCTATCGTTCCCGTCGTAAATGGAGTAGGTAAACATATCGGCGCCATGTTCCATCTCCCATGCGGTTGGACTCTTATTGATCAAAGCCCCTTCTGCCTTAAACGGTTGCTCTGCCGTAATCCCGGGCGGAACGGTTACTTCGATACGAAACATCGATTCGTCCGGACCGGGGGCAGGTCGATTCTCGCCACTGCGAACGGCTTCCTGCCGAGCGGCCGGCGCCGCCTCCGGCGAACCGTTCCCTCCCGTACAACTCGTCAAAATAAAACAAGCAAAGGATAGGACGATCAGAAATTTGAAAGCGATGGCCAACACCTCCTTCCATATTTTACACATCTGCGACTATTATAACTAGGCTCGGATTTCTCAACAATGATGTCGGCCGGGCGGCGCTTTTCACTCCGTCCAGGTCGTCCTTATATAACCTATCTTCATTCCGGCCCGCTCCATATTACGATGGCTTTGCGACAAAAAAGCGCATTGGCTTACGGCAAGCTTGCAACCGTTCCGTTTGGCTTCGCGAATTCTTCTTTGCAATAGCGTTTGCTGCAATCCTTGATTTCGATACTCGGGCAAAGTCGCCGCGAACGTTAATGAAGCGATGCGGTCCTTTATATACATAACCCCTACCGCTGCCGGGTTTTCATCCATGTAGGCGATGTAAAATTTCCAGCCGGGCCGATTGTACAGGACTTTATTATTCTCCGCAACGTACGGAATTCCGTCGTCTGTTAATCCCGTTCCTCTGCAATGAATGGTCGCATAGAGATCAAATTGATCTTCCCTTAACTCATGAATTGCAATGCGGTCCCGGTTGTCGTCTGCATTTTCTGTCGGTTCGATATATAATGACGTATGAAACCCGGATTGATAAAAGCCGCGTTCGGACAATGCCTCCAGTAGATTCCGGTCTTCGCGGGAAGGAATAATTTCGAATTGGGCTTTCCGGTCTCTCGTCCGATAAAAATGAATAATCCGGTCCAGATATTCCAGGTCGCCGCCGCCGATTCCTTTGACAGTATTAAACGTTGGCCAGGGCATGGTTCTGCTGTATAAACAAAGCGCATTTCCGAAATATTGCATTTCTATCCCTTCGGGATTACCGCTTCGATCCCGGATTGCGGCCATACGGTCATACATATACGCTAATTCCGATAATTCGATTTCTCTAATCAACTGTTCAGATGGGAGTAAGGAAGTCATAACTCACCTCAATCCTATTTCTTCGAAATAAGTACCGCATTCTAATCGTTGCGATGTTCCATGTATGCGAAATTCCTCTACCTATTGTACCATCTTCCCCCAACATTAGCATGGAATACCCGGACTTTTTGCAGAAATCCCGCACCGATCGCGATCGGCTTCATGGCTAACATGGTATTGTTCAACTAGCATCGTTTCTATATTATAATAAGAGATAATCTCGCGGGACTATTTACGCCAATCTCTTAATCTCTCGCTATTAGGCCAGGAGACCAGCAAAACGATGAGTTCAAGCAATTGTCATATTTATCCGCCATTTCGGACACAATAAGGACACTTGACAAATGCAGTTTAATATAATTAATATTAGATTATAATAATTACAAATACCTTGAAGGAGGAAATATCAATCATGTCATTAATTGGAAAAGAAGTACTGCCATTCAAAGCTCAAGCCTACCATAACGGTGACTTTATCGAAGTAACGGAAGCGAATTTCAAAGGCAAATGGAGCATCGTTTGCTTCTACCCGGCTGACTTTACATTCGTTTGCCCAACCGAGTTGGAAGATCTGCAAAATCAATATGCAACATTGAAGGATCTTGGGGTTGAAGTTTACTCTGTTTCGACGGATACTCATTTTACACATAAAGCATGGCACGACACCTCAGAAACGATCGGCAAAATTACTTACATCATGATCGGCGACCCGTCGCACACGATTTCCCGCAACTTCGACGTGCTGAACGAAGAAGATGGCCTTGCGGATCGCGGTACGTTTATTATCGATCCGGACGGCGTCATCCAAGCCGTTGAAATTAACGCAGGCGGTATCGGCCGCGATGCGAGCACTCTCATTAACAAAATCAAGGCAGCCCAATACGTCCGCAACAACCCGGGCGAAGTTTGCCCGGCCAAGTGGCAAGAAGGTTCTGCGACGCTTAAGCCAAGCCTTGATCTAGTCGGAAAAATTTAAGGAGCGGGTGAAAAATGGCACTGGACGCGGATATAAAAGCACAATTAGCACAATATCTTCAACTGATGGAAAACGATGTAGTGCTAAAAGTCAGCGCTGAGTCCGATGCCGTATCTATTGACATGCTGGCGCTGGTGGATGAAATCGCCGGCATGTCATCTAAAATTACGGTAGAAAAAACCCGATTGCCTAGAACGCCAAGTTTTAGTGTGAATCGTACGGGCGAAGATACTGGCGTGACGTTTGCCGGAATTCCTTTGGGTCACGAGTTTACTTCATTGGTGCTTGCTCTGCTGCAAGTTAGCGGAAGAGCGCCGAAAGTGGAACAAGACGTCATTGACCAAATTAAAAACATTCGCGGCGAATATCACTTTGAATCCTACATCAGCTTGACCTGCCAAAACTGTCCTGACGTTGTGCAGGCGTTGAACTTGATGAGCATCCTCAATCCGGGCATCACGCATACCATGATTGACGGAGCTGCGTTCAAGGAAGAAGCCGAGAGCAAGAACATCATGGCGGTACCGACGGTGCTCCTCGACGGAGAGTTTTTCAGCAGCGGCCGTATGTCGCTGGAGGAAATTCTCGCCAAGTTGGGTGATGCTCCGGACGCTTCGGAATTTGACAATAAGGATCCATTCGACGTTCTTGTTGTCGGGGCGGGCCCAGCCGGCGCTAGCGCAGCGATCTATGCGGCGCGCAAAGGCATTCGCACAGGCATCGTAGCCGAACGCTTCGGCGGTCAAGTCTTGGATACGCTCGGCATCGAGAACTTTATCGGCGTCAAATATACGGAAGGTCCGAAACTTGTGGCGACGATTGAAGAACATGTGAAAGAGTACAACATTGACGTCATGAAACTGCAGCGTGCCAAACGTTTGGAGAAGAGAGACTTCATCGAAGTTGAACTTGAAAACGGCGCTGTTCTGAAGAGCAAGACCGTCATCATTTCGACAGGCGCCCGTTGGCGCAATATCGGCGTACCTGGCGAAGCAGAGTACAAGAATAAAGGCGTGGCCTACTGTCCTCATTGCGACGGTCCTTTATTCACCGGGAAAGACGTTGCGGTCATTGGCGGCGGCAACTCCGGTATTGAGGCGGCGATCGACCTCGCCGGCATTGTGAAGCATGTTACGGTGCTTGAATTCATGCCGGAACTGAAAGCCGACGCCGTATTGCAAGATCGTCTTTATAGCCTTCCTAACGTAACGGTCCTTAAAAACGTTCAAACGAAAGAAATTACCGGCACTGATAAAGTAAACGGCATTACCTACATTGAGCGTGACACGGGAGCGGAACGTCATATTGAATTGCAGGGCGTATTTGTTCAGATCGGTCTTGTACCTAATACGGATTGGTTAGAAGATACCGTGGAGCGTACTCGCTTCGGGGAAATCGTAGTCGACCGGCATGGCGCTACAAACGTACCGGGCGTATTTGCGGCAGGCGACTGCACCAATAGTCCCTACAAGCAGATCATTATATCGATGGGATCCGGCGCAAATGCTGCCTTGGGCGCATTCGATTATCTCATTCGAAATTAAGAAACGAAGTGGAACGAATAGAAAGTCGCTAGCTACTCACTGTAGTTTGGCGACTTTCTTGCTTTCGGCATAACAGAATAAGGTTTCCATACTAGGCGGCCGGGCTATTATTCTTGTTCGTCCCATTTCCTGGAGTAAGCCTTCTTCGTGACCCAGAAAGTGATATAACTGATAAGAAAAATGATGATGATCGAGCTAATCCATACGCCAATCGGCACATCCATTGAACTCCCCCCCCAACGATGCACGATCCTTTATTCAATCATTATGAAACACCATTCTACTGTCTCTATCTACTTTAACATAGAGCCCGCCCTTTAACCATAAGCCGACCGAATTTGATATGGCTCATAACGACTCGCTTTATTCCTCTAGTCCGTCAAAAATGCTTTCTATGATGTCCGTTTCATCCTTATATATCATAAACATGAAATACATTAAGCATGTTAACGAGAACAGCATCCAATCTCCCGCAACTTCCTCGTCCATTACAATCGTTGCTTCAAGAGAAATGGTATTCGGTTTCATTAACGCTGCCTTCCGGCCGTCCACTTTCACTTCAATCTCTTCGTCCCAATTCTCTTCGATCCGCAGCTTCTTCCCGAAAGCCGTGCCGTCCACACAGAAATAAAGAAGGCTGTTGACAGCGTTATCCTTCAAAATAAATTCTTCTCCATCGATTTGAAACCTGTAATTTGCAAAGACGAGACGCCCTTTTTGTATCCCTAGAACAGCTTGATCTCCGTTTCGCTCTAAGACGAAGGTTTTGCCCGCCTCATTTCCCGAGTTTGATACTTTCATAACTTTGGCGATGGTACGATCCCCTTCGTCTAGAACGTTGACGTTCTTTTTTTCATGAAAGAAAAGGACATTTTTTATTTTAAATGTTGCCAAACTCCGCACCTCTTCCTGTAATGCATAAGATAATCCTACATTCTACACTACACGTTAGGAACAAGTGTTGCAACAAGTTATCATCCCGGCAGAATTGCTTTTTCATTCATCCTGGCATATGAGCAAGCCGTTTGTACCTCCGATCTTGTTCAAAAACATCTTCGCCCTGATCGCCGCATCGTGACTGCGCAATGGCTGACCAACCGGCAGTTCGGACAACCTCATACATTAAAATATTTAAAAATTATGCACAAAAAAACCGTCTTTTCCTGTAAAATGAAAGTTAACATTGGTACAAAAAAGCAGGGCGGAAAAACGTCTCATTTTTCCGTCCTGCTTTCGTTTTAGGGACTTATTGGGCAGCCCCAGTGCCTGAAATTTAGTAGCTGAATCTACATATTGAACAAGCAACAATGACAAGGAGAATGAAAAGGACAAGAATAACACCTGTGCTTGTGAACCCGAATCCTCCAACAACAGAAGACATTTTGTATGCTCCCTTCGTATTAAAGTCATTACCTTATATATGTATGTCCATGATGTTAGTCATGATTGGACGTATGTAATGCTTGATCCAGTTTGGCCTCCTGCCCATAACTCAACGAAGGGGCTGTCCAGAAAGCAGTGAAAGCTGACTTTCTGGAGGCCCCGTTTTTGTTGAATGTTAAAAAGGGCACAAAAAAACCGTCTTTTCCTGTAAAATGAAAATTACTCGTATGCGGAGGGGGAGGAAAAACAGCCACAATTTGATTTTCTCATTCCTTACGGCAGTTATTGAAAGAGAAAACACGCCGCTACAAGAAGGACATCCGGCACGTTTGCTGCGTTAAAATAAGCGGTCCGTCCTTCGTGATCGCTATCGTATGCTCGTATTGCGCCGAACGTTTCCCGTCAACGGTTCTTGCCGTCCATCCGTTCGCATCCATTCGGCTGTGCCACGTTCCTTCGTTCACCATCGGTTCGATCGTAATGACCATGCCTTCTTTCAATCGCAACCCTTTCCCCGGCAAACCGAAATGGGGAACTTGCGGTTCTTCATGGATGACAGGTCCAATGCCATGGCCCGTAAAATCTCTGACGACGGAAAACCCTTCCGCTTCGACATAAGATTGAATGACATGCCCGATATCCCCGATACGATTGCCGATGATCGCTTGTTCAATCCCTTTATAAAGACTATTGTATGTAACTTTCAACAACTTTTTCGTTTGATTCGAAATATCCCCAACCGCGTACGTCCATGCCGAATCCGCCAAACTGCCGTTAAGATTCACGACGAAATCGATCGTAACGATATCGCCGTTTTGAAGAGAGTCTCTCCGCGGATAACCGTGGCAAATTTCATCGTTAACGGAGGCGCAAGTCGCAAATTGGTAACCCTTGTATCCTTTCTGTTCCGGCGTGGCCCCATGCTTTTTCAAATATGTTTCTACAAATTGATCGATGGCGAACGTTGAAATGCCGGGCTCGATCATTTTCGCAATTTCTCGATGGCAAGCGGCCAACAATTTGCCCGCTTCGTGCATTTGTTGTATTTCTCTTTCCGATTTTAACGTTATCACTGTCATCTCTCCTCCTTATGGTCTAATTTGTTACACCAGTTTCCGCCAATCCGCTTTTCTACGCATAGAATGGTAGTTTACGAAGTGGGCTCATTGGTGCCACGAATTATAGCCGTTTGATCATATGAATATCTTTGGGCTCTTTCAGAAATAGCTCTTCATCAATCTCATCCGCGATCTGACTCCCGTTCCTTTTGTAGAAGGATACCGCCGATCCGGTTTCCGTCGACGAAATGTACAAATATTTGGCCCCTCTTCCTTTCGCTTCCGCGGCCAACCGGTTTAAAATGTTGCTTCCAATGCCTTGTCTTCTGTAATTTTTGGATACGTACATAAGATCGATTTGGAGCCGGTCCCGATTCATCCCTCTAAATGTATGGGCAAGAACGCCGAATCCTGCTAGTCTGTTTCCGTCAAATGCGCCAATGGCGAGTCCGCCGTTTTGCAATTCATACAAATATCGTTGTTTGATTTCGGTTAATTCCGTCTCGTTCCAATTCGCACAATCATGTCCGGCTTTACGTTCCGTTACGATGCCGTCCCGCATTTCATATATTACATCAATATATTCCGACCGGTCGATTTCCTGCAACTTGTCGGCCTGTTCCTGGGTCATATAACGATATTCAATCATAATGAACCTCCCGTGAAAACATTATCGTATTTTATGGATTTTACGGAATGCTGTCGGCGTAATGCCTTCCATTTCTTTAAACAGTTTGATGAAATAGCTTGAATGATCGTAACCGACTTGGCGGGCCACCTCCTTGACATCCATATCCGGATCGTTGAGCAGCATTTCCTTCGCTTTGCTCATCCGGACTTGCGCGACATATTCGAAAGGGCGCAGCCCCATCGTTTTTTGAAACAACAGGCAGACGTATTGCGGAGACAGCTGCATGCAATCCGCCAGCATGGCAAGCGTAAGCGGCTCGCCGTACCGCTCTTCGACGAAGCGGAGCGCAGGGGCGAGCTGTTCGTAATGCTGTCTCTTCGAACGGACCTCCGCCGGGGAAGCATGGATAAACAAATCTACAATGATCTGGTACATCAGTGCCGAACATAGAAAGCCGCGCATCGGATCGGCCGAACGAAGCAGACGAACGACCGCGTGCATGTGCTGCAACAACCGGTCGGGATTGGATATGCGCATCACTTTCGATTCCTTCATATCCATCGCCGCAAGCAATGGATGCGCTTGTTCCCCATTGAACGCGACCCATCGGACTTCCCACGGTTTGTCGACCGGCACATATTCATGAGTTTCATTCGGTAACAGAAACATGCCCTCGCCTTGCGTTACGGCGAATTCCTTCCCCGAGACGCGCAAGAGTCCGGTTCCGTTCATCGTTTGGATCCATTGGAAGTCCGGATATCCTTCCTCGCGCCGCATCGGCTCCTGATTATCCCAACCTCCGGCGCTCGTAATGTAAAACGGCAGCCGTTGTTCTTCTTCCGTAATCGAAGGAAAAATGCATTCATTCACCGCCATCGCCCCTAAATGCGAAATTAGTTATATCGATGCGAAAATGTTCTGATTGAATAGATTATATCATCTAACTATGATATTCATATAGTATTATTTCAATGGGAGGATTTTATTATGGCATCCATGCGCATACCTTTTCCAGACAAAATATGTTACGGCGGCGATTACAATCCGGAGCAATGGCCCGAGGAGGTCTGGCGCGACGACATGCGTCTCATGAAAAAAGCGGGCGTCAATTTCGTAAGCGTCGGCATCTTCAGTTGGGCGCTGCTGCAACCGGACAAAGAGCGTTACGACTTTGCCTGGCTCGACCGGCTTATGGATTTGCTGGCGGACAACGGCATTTACGCCGATTTGGCGACGGCCACCGCTTCCCCGCCCGCCTGGATGGCGCGGGACTATCCCGAGACGCTGCCGGTCGACGAGAACGGGGCTCGCTATACGAACGGTTCGAGGCAACATTATTGCCCCAATAGCCCCGTCTATCGCGAATACGGGCAGAAGCTGGTACGGCGACTGGTGAACCGCTACAAATCGCATCCGGCGCTGGCGATGTGGCATATTAACAACGAGTACGGTTGCCATATTTCGCGATGCTATTGCAAGCAATGCGAAGCCGCATTCCGGGTTTGGCTCAAGGATAAATACGGATCGATCGAAACGTTGAACGACCGGTGGGGCACCAATTTCTGGAGCCAAACCTATTACGATTGGAGCGAGATTCACTTGCCGGGCAAAACGCCGACTTACGCGAATCCGGGACAGCTTCTGGATTATCAGCGGTTCATGTCGGACAGCTTGCTGGAATGCTATTTGGGCGAATACCGCGTTATTAAGGAAGGAACGCCCGACTTGCCCGTAATGACCAATTTCATGCCCCACTTCAAACCGCTCGATTACTTCAAATGGGCGAAGCATATGGACATCGTAACATGGGACAGCTATCCCGAACCGACGGCAGGCATACCGGTCGGAGCGGCGATGGATCACGATCTGATGCGCAGCTTGCGCGGCGGGCAACCGTTCATGCTGATGGAACAAGTGACGAGCCAAGTGAACTGGCGGCAGCATAATCCGTTGAAACGTCCCGGGGTGATGCGCTTATGGAGCTATCAAGCCTTGGCGCGCGGCGGGGATGGGATCATGTTCTTTCAATGGCGCGCTTCCCGGGCAGGGGCGGAGAAATTTCACGGGGCGATGGTGACGCACACGGGCGACGAGCACAGCCGTGTATATAAAGAGGTGGAACAGCTCGGAAACGAGCTGAAGATGTTGGACGAAATCGTAGGATCGCGCATTTCCGCCAAAGCGGCGATAGTATTCGATTACGACAACTGGTGGGCGCTCGAACTGCCGTCCAAGCCGAGCGCGGATGTTAAGTATATCGAACAAATCCGACATTATTACGATCATTTATTCCGGAAAAATATTGCCGTCGACTTCGTGCAACCCGCCGACGACCTCTCCCGTTACGACCTCGTCATCGCCCCCGCGCTGTACATGGTCGCCGAAGGCGTCGCCGACAATCTCGAACGGTTCGTAGGCAACGGCGGTACGCTGCTAACTACGTTTTTCAGCGGCATCGTCGATGAGCACGACCGCATTCATCTCGGCGGATATCCCGCGCCGCTGCGCAAACTGCTCGGCATTTGCGTCGAAGAGTTCGATCCGATGCTTCCCGGACAAACGAATCGGGTCGCCGTTACGGAAGCCACGCTGTATGGCGAATATTCGTGCAATCTGTGGGCCGACTTGATTCGACTGGAGGGCGCCCAATCGATCGCGGCATTTACAGACGATTTCTTCGCGGGCATGCCTGCCGCAACGGTGAACGCTTTCGGCAAAGGCAAAGCTTATTATGTCGGCACGCAAGCGGAACCGGCATTTATATCGCGCCTGCTCGATCGATTGCTCTCCGATTCGAACGTCGAAGCGCCGCTCGCCGCTCCGGAAGGAGTCGAGGTGACTTGCCGGGAACATGAAGATCGGCGTTATTGGTTCATCCTTAACCACCTGCCGGAAACGGTCACGATTCCGCTGCCGCCAGGGCAGTTTGACGACATGCTTGGCCGGACGACCGTTTCGGATAACATCGTTTTACAGAAAAATGAATTGAGTATTCTCCGGTCCTTGAACGTTTGATTTTTATAGTCACAAGAAAAATGAAGTCCTGGGCTGTTCCCGGGACTTCATTTTGGAATGACTAACTTGTCAAGATTTTTTCCCTGCCACCTCTTTCGTCCGTCCGTTGGATTATGTCCAATCCAATTCGCCTTATTATGGATCAAACCGCATTGCCATTGGAAATCATCCAACAGATTTCTCCTAATGGCCGTCTTTCAGCCTTATTTGATGAGATTTCAATTGGATGAATTCCAACGAAGAGCTGCCTTTTACCCTATGAAGGGTTGATCTGTTGGACGAAATCCAATGGGCGGGCATCAACGCCGCGCACTTACTCGTTCCAATAAGTCGTCAACCCGGTTCTGCCGAATGGGAAAGAGAAGAGTCCCCCTGCAGCAGGAATCTTCTCTTCTATGACATTTCGTTGCAATATGATAAACTTGGTTGCATACTGACTATACTTAAGGAGAGTGATGAAAATGGCCGAGAACGAACTTTTGACAAGGCAACGTGAATTGCAACTCGAGGCGAGTACGGTAGCGGTTGAATTGAACATCGATGAATTGCTGTCCTCGGCGGGCGAGCCGGTGCGAGTCGGCAGCGCCGCTCTCGGATTGATGGTATGGAGGGATCTGGATATCACCGTAGTCTGTTCGAAGCTCGACATCGCTGCGGTAACGAAAATCGCTTCCGAACTCATGATCCGCCAAGGCGTACGGGAGCTTCGGTTCTTGAATGACTCCGGCGACTGGAATACCGATCCTAACTACCCTGACGGATTTTACATTGGGTTAAAGTACAAGGCGCTGAACGGGATGGATTGGACGCTTGATATCTGGTTCGTCGACGAACCGGATAAACAGCCCGATCTTATGCATATTCGAACGATGCCCGATAGACTTACCCCGGACTTGCGGGAATCCATCCTAACAATCAAAGATTTCTGGGCATCCCGTTCAGAGTACGGAAAAGAAGTCAAAAGCTATGACATTTACAGGGCTGTTCTGGACGATAATGTAAGAACATTAATGCAATTTCAAGATTGGATCACCCAATCGCAAACGAAACAGCGATCAGAATCGCCATAACCGCCTGCGTACCGGTCCAGACCGCCAGCCTCCAGGGCCGGACTTTCCATTTCCGCTCGGATTCGGACAAGTAGACGCCTTGTGGAATCCGTTGCAAAAGTACATAAATGGTCGGCTTGAACTTGTCTACAATAATCGGAATGCCGGATTTGGCGTTTTTGATGCGGAATAGACTCCTGCTTTCGTGGAAAGTCTGTTTCTTTCCGTTCGGCGCCGAATAATATCCGATATAAACATGGTCGCCCTTCGACGTTTTGTAATAACGAGTGCATGTCGCGGTACGCGCAACGCCTCTCTTCATCGTCCCCAATCTTCTTATATTGATCGAGACAAATACGGTCACGGCAATGCCCGAAACGACGAGGCCGATCACGTATGACACGGTAGCCAGTTCGACCGGCGCCGTGCCGGGCAGTTTGGAGACGGCAGGAGACTCGGGATTGTATAGAACCGCCGTCGATTCCAATTCGTGAAGCGGGACCCTGTACGACGAAGAGATCGATTGATACGAGATGCCGGTATAGGGGGTTCCGTTGACTTCGTAAGTATACGTGAACGAATAATCGCGGTATCCCTTGCCTTGATTTTCAAGCTCCACCTTCGTGATCTGTCCTGTCGTCCGCCCTGTCAGCAATCGGTCCGCATGGGCAGCTTCCAGCTGGAGGTTTCGAACGATGCCAAGCGCGGCGAAGATGAACAACAGGGCGGCAATCCACATGCGCAGCGACAGCCAATGGACTAGGTTGACGGGTATAGACAGTTGATTATGCATAGAACCTCCTTTACCCTTTGTTTATTCGACATCTTTCGGCCCGATCCTCCCGCAAGGATGATTAACCGCCGCTTATGCAATATCGCGCCTCTTCTCCCGTCTCCATAACAGCAGCATAAACGCCGCGCCTGAGACAGCCGCCAAACTGTATAGCACCGGTGCCATCCATTTCGCCATCCGAATGTCAATAATATGATCCAGACAATAATATAACCCGAAAAAAAGCGCCCCGAAAACGAATGGGATTTGTACGCCGATTAATGCCACATAGTTCGACATCAAGCCGGAGAAGCACATCGCGAGCAGAGCAAACGCCAATCCGAGGACGACCACCGCCGCAATCGTTAATATAACGTACTGCAAGAACGTCGGATCATACCAATAATACGAACCGGTAAACGTATGGAGCGGCACCTGAAAAAATACGGACAGGTTGTCATGGCGCAATACCTTGTGGTTGATAATGAATGCGTACAGTCCCAAATAAACGATCAACAAAGACGCTATCGCGATACATGCCGAAACCAGCCCTGCCGCAGCTTTGGTCTTATATAAATTCCGTCCTTGCCGGGTCGTATACTGCAAATCCAGCATTCGTCCCAAACGATCTTTAATAAAAACCGGAGACAGTGCCATCACGACGCTTACGATCACGGCGACGGCCACACTTGAGATAAAATCCTTATAATTTTGAAGAACAATTCCCGGATACGTTTGAACATGCCCGGCTGCTCTTAATTCGCCCAAGCGCGCCTTTTGTTTGGCGTCCCCCGCGTTTTCCCAGGCGCGTTCCATCCATTGGGCCCGATTGTCGTGCCATTCTTCGATCAATATTCTTCTCGCCTGAAGCTCCCAGAACAGATCGACCTTTTCCTTGAACAAGACCTTATTGCGAAGGGCGTTCTGCTCGCTATCATCGGAATCAAAATGCATAAAATCCTCATAAGACCGAATGCCTGCCGCCGCAAACTCGGGCCTTGCCCGCAAATAGTTCCCGGCTTCCCCGATTTGCGCTTCGTAAGCTTTTTTGAAATGGGCAAAGTCCTCCTCCTCCATATCGCTTCCGTATTGGCGGGCCATCTCGGCGGCAATGCGGTATTCGTCAAGCGCCGGTCTTCCGCGTGTAATCGCCGTAGCGGGATTTTCTATAAACAAGAGGCACATTAACACATTCGCAATACAAAGCAGCAGGAGTATTTTCCAATTCCATATTTTCTTGATTTCATTCCATAACACTCGCATGACGGTTCTCCTCAATGAATTTCTTGTTTTTGAAACCTTCGCAAAGAAAACATACATAAAGCGGCTGTGATGATCGTCCAACTTCCCACCGTAACCGGTTCATAACTTTGGAACATTGTCAATCCGCCGTTGCCCATAAACCAGACATGAGGATTCATGAAAAGTACGGACAAGTTATGGACCGCGATGAACAGCAGAAGCGGAGACGGTACGAAGCTCGGCAGAAGCAACGCAGAAACGAAAAATGCCGCAAAGAGAAAAAAAGCAAAATAACTGTTCTTCACCCATACCGACAGGAAAAAGACAATGCCCGACAGGAGCAGCATGCATAGATATACCAGCAAGACGCTGCACAGCAAATAACCCGCAAACGATAGATTCCACCAGGAAACATACGGAAGATCGTCTAAACTATACTCCCAATTCAACGCGCTGCTGATCGAACTGCCCCACAAACGCGAGTAATCGAATACGGAGAAATAAAACCCTAACGTAACAGCCAACAGTACCGTCAACATACCGGTTGCCATCAATAAGGAAGCCGCCAGTTTATCCTTCATCAATAATCGGCCTCTTCTTGTTGAGTAGGTAACAAGGTATGTTTTATTTTCGAATTCATAGTTTGCAATCAGAGCCGTAGCCAGAACGACCAAAATCAATGCTTCATAGAGGATCGGTCTGAATACCGACGCAAACAGAAAACCATGCATTCTGTATGGTTTCCCGGCGAAAAACCACGTTTTATGCTCATCCTGTTCTTTCATCGCTTCGAAACGTTGCGACAACTTGCCATACTCGCTCTTGAACATGTCCGCCACGCGGCCGCTCAGCCGATACTTTGCAATTTCGACATTCGCAATCTCGTTCCAGTCGATCTTCTCGTATTCGCTGTCAATGTTTCGGGCTATCTGCCAATACATTCCTTTCAGTTGCAACTCGGCAGGTACAGGTTTTCCATGCCGCTCGGCCATACCGGTTCTCAAATCTGCTTCCAGTTGGCGCAGCGACTCGTCCGTAATCCGGATTCCGTACGTTTCCGCCAATTGACCCGCAATTTTCAGCTCGTCGGTACGATAAGATTCATTCCAAATGACGTAAATATTAAATGCGCAGAACAATACAAGAAGGGCAATCAGTATCGGCGAACGGAACGCTTTTTTACATTCATAGATAATCACCCTCATACCGGCTGTGCTTCCGTTCGCATTTCGTCGCGGTATTCGTACAAGAAGACGTCCTCCAAATGAGGCGCGACAGCCTGCCACTCCGGTTCCCCTTCGCCATGATGGACAAAGCGTACGATCATGACGCCTCTCTCCTGTTTTTCCGCAAGAACGACATGCCGCTTGCGAAACGAATCCAGTTGCTCGTAACCGATGGACGCTTCATACACATGCCCTTCAAGCGAATCGCAAATGTTTTTCACCGTATCTTTATACAAAAGCCGTTTATTTTTGATCATAATCACTTCATTGGCGATCGACTCGATATCGGACACAATATGCGTGGATATAATCACGAGCCTGTTCCGGGCCAGTTCGGTAAGCAAGTGGCGGAAGCGTGCGCGTTCTTTCGGGTCCAATCCCGCCGTAGGCTCGTCGAGGATGAGAATTTGCGGATCGTTAAGAAGCGCCTGCGCAATGCCGACGCGCTGAATCATGCCGCCGGAGAATTTTTTCATCTTTTTGTCGGCCACATCGCTTAACGCGACTTTATCCAATAGTTCCGCAATGTTCCCCGCAGCCTTCTTTTTCCCGATTCCTTTCAAAGCGGCCAAATACGATAAATATCGCTTGGGAGAATCGTTTTTGTAAAACCCGAACTGCTGCGGCAAATAACCGAGCAAATCGCGGTATTGTTCGCCCATATCGAAGATGTTGCGTCCATGATACAAAATTTCTCCTTGGCTCGGCGCGATCAATGTGACCAACATTTTGATCAAAGTCGTTTTCCCGGCGCCGTTCGGAGCGAGCAAACCGTACACCCCGTTGGAAAATTCTAAATTAAGATCGGTTAAAGCGGAAAATGCGCCGTACTGTTTGCTTACATCTTTGACGACGATCATGTTATTAAGCTCCTTTCGCATGGTTTAAGCGGATCAATTTATTTATATACCGCAAGTAACAATAAAGGCTGATCGCGAGTACAATCGCATAAACGATGAGCGGCAAACCGAGAAGAATGTCGAAGTATAACATGTTCCCTGCAAAACGTAATATCACGTTGCCCGCAATCCAGGCCGCAACCGTTGCCAGCAGGGCCGGAACCGAACATCGTCTTATCATGACGTATAAAAACAGAATGGAGAATACGAACAGAGCCGTTATCGAAATCATAAACGCCCGCAAAAAATGAATTTCAGGATAGCCATTGACGATGAAGAGGATGCCGATGGTATTCACCAACACGGAGACGACGCTGAATGCCAGCATCCGAAAGGCAGTTGCCTGATATACGTTGAATTTGCATGCCATCTCCACTTCGTAAGTCCGGTGCATCATTTTATTGAAATAAGTAAAGATCGAACAAGCGAGAAATAAAATCGGCGAAATGACAAATAGAAACGAGTAAACGTCATGGGCCCGGTCCGGTTTCGGTCCGAAATGGGCGAAGCCCAGCAGGGTAAACGCGATCATCAGTATAAAGGCAAGCTCCGAGCGGTCGGAGAATATATGCCTGATGCCGATATGCCGGTATAAGGCCTGCAAATATTCCAGGAAAGACTCCTTCGCCTGACGCGTTGCGGCAGCGGACACAATGTTCTGAATTTCCGCCTGAATGGTTCGTTCGTCCGGCATAGGGACGCGAAATTTTTCTTTATCCATGGCCGTGGCGATCCTCCTCCAATTTTTTTCTGATCCATTTCAATGCCGCATAGTATCTCGTTTTCACCGTAGAGAGCGGAAGCGATTCGCTTGCGGCGATTTCCTGCAGCGTATATTCTCCGAACAGTTTCAACCGAATAATTTGCTGCGAACCGGCGTCCAGCCGATTGACAAGCGAAGCGATTCGTTCGAAATCTTCCCGGTACTCCAGCGAAACGGCCATATCGTGCCCGTCGCTCCAGTCGTAATTGTCGATCGGTTCCGAATATTTCGCATACTGGTAATACTTCGACCTGTAATAATCGACAAGGCGGTTGGAGGCCAGCTTATACAACCAAGTCCGAAACGACGCCTTGCCGGAATCGAAGCTTTTGATGGAACCGAGAACGCTTATGAAAATCTCTTGCGTGAGATCAAGCGACAACTCGGGGTCGAGCGTTTGTTTATAAATAAAGGCGTACATTTCTTTGTAATATTTCGCAACGAGCCGATTCGCCGCAGGATCTCTGATATTCCTCTTTAGCTTTCGAATCCAACGTCTTCGCAGTCCATAGTTCACCTCACAGCGCTTTGTCCGTACGTAAATTGGCGGCTTGTTACTATATTCGTAAAAAGAACGCAAAAAGTTTGAATACGGAAAATCAAACTTACATCCTCGCGTAATGATGAAGTTGTATAAATGAAAAAGAGAAGTTCCCATCCTCTAGGAATCTTCTCTCGGAAATAGAATCGTGAACAGCACGCTCCGATCCGTGTTGGCGATGGAATACCGGGCGCCATGCTTGTCCAGCATTTGGTTTGACAATATACAAGTCGAGCCCGCTTCCGCCGGTATTGCGGTTTCTCGATGTCTCGATGCGGTGAAACGGTTGAAACATATCGCCAACTGGTCTTCCGGAACCTCTTGCCCGTCGCGATTCATCCGATCCAATGCGGAATTCAGCGCGTTAATTTTATATTATGGTCGTTACGCTCCGGCAACCTTATACACCTTGGTATACAATATTTCTTGAAAAAGAGCAAATTCCTCTTCCGTAAGAAGCTGAGGATAGCTCATCATTTGAAGCGGCAATTCCGGCTGCCCCTTCTGAAGAGGGGGCTGTACATATTCGAAAGGATTAAGACGGAATCCCAACCGCTCGTAGAAGTGTATTCTCCGTTCCGCTACGTCCGTCGCGGGAGGCTCCACTTCCAATAGAATGGGTTTTGACGACTCTCGAATATACGCGGTCATAAGTTTGCCTCCTATCCCTCCTCCGCGTATGGCCGGATCGACGGCAATATGTTCCACAAAACGAAATGAGGAAAATTCCCACACGGCAAGAAAAGCGATGATATCGTCGCTGTCATCCGTTTCCGTAATGAGACGATAATGCGGATCGGACAGCAATTTCTTCTGCCCGGCATAGGTTCTCCGTTCAATCTCGGGAAATGAGGCGTTCATAATCGTAAACACTTGATCAAATCGTTTGTCGTTCATCATCGTGTGCTCCTTTATCTAAGCTGCTTTTATTTTTTTCGGCAATACATTAGTGCCTTCTGTTTCCATAGTTTGCGCTAACGAAACTCATAATCCTTATTGGGCTCAAAACGAAGGCGTTCCCATTATAACGAAAGTACGTGTCGTTATTCATTGGAAACGGGCGGTTTTACCGCCTTTTCCCCTTCATTAGCGTGTTACTGTTTCGTTACACGAGCAACAAGGTGATTTTCAGGCTATTAGCGTGTATTCGTTTCGTTAGCCCGCCCGACGGCGCGTCAGCCGCCTGCGGATTTATGAAATTAACCGTTCCTTTCGTCTGTATGACGGAAATAGGGCCGCGTATTTGCGCGGCCATGTGGACAGGTATGCAATGACGTACGAATTGAGTCAAATAACATTTGATAATATGGGCTTGAATTCCACACCATTTCTTGCCTGGAATTGTTTCGGGCGGTTTCCCCAGAAAGCAGATGTCCTGCACATGAAATATCGAACATATCGGGATATGAGTCTTATCTCTATGACGCAATTCAATCATATACGACTTCCGTTCCTGCAATAAAATCGTGAAGCGCTCGTTTGTCTTCGCGCAAGGCAACCATGAAGATGCTTACAATCAGCGCGATTCCGAACGAAAATCCATATATAATGCCGGCAACGACATTGCGCAAGAGCATTGTTCCTATACTTGGCGGCAAATGATCGTATACTTTTCTGATTCGTATCCCGCAGATCCGTTTTCCAACCGTATATCCATTCCAAAAAACCGGCACCAGCAGTGAGTACAAACCCGTTAATACATTGGTCATCCATTCCTCGGCGTTCCCTCCGCCCGTCAAAATGAGAGCGACGATCGATAACGGCAGGGAAACGATGAGCGCATCCAATAATATCGCCCCCAGCCTTATCCAAAAGCCTGCTTCGCGATTCATCCTAACTCCCCTCCTGCGCATTTTTTTCCTTTTGGCAATGGTCCCGTCCTGACATTACTTCTATTGTAGAGCAAGGAAAAAGGAAGTCAATCATACGGATTCATGAAACGTACGAACATTTTGTTCAGCCCAGGTTACCGCATCGCCATGCAGCATGACGGGTCGGCCGTCCCTTTCAATTTGGATATTATAGGGCTTTACTGTATGTTTCAATAAACTCCACTCCTGATAGAACGTCCGAAATTTATGAATGATCTCATTCGTTTCGAACAGCAGCTCATACATCGGTTCTTTCGTCAAATAAATCCATAAGCTCCATTATCGTTTTTGTAACCAAGTACCTTCCTCAAATAATTGATGCCGATTATAGTAGGAGTCATGATATTGCTTTTCTTTCCTTCTTATTTCTTCCAATCGGTTCATAGAACATCACTCTTTCTTTCAACAGACTCACCCGCCCATGGCTCGGACGATAATAAGAGCCTTCCCAAATAAAAAAGCATCCTAATACACTCTGTCATTAAGATGCCCTTGGCGTTGATGAAGATATTTATTATTTAATCGGCTTATACCATCTCGGCACGATTTCGTCGAAATCGTTGTGATCATCCAATACTCTATTTATTTTCTCCATCATGCGAGTCAATTCCTCAGGCTTCACCTTGAGAATCCACACGACGGACGAAAAAATGGTCATCGCCAAATAGAGCGAATATAAGGTCCAAAAATATTGGTCGGGATCGCGGCCGTTATGATAGCCCCGGATCTGTCCGATCGAAAACGGGATGCTAATTTCGGAACTGAACATTCCCGTTTTAAGAAACTCGTGAATCGGATCTCCCCAATCGTACCGGTTGAAGTCTATAATTCCGGATAGCCTCGTCTCTTTGACGATGATATTCGCTATATGGAAATCATCGTGTTGAAAAAGATTTGGACGATGTTTTATTAACGGGATATGTCGATCGATAAAAGACATCAACTTTGCATCGTTTCTCACCCTTACGCCGCAGGACGAGTACTGCTCTAAGTAATGCGTATGCTTGTTTCGTTTCGTCTCGTGCCACGGCGGTATCGAATCCGGCGCCCGCCATTGATGCATCTTGAACAATTCCTTGCCGGCTTCGACGCCGACACGATACTGCTGATGCTCGGCGAGGCTCGGGAGCTCGTCGGCGGCATCATTGCCTTCTATATATGAAAGAATCATATATGCGATCCCCAAGCTTGCTGCTTGCCCGAACTCGATGGGAACCGAACATTTCACGCCTAAGTTTTGCATGTTCGCAAGAACATCGAACTCACATTTTTTCGAATCCGAATGCTGCAAATCGAAAATCCGCAGCAACACACGTTGTCCGTGATGCAATACAACATCAAACTTCCGATCGCTGGAATAACCCTTATGAATTGGATGAATGCCTTTATTTCCAATCAAAATCGGAATATATCGATCCAGGCGGGAATAATCAAAATGAGGAAACACCATGAAAACTACTTTCGTCTTTTGAAAACGACAATAATATCTTTGGATTGCCCTTGATATATGCTTGTGTCGAAGCAAGAAACAAGCTCCCAACCTTCACGACCGTGGCGGTTTAATTCTTCCTCGAACTCATCCTCTCTTACTTTGCCGCCAAAAAATCCGCCTGTTTCATATTTAATCGTTCGATATTCCCATTGTTCCATCTCGATCTTCCTTTCTACATTCGATTTTTTCTATTATCTCATTGTTGGGTTGCACAGCCAAGTTCTGAAGACTTCAGTTTATTTCCTTGTATGAAAAAATCGGTTTCATACGCAAAATAACGAATGTTCATCGATTGAACCATTAATCATGAGGCGGTGAAACAGTATGCAATGGATGCGTTCCATCTTGCAAAGGGTAAATAACCGGAGAACGATCATGTCCTTAGTGGCTCTAGGGGCAGCAGGGGTTACAGCGTTTGGAATCGCCCAACGGCGCAGATTCAAAGGAAATGCTTTCCGTCCCATGTTGCAGCCGTTTCGCAAATGATTATTGCTTAGCAAAACAAACAGCCGGGCGGCGTAAGCTCCGGTTGTTTGCCAACTAACCCGGTAAACTCATGAAATGATACGAACAAGGAGATCGACTTTCGTATCCAGATTATCTTTCCACCACCGGACTTCCTCCGTCATGAAACCGGAAATAACCGCTAAATACACTTCCAGCAATTCCTTGGGGGCGCCTTGAATCAATTCGCCCGCCTTTTGTCCCTCGATAAACAAGGGCAGGAAATGGGCTGAATACCGGGTTGAAATATCTTCGTCAAATTCATCGTTCTTTCCGGAACGTCTTCGGATCGCAGCGCTTGCTTCATGACCATGAAGATATCGCCGTTTCCTTCCATTAGCTCCAATGGCTGATTCAGGCTTCCGCAGCGATCAAGCTAATTTTCGTGCCTTCGATTCCTTTTCGTGCAAAAACTTTTAAGCCTGCGGCAATTACCATTTCTTTGCGTTCATTCGCGAATTTGTGCGAATTGTTCCTAGGCGCCATCGTTCATCATCCCCCCTACAGCCGCATTAAGCGTTAGCAACATAGTATCACACTGAATTTTAGATGGAAAATTCGTTGGCGACTGCATGAAAGCCATCATGCTGCTTACCGTTATTGCCCCGCAATTTGCATTGAGGTTGTTGGAGAATGACTATAATTTCTAAGCAGAAGACGAAGTCCATTGGATTTGATCCAATATTCTAACCGCTTAATCCTCGTTTTACAGCTTTTCATTGGAATTTATGCAGCGGATTTGGACGAAAATGAAACTGAACAGCGATAAAACCAAGAATCCATTGGAGGTTTTCCAATGGAAGCACGTTTCGAACGGCGGATTAGCTGTTTCTATTGTATATTTTCCAATGCGCGGCTGCCGTCAGTTCGGTACCAAGCTCCGCGGGGATGTTCTTGGCTGCGGCAATTGCGCCGGCGAGGCTATCCCCGACCGCTTCAGCCGCTTCTCTTGGAATATCGGCAGGCACTTCCATTCCCCCGCGGTACACTGCTGTGCCGATGCTCCCCAACGCGGCGACGCCCAATGCGGCGCCCAGCTCGCCGCTGGTCTCCGGTAGCGACGAAGCCGCTCCGGCCCTTTCCGGGGGGCGGACCCGACGATCAATGAGAAATCCGGCGGATACGACCAGCAGGCCGAGCACAATAGCATAGGCGGGACAAATTCTGCTCGCAACGATCGGAGCCGCCAAAGCGCCGAGAATGACTCTTTGATTGAATAATCCAGTCAAAACTAAGGCGAAGTGATCCGTTCCTTCTATTGGAGCCCGCTGTCTATATCCTATTATACCAGTAGAAACGCTGCTGGAAACGGTCTGCAGAAGGATACGAAATCCTCCTAGAGCTTAAATATTCGGTTAAAAATCTGCTTTAAATTCGTCTATTGGATCCCAAACGGACCATGCCGCTTCCAATAGGTTTCCTTCATTATCTCTGAAGTAAAAATATTTCGCCTCTCCGTTGCCTAGCGTATGCAGTTCCCCGACTTCCCATCCTTTGTCCTGCAGCTGGCGATGCGTAAATTCAATATCCGGGCAGTTGAGCGCCATAATCGGAAAGGGTTGTCCGTTTCTCGCAATTTCCAACGGTTTCTTATCTGTCGTCTCAATGAGCAATAAAGCAATCGAATGTTGATGCGGATGATGCAGCACCGCAATATACGAACCCCTGTCTTGAAATTTGTTTATCAATTTAAATTCCAGATTGGACGTATACCATGCAATGGATTCGTCGATTTGTGCTGTAGGAACGTAGACATAGCCGATACGCGAAAATGCAAACTTTCCGTTCATATAGAACACTCCCTTTGTTCGAATTTTTGAAACCGCTTTACCGAAGACAATTACGAATTTGCTGCCAGGACAACATACCAGTACACCCGGTATAATGTGCAAGGTTCACACAGATGTCTCTTCCGGTTTAATCCAATACACGCAACGATTGTCGCCTTTTAAAATATGCTCGCCTCTTGCGATCTCGACACCGTCGCCGATGACTTGCCGGAACATCTCCATTTCCTTCTTGCAAAGATTGGAGCATGCTCTCGCCGCCTCGCAAATCGGGCAATGCTTTTCCACATAACAATAGGTTCCGTCGGGATTCTCTATAATTTCTGCCATATACCCTTCATCTGTCCGCGAAGTGGCAAGTGCGGCGCTTAGCTGGTGCATCATCGCCATTTTGCAAGCTCGTTGGGATGCTGCAGTCCAATCATCCCGGTCAAGCCGTCATGTTGGATAATACTCCGTCCGATCAATACGTGTAGATAAATAACGGTTTCTCTGAAAGATCATCGTAATCGCTAACATGAAGGGCTGCCTCCGAGCAGCCCTAAATACAAATTCCATCGGTCTTGTTAAACGCCTTGCTGCTCACCGCAGGAACGCACCAACGCTTACACATCCGTTTTGCCTGGTCTCCAGCCGATTTCCTGCGACCATCGATGAGCCTTTTGCAATATATTCCATACCATCGGTCCTTTTCCTTCAACATATTTCGGCCGTTCATTCTTATACATACTCATTAATCGATGTTTCTCCCGGGCATATCTTATCGCATCTGCCGGATGCGTTCTTAAGTAGTCACGAAAAAGCAACGTCATTTGTTCTCCAAAACTTCCCGCCCGCCGTACATGAACATGAGTTCTCCTGGCTCCCGGCATTTCTCGAAAATACTTTTTCGTTTTGTCCGGATTCATCTCCCGCAGAACAAACCCCACTTGTTCTATCTTGGTTTTATACACCGATACATCATCAAAATCGATAACGGAAACTTGAATGTCGATGATTGGTTTCGCATCCATTCCAACAACCGATGTCGATCCGATATGATCGATCCGGATCGCCAGTTCGCCCAACGACCGCCTTAAATGGGACCCTATCCGTTGAAATTCCGCTTTCCAATCTGAATTGTATTGCGATATGATCCACTGATCTTCCATTTATATCTCCTTCAAATGCGCAGTGTATTCGTTACTTCCATATTCGTTCCACACCGATTCGTTTCGTTAGATATGTGTATCCTTATCGTCTTTCAACATCCGTTGTCTTTCACGCAAGTTTGATCTAATCGATTTAATCAATGCAAAGATATAAAAAGATCCAAAAACAATATAACTCGCCATCTTTTCCTCAAATTCCGCATTATGATTCACGATCACTAAACCAATGATTGAGATGCAAGTGATAAGGAGAACGTCAATACTTAACAGCAAATTCCAACCATTTTTTCGTGTAATAAGTTTGCCACTCAACGGCTCGTAAATGAATCGATTCGCATACTTCAATACGAGGCCTATAATGACAATAATAATGATAGCTCCGGCAAAACCTTGAAAAGTCGAATTCCCGGACAGTACACTCGCAATGAAAAAAAATGCTAAAGTTGCAAAAAAGAAAACATTCTGAAAGTTCTTCAAACGATCGCTTCCTTGTTGATTTGATGAAAATTCGTCTAATGCCGGTCATAATCGGGGTCGTCTGACCATAAATCTTTCGGCGTCTTTTACAAATCCATACTGTTCGTATAGCCTAAGGGCATCGGCCGTTCCCAAAAATCCGGATCGTTTCATCATTTAATAGGGACTTATCCGTATTAATGCTGTATTCCTCGAATTTCGCTTCCATGTGCATTCCCTCCGCCATATACGTACGCAACTCGGAACAACACCCCGTCCTCTTACGGTTTATTTTCGTCCCGCTTTATTTATTCTCGATCGTAAATACAAAACCCTTTCGGCGGCGCAAATCGCACCTGAGGAAATGCAAATGTTTCTGCAAAATCCTCTTTTCCAATCCGAAAAACAAGCGGGGATCGTTGCCGGACGATTATAGATTCAACATTAGTTTGGCCATTGTGAAGTAGATGATCAATCCGGTTCCGTCAACCAATGTTGTAATAAACGGACCTGAAACAACGGCCGGGTCGACTTTTAATTTGTGTAAAACGAGCGGCAAGATCGCCGAAACGAGGGATGACCAGATGACAACAAACACGGCGGTGACGGCAACTACCGAGCCGATGTCGAATCCCACCCCCAGAAACTCCGCCCGCACAAAGGCGGCAAGTCCCATACAAATCCCGAGAAAAATACCTGTGGCTACTTCTTTGCCCATTACTTTGAAAATATCCTTGAATCTGACTTCGCCGAGAGCCAGTGCGCGAACGAGCGTCGTTACCGTCTGCGTTCCCGAGTTGCCTCCCGTGCCGATCAGCAATGGTATAAAGAAGGTTAAGGCAATCACTTCGGACAGCGTATCTTCAAAGTGGCGCAGCACATTCCCCGTATAAGCCTCCGCGACAAACAAAATGAGCAGCCATCCGATACGTTTGCGGAACAATTTCCAAATGGAGTTTTTAAAATAAGGCTCTTCTAGCGGCTGACTTCCGCCCAGTTTCTGAAAATCCTCGGTCGCTTCTTCATGAATGACATCGATCAAATCGTCTACGGTAACAATTCCAATCATCCGGTTGTCGTGAGTAACGACGGGGATCGCAACCAAATTATAATTGGTTAAAATATTCGCGACTTCTTGCTGATGCATATCGGCGGGAACGGAAATGACATCTTCTTTCATGATATCCCCTATTTTCGATTCGGTACCTGCCATGATCGTATCTTTCAGCGATACGATGCCGACTAGCTTTCCATAAGTGTCGAGAACATAGATATAGGAAACAATTTCGGCCTCATGTCCGACTTTTCGAACATGCCGCAAAGTCTGGTCTCCCGTCCAAGAATCCCGAACGGCAATGTATTCCACTGTAGCGAGACTCCCTGCCGTTTCCGGGGGATAGTTCATCAACGTGCTCAGTTTATCCCGATAATCGAGCGGCAATAACTCCATTAATTTATCCGCTTGATGAGGATGAATGGCTAAGAGCAAATCGACGACCTTATCGCTTGACATTTCATGAAGCAGCAAGGTGGTCGTTTCTTTGCTGCTCCGAACGAGAATGCGATATTGCAGTTCCGGCTCGATATATTCGAGAACTTCCGCACTTAACGGAATGGGAAACATGGATATAAGCGCGAGCTGTTCCTCACTGTCAAGATCTGTTGTTAACATTTCCGCTACATCAAAAGGTTGAAAACGGGATATGAAGTCGCGTATTTCGGACTCCTTATGATGGGCTAGCAATTTTTTGAGTTCTTGTACCATGAACATTGCCTCCTTCATGAACATTTTTTTCTCCACACAAAAAAACACGCCCATAACGAATGAAGGCGTGTTATACCCGAAAAATCGACACCTCCATTCGTTGAGTTTTAGCACTGTATGGCATAGGAGCGGAATCCAGCTACATTAAAAACCACCTTATGTCGATGGCTTCTGTTGACCCATTGGCGTCTTTGGACATTTCTGGGCAGCAGCATTTCTCCATACAGGAGCCTCACCTAACGAGGTTCGTATTTTATTTCCGTGGAAATCGACCGAAACCAAAAAAGCCCTCCCATAAAGAGAGAGCCTTCATCCGTTTCCTTACGCGCAAAGGTTGCTCGCATGTTACATAGGCCCGCACAAATCGAAGCACGCCTCGCACATATCGCGAAACATGCGCAAATCGCCGCATGGGGAACATGGGAGGGCCGTAGGGAAAGGACTCTTCCTCTTTACTGAATCTCGCCTTCGGTTATCGTTTCGACTCGGACTTCCTTCCATGATCCCACCCCTTTCTCAAAATGAAAATCCTCCGGAGTCTGAAGGTTTGTATAGGAGACTCGCCTAACGAGGACAGAACGACTACAAGTTTTATCGTACTCCCAACCGTTTATGCTGTCAATGACAATTGCTGATCGCCAGAAAAAGTAGCGAGTAACGGGAATCCGTTTTGACAAAATGTCAACATCGATATATATTATAAGCAAACCGGTTTTTAGAAAGGATCGTCAGTATGTCTGAACAGAAGAACAGCGGCACCCTTGGCTTATTGTTGAAGAGACTGTTACAGGAGCGCTCTTTATCCATAAGGAAATGCAGCGAACTCACCCAGATTGATCCGGCCACCGTCTCGCGGATCATAAACGGGAAGCGAAAAGCGACTCCGGAACATTTGCAACGATTTGCCGATTGTCTCGAGGTTCCCGTCTCGGAGTTGTTTGCCGCTGCCGGTTACTCTGTCAATCGGCGGGAATCGGATATTCATGCCTCGATCGACAATATTCAAGACATCCTCGAATCCTCCAATGTACATTATAATCAGTTCAGCGTAGAGAATGTCGAACGGGAATTGGCCAAATACGAACAGTATGCGCAAACGGAAGAAGGCAAAGAAACGATACTGCGGCAATTTGAGACAAAGCTTCAAAAAATAAGCGGTACCGGACCGTTTATTCATCAGCTAAAAGATATGTACGAGAAATTCCGCATAAACAAAGGCGCTCCATGGGAGATGGCATTAATCGGAAGCGCATTGATTTATTTTATTTCGCCAGTGGACGTTATTCCGGATTATATTTTTCCGATTGGTTATATAGACGATGCTATTGCCGTAAAACTGATTGCGAACGCTCTCCAGACACCGAAATTGTTCAAGCCGTCCGAATAACGGGACGTTCGTGAAAATCAAAAATAGATGTAATGGGTTGTTGAGACGGACTCGGCGACCCTTTTTTCTCGACATAAACGGTTATTCCGTTCTATTGACAAAATTCAATCAACTCGTTTCCCATTTGTCAACATTTCATGTAAATGGATATGCACACTGTTGCTAATCGCCAATATAATGTTCATTAAATAATCGTCAAAAGGAGTTTTTCATATGACATCATGGTTTATTATTGCTGCGTTAACCTTCTCGTCAAGCATTGACAATTTGGGAGTAGGCCTGTCTTATGGGATTCGCAATATCCGTATAAGTTTGCTTTCAAATTTGCTCATTGCGGCAATTTGTTTTCTTTTCAGTATGTCCGGCATATATTTCGGACTCTGGATTTCGGAAATATTGCCCGGGATCCTGCCTGTCTTGCTCGGTGCCTTTATTTTAGTTGTTATCGGCATTCGAATTATGTTGCTGGCCGTTCCGCGTAACAAGGACACATTATCCGGACAGAGCGAATCGAAGTCGGAAGGAATAAAAGGGATCTTCCGGAACCCTGCATCGATCGATTTCGATTACTCCAAAAGCATCGGTTTCTGGGAAGCAATCGTGCTCGGTATCGCCCTTTCGGCTAATGCTTTAACGAATGGTGTCGGGGCGGGCTTGTTAGGTTTCTCCCCTCTAGTCATATCGATCCTGGCGGCAGCCGGCAGTTTTGTGACCGTCTGGGCCGGCGTTACTTTCGGACGGAAACTAACGCATGTTCGAATCGGCAAGTTTACGATAGGACAGTTCGGAACGTTAATCAGCGGGTTTCTACTGCTATTAATTGCAGTTTCCGTTTTTTTTGATTAGGAGTTCGCTTCTTCGAACAATTGGCACACGTCAAAGCCCCTCAATACCGTTTCGATATTGAGGGGCTTGTTCACTGAGCGATTTGTTCTTTGATCAGCTGCAGTATTTTTTTCTCCAGCCGGGAGACTTGCACCTGGGAAATGCCGAGACGCGCCGCCACTTCGGACTGGGTCTGGTCGCGGTAATAACGCAAGTAGACGATGAGCCGTTCCCGTTCGGACAATCCTTCGATCGCTTCGTTCAAAGCCAGCTTGTCGAACCAACGCTCCTGGGAATCGTCCGCGATTTGATCCATAAGCGTGATCGGATCGCCGTCGTTCTCGAACACCGTCTCATGGATCGAAGTCGGCGGTTTATTCGCTTCCTGCGCGAACACGACTTCCTCCGGCGAAATGTCAAGCGCCTCCGCCACCTCTTTAATGGTTGGCAAGCGGTTTAGCGTTTTGGAGAGTTCGTCCTTCATTTTACGCACTTTATTCGCCATTTCCTTGAGCGACCGGCTTACCTTCAACGTGCCGTCATCCCGCAAGAAGCGCTGAATTTCGCCGATAATCATCGGAACCGCGTACGTCGAGAACTTGACATCATAGGATAGATCGAATTTATCGACCGATTTCAACAAGCCGATGCATCCGATCTGAAACAAATCCTCCGGCTCATACCCGCGGTTCATAAATCGTTGAACAACCGACCATACGAGCCGGATATTGCAATTGACAAGCGTATCTCTGGCCAACGTATCGCCGGATTGACTAAGCGCGATTAATCGCTTCACTTCCGTATCGTCAAGGTAATTTTGCGAGGTTCGCTTCATATCGACATCCATAGACCCAACCCCTAATTATACAACGCTTTTTTGGATTCAATCCGTTTTTTCATCCGGATTTTCGTACCGCTGCCCATTTCGCTGACGACTTCGAACTCATCCATAAAATTTTCCATGATCGTAAAACCCATGCCGGACCGGTCCAATTCCGGTTTCGACGTATAAAGCGGCTGTTTCGCCAGCTCCAAATCTTCGATGCCTCGCCCTTCATCTTCCACCGTTAGCGTTATCGATTCGCCTTCGATGCTCGCCGTAATCGTAACGATGCCGTCGGGATCGTTATCGTAGCCGTGAATGATCGAATTCGTCACCGCCTCCGATATAACGGTCTTAATATCCGTCAACTCCTCGATCGTCGGATCGAGCTGCGAGACGAACGCGGCAACGGCTACGCGGGCGAACGATTCATTTTCCGATTTGCTTGAAAATTGCAGTTTCATCGCATTGTTTCCGCTCATGATACGACCTCCAATCCCGAGAGCGCCATTCTCTCGTTATCATATTGGGCCAATATTTTGAACAGGCCTGACAGTTCCAGCAACCGATGTACGGAAGGGTTGACGTCGCAAACGGCCATCTTGCCGCCTTTGCTTTGGATCAGCTTGTAACGCCCCAGAATGACGCCGATCCCTGAACTGTCCATGAACAGCAAATCCTTCAAGCTCAAAACCAAATGATTCGTTTGTCCCCGATAGATCGACTCGTCGATTTTAGCGCGAACGGCATCGGCTGTATGGTGATCCAGTTCGCCCCTCAGACGTACAATCAATACGTCCCGTTGATGTTCCAATTCCACTTGCAGATTCATAATGTTCATTCCCTCCCCATGATGAACAATCGGTTTTCTCTCGTTCAATTCTACATCGGAAAATCCAATTCCTGCCTGCCGACAAAACTAGAAGAAAACCGCTATCAATCTACAAAAAAGAGCTTCGAACACGTACGCTTGAACAAAATCCACCATCCGGCTTTCTTAATTTCGAGCGGCGATTCCACCGCAAATTCCTTCAGCACTTTATCTCCTTGATATACGACCAGCTTCCCGAGCGGCTGTCCCGCCTGGATCGGCGCTGTAATATGCTGCGGAATGACAAGCTCATGCCGGATCGATTTCTGGTCCGCACCCTTCTTCATCAATACGCTGTATTGATGTTTGGCGGTTAACGTCAATTCCGGCACGGAACCCTTCTCGATCTTCACCGTTCCCATCTCGTCGCCCTGTTTGAATATTGGGAAATTCGTGTATTGAGCGAAAGCATAGTCGAACATCTTCGTTACTTCCTGATTGCGGGTCTTCACGTTCGGCTCGCCAAGCACGACGGAAATGACGCGAAGCGTGTCGCGTTTCGCCGTCGCCGACAAGCAGAACTTCGCTTCGGACGTGTACCCCGTCTTAATGCCGTCCGCACCGGTGTAGAATCGGACTAATTTGTTCGTATTGACGAGCCAAAACGGTTTAGGCGTTTGCTTGCGCAAATAGTCCTGGTACGCTCCCGTATATTTCGTAATTTGATCATACTTAAGTAATTCTTGAGACATAATGGCGATATCATGCGCGGAAGTGTAATGGTTCGAGACGGGCAACCCGTTGCAATTGACAAAATGGGTATCTTTCATCCCCAACTGCTTCGCTCGCTCGTTCATCAATTCCACGAACGCTTCTTCCGACCCCGATATTTTCTCTGCCATCGCGACGGAAGCGTCGTTCCCCGACGCCATGGCAATGCCCTTCAACATTTCGTCGACCGTCATCACCTCGCCCTGTTCGAGGAAAATCTGCGAACCGCCCATCGATGCCGCATATTCGCTCGTTTGCACCGGATCGTCCAATTTCAGCTTGCCTTGATCCAACGCTTCCATAATAAGCAGCATCGTCATAATTTTCGTAATGCTTGCCGGAGGCAGCCGATCGTGGCTGTTTTTTTCGAAAATGATCGTGCCCGAATCGGCGTCCATCAACACCGCAGACCTGGCGTTCGGCGCTAAATCCAATTTTTTCTCCGTTTTCTCGCTTGCCGTCGGCTGCTTCTCGTCGGCAAATGCCGCCGGAACGAAAATACCGTTGATTAGCGCCAAACTAAGCGATAGCAATAGCCATTTTTTCAAGCGTATTCCCTCCATCGATGAACTCTGTCGCTATGAATCGTACTTCTACTTATTGTTGTCCGAAAGAAAACAAATTATTCCATTGCATATTTTGCAATTTCGTAGTAAGATATAAAAATCACTGCTACGATTCATCCTCCGATTTGTTCCATTTCATTTTGGTTTGAATCCAACTTTCCAACAATTGTAAGACGTTTTACCGCAGGCAAGGATTGTATTTCACGGCGATCCGCGAGCCGAATATTTACTGATTCACACTGGCGCGGTCATCGGAGCCGCAAGGATGGAAGAGAGGCAGGGCTTTCATTGTTTTGGTATGTAAACGTTACTTTGTATGAAATATAGGAACAACAAAGAAGATCCGCCCTATGCAGGAAATTGCATAGGGCGGATCTTCTTGTCATTTCAACCGATTCACAGGCGCTTGACGCCGTCTTTGGTCACGATCGCGTATACTAACGGTTTGTTCCCGATCGGATCGGGCCCGATACGGTACGCCTCCAATACGCGCGCCGACGCTTCTTCGATTTTCCGTTCATCGTTTACATACAGTACGGCGAGCGTGTCCCCGGTTTGCACGGCATCGCCGATTTTGCGGCGCAATTCGATGCCGACCGCCAAATCGATGACCGATTCCTTCGTTTCCCGTCCTGCTCCGAGCACCATGGCCGCCGTGCCGATCTCTTCCGCTTGAATCGCTTGTACGATGCCCGCTTGCTTCGCCTTGACCTCCACCTGCTTGGCGGCGGCCGGCAATTTGTCGGTATGTTCGATTTGCGAGACGTCTCCGTCTTGCGCCGCGACAAGCTGCTTCAGCTTCTCAAACGCACTGCCGTCCGCGATATGCCGTTTCAGGATCGTGCGTGCCTCGTCTTCGTCCTTCGCCTGTCCGCCTAATACGAGCATATGCGCGCCGAGGAGCAAGCAGATCTCTTCCAGATCCCGCGGCCCCTTCCCGCGCAGCGTATCCACCGCTTCCTTCACTTCGAGAGCATTTCCGATCGTAAATCCTAACGGCTGATCCATATCGCTAATGACAGCTACCGTATTGCGGCCGACTTCGGTCCCGATATCGACCATCGCTTGGGCAAGCGCGATCGAATCGTCCAACGTTTTCATGAACGCCCCGCTTCCCGTCTTGACGTCCAGGACGATCGCATCGGCGCCCGCGGCAATTTTCTTGCTCATGACGGAACTGGCGATGAGCGGGATGGAATCGACGGTTGCCGTCACATCGCGCAATCCGTACAGCTTCTTGTCGGCCGGAGTCATATTGCCGCTCTGGCCGATGACGGCGACACCGATCTCGTTCACTTGCTCAAAAAACCGTTCCCGCGACAACTCGACCGAAAATCCGGCTATCGCCTCGAGCTTATCGATCGTGCCGCCGGTATGTCCGAGACCGCGGCCCGACATTTTGGCGACGGGAACGCCTGCGGCGGCCGCAAGCGGAGCGAGCACCAGCGTTACTTTGTCGCCGACGCCGCCGGTCGAATGCTTGTCCACTTTCACACCTTTGACCGGACTCAAATCGACCTGGTCGCCCGAACGCGCCATCTCCAGCGTCAAATCGGCCGTTTCGCGGGCTGTCATTCCTTTGAAATAAACCGCCATCGCCAACGCCGACATTTGATAGTCGGGAATACTGCCTTCGCTGTATCCGCGAACGAAAAACGCAATTTCTTCCGATGTCAATTCCCGTCCGTCTCTTTTCTTTTGAATAATTTCGACAGCTCTCATCTCGGTCACCTCATCGTATCGATTTTTGTCAGAAATATTATAACATTTTCCATTTAAGGATATACTTAGAATATCTTAGCGAAAGGGGTAAAAAGTCGATGGAGATTCAAATGAATGCTGAAGATGTATTAACCCGCATAAAGCAATTGCACGCTAACGGAGAAACATTGAGCAAAAAAAGCGTTAAAAAATCGTACCCGGATTTAATGCAAAACGCATTGTACTACTATCCGAGTTGGGAACATGCGTTACAGAAAACAGGCATTCGCTGACAGCGCAGCATATTATATTTCAAGCAACCGGCAGTCAAGAGCTGCCGGTTGTTTGCGTCATACGCGAGAAACGAGCGAACGGCCGAATATGCCGCTGCCGCCAAAGCAAACGCCTAATCCTAAAAGCCTTGACGCATCTTACATATGCGGAATCACGGCCAGCACCAGATTGAGGAACTTCTCCTTCACCAGCTCGGTCGTTTCCATCACTTCCTCATGCGACAACGGCTGGTCCAGTATGCCTGCCGCCATATTGCTGATGCATGAAATGCCCAGCACTTCGATGCCGGCATGTCTCGCCACGATGACTTCGGATACGGTGGACATGCCTACCGCATCCCCGCCCAATACGCGCAGCATGCGAATTTCCGCCGGCGTCTCATAGCTTGGCCCGAGCATTCCGGCATATACGCCTTCTTGCAGCGGGATTCCTTGCTCTTGGGCGATCCGCTTCGCCAATTCGCGCAATCGGCGGCTGTACGCTTCCGACATATCCGAGAAACGGACGCCGAGCGCATTATCGTTCGGGCCGATGAGCGGATTCCGTCCAGTCATATTCAAATGGTCCGCGATCAACATTAAATCGCCGGCGCGATAATCGGTGTTGACGCCTCCCGCCGCATTCGTCACCAGCAGCGACGAGATGCCGAGAGCTTTCATGACGCGAACCGGGAAAGCAGTCACTTCCGGGCCGTAGCCTTCGTACATATGGAATCGGCCTTTCATCATAACGACCGCGCGGCCTTGAATCTGCCCGATCAGCAATTCGCCCGCATGCCCCTCTACCGTAGACTGCGGGAAATGCGGAATTTCGTCGTACGAAATCGTAACTCCTTGTTCGATCAAGTCGGCCAAGACGCCGAGTCCCGATCCGAGAATCAGTCCGACCTCGGGCTTAAGCGGCGTCTTGGCGCGTATATAGGCGGCGGCTTCTTCGATCATGTTATAATTCAATGCTTGTGTCATGGTTTCCCCTCCGTAAAATGATCATCCTTCGTCTTCGTTAACGCAATTGGGATAGAAAACTGGTCCCGTTCCCCGGCGGGGCCACCTGGAAGTTGTCCGCGATCGTCGCGGCGACATCGGCGTACGTCGCCCGAACGCCGAGCGATGCCGGCTGCTTCAGCGACGGGCTGTACACGAGCAGCGGCACGTATTCGCGCGTATGGTCGGTTCCGGCATGCGTCGGATCGTTTCCGTGGTCCGCCGTAATCATAAGCAAATCATCCGGCCCGATCCGCTTCGTCAATTCGGGAACGGCGCGGTCGAATTCCTCCAGCGCCGCCGCATAACCGGCCGGGTCGCGGCGATGTCCGTACAGCGAGTCGAAATCGACCAAGTTTACGAACGCCAATCCTTGGAACGGCGAATCGAGAACGGCGAGCGTTTTTTGAATGCCGTCCGCGTTGCTCTTCGTCGGATGCGACGCCGTGACGCCTTCCCCGGAGAAGATGTCGTTAATTTTGCCGACCGAGATTACGTCCTTGCCGGCGTCCTTCAACGTATTCATCACCGTCGGCTCCGGCGGTTTCACCGCATAGTCGTGCCGGTTCGGCGTTCGCGTGAACGCTCCGGGCTTGCCGACATAAGGGCGGGCGATGACGCGGCCGACGGAAAACTCGGGACGCAACGTCAGCTTCCGCGCGATTTCGCATCCGCGGTACAACTCGTCGAGCGGTATGACGTCTTCATGCGCGGCGATCTGGAATACGCTGTCCGCCGACGTATAGACGATCCATGCGCCGGTGCGCATTTGCTCTTCCCCGTACTCGACGATGATCTCCGTTCCGGAGGCCGGTTTATTGCCGATCACTTTCCGTCCCGTTTCCCGTTCGAATTCGTCGAGCAGTTCCTGCGGGAACCCGTCCGGATAGGTATTGAACGGGGTGTCGATTTTCAGTCCCATAATCTCCCAATGTCCGGTCATCGTATCTTTGCCGACCGATACTTCGGCCATTTTCCCGTGATAGGCCGAAGGCGATTCGGCGGGATTCACATGAGGCAGCGGCGCTATATTGCCAAGCCCCATTCGCTCCATATTCGGGAGCCGCGTAGCGGGGACGCTCTCCATAATATGGCCGAGCGTATGCGCTCCCGCATCGCCGAAGTGCGCGGCATCGGGCAATTCGCCGATGCCTACGCTGTCCAGAACGATTACGCAAATTCGTTTAAACAAAGCTGTTCATCTCCTTCGTCTGTATGTCGAGCTATCTCGCGCCTGCGCGCGGATGCGCTTGCTCGTATACTTCCTTCATGCTCTTCTTCGCCATCTGCGTATAAATTTGCGTTGTCGATATGTCCGCATGTCCGAGCATTTCCTGAACCGAACGCAAATCCGCGCCGCCCGCAAGCAAATGCACGGCGAAGGAATGGCGCAGCGTATGCGGAGTAATATCGTGGACGATATCCGCTTCCCGCGCATGCTTTTTAATAATTTTCCAAAATCCTTGCCGCGTCAGCCTTGTGCCCAATTGATTGATAAACAGCGCCCGCTCCCCGCTTCTTCCCTTCAAGAGACTTTCCCGCGCACGCTCCAAATAAACGGTCAAACAGCGCGAAGCGACCCGCCCCAGAGGAACGATTCGTTCTTTGCCCTGATTGCCGATGCACCGTATAAAGCCCAAATCGGGATAAATATGATCGAGATCGAGCGAGATCAACTCCGAAACCCGAATGCCGGTCGCATATAACGTTTCGAGCATCGCCTTGTCGCGAATGCCTTGAACGGTATCGGGCTTTGGCGCTTCGAGCAGCCGTTCGATTTCTTCAACCGACAATACGACAGGCGCTTTCTTCACCAACTTCGGCGTTTCCAGATCAAACGCCGGATCCTGCTGGATGACTCTTTCTTTGATCAAATAATGAAAAAAAGAGCGGATCGATACAATGTTGCGGTTTAACGTCGCCGTAGCGCGTCCGCGCTGCTTCAATTCATACAAATATTGAACGATATCCGGCTTATGGATGTCGGACATCGACTCAACTTCTTTCTTTTCCTGCAAAAAATGCAGAAACTGCAGCAAATCGTTTTCATATGATTTCAAAGTGCTGCTGGACAGGCCTTTTTCCTCTTCGAGAAAATGCATGAAGGCTTGCAAATGTTCGTTCATCCGAAGAAAACTCCTAAACATTTTGTAGTTCTTGACATGCGTATTCCATCACGTCGACTTGGCATTTGAACAACCACATAATAGTAGTTCAACAACGATCGCCGATTTCCTGCCCGCAGCGCATTTTACTCTCCATACCAATAGAAAAGCCGCAGCCGGTCCGCCATCGTAGCGGCGGTTAAATCCTCCATCGGTACTTGCCGGAATACTTTGACCGCCTTGCCTTGAGGCTCGCGATAACGGTCGACAGGCGCAATCCAATCGCTCAGCAATCCGATTAAGTAAATCATCAAATAAGTCAATGCGACAAAAAGGATAAGAAACCGCAGCCGTTCCAACCATTTGCGCACGGAAACTACCATAACTCGCCCTCCGTAGCTTATTGAAATGAATTACCACATCGTATGAACATGTCCCGTAAATTATGCCGGTCAATGCGCACAAAAGACGGGTTGTTCGTTACGGCAACAGCGGTTCGTACGTTCGGCCGAGCGCCTGGGCGACCGCTTGATGCGTCACTTTGCCGTTATACGTATTGACGCCTTGCATCAAGGCGGCGTTCTCCCGGATTGCGCGTTCCACGCCTTTGCCGGCGATTTCCAACGCATAAGGCAATGTGGCGTTCGTCAGGGCGAACGTCGACGTATGGGGGACCGCGCCGGGCATATTCGCTACGGCATAATGGATGACGCCGTATTTCTCGTATACCGGATTGTCATGCGTCGTTACCCGGTCGATCGTCTCGATGGAACCGCCTTGGTCGACGGCGACATCGACGATGACGGCGCCTTTCTTCATCTTCGCCACCATCGCTTCGCTGACGAGCTTGGGCGCCCTCGCGCCGGGTACGAGCACCGAACCGATCAACAAATCGGCCCTTTGCGTTTCGCGCGCGATATGATACGGATTCGACATGACCGTCCGAATTCGGCCGCCGAAGATATCGTCCAAATAACGCAGCCGATCCGCGCTTCTTTCGACGATTGTAACGCTAGCGCCTAGGCCAAGCGCCATCTTGGCGGCATTCGTCCCGACCGTTCCGCCGCCGATGATGACGACGTCGGCAGGCGGCACTCCCGGCACGCCCCCAAGCAGCATGCCCCGCCCTCCGTAATACGCTTCTAAGAAACGGGCGCCGACCTGAACGGACATGCGTCCCGCCACTTCGCTCATCGGCGTAAGCAGCGGCAAGCCGCCGCCCGGAAGCTGAATCGTCTCATAAGCGATCCCCGTTACTTGGCTGCGGATCAACGCTTCCGCCAAAGCGTCCGCAGCAGCCAGATGCAGGAATGTGAACAATACTTGCCCTTTGCGGAAATAACCGTATTCTTCGGGCAGCGGTTCCTTCACTTTCATGATCATATCGGCCTGCGTCCATACGTCCGGAGCGGACGGTACGATGGCCGCCCCTTCCGCCGCATATTCGTCGTCGGCAAATCCGCTCCCCGCGCCTGCTCCCCGCTCGACCAGCACCTGATGGCCTGCGCCGCTTAGCGCGCTTGCTCCGGCCGGCGTCAACGAAACCCGGAACTCATTATTTTTTATTTCTTTCGGTATCCCGATCTTCATGCCTTTCGCTTCCTTCCTTATAACCGAATTCATGAACCGGATACTTCAACCTATGTTTGCAAACCCAGAATAACAACCGCTTTCTTTTCCTATTATACGTTCTCCAATCGGCCGCCCGATTATGTGTGATAGATGCCCGTTTCTCCGCCATGCCTTGATATGGCCGCGAATAGCAATCACAAAGCGGCTTTCGTCCACATAGAGTAAATGACGAGACGAAATTACGATATAAAGGCGGAGAAGAAATGCGTAAGCGTGATCGAATGTTAGCGATGATTCATGCCAAACCGTCCAAGCAAACGACGCGGCAACTTATCATTCTAAAAGACCGCAAAAGCTACTTCCAGTATATACGGCTCTTGAAAAAAAACGGAATAACCCCGATTAAAACAATTAAATCGCTGAATATGGTATGTTGCCACGTTGACCGCAATAAAGTTTCGCAAGTGGCCCAAAACCATTCCAAAATTCGGCGGGTCGAAGCCGATGTCAAAGCGAGGGCGCATGGTTTTCCAAAGCGGAAAGGAGCGCGCGTCAGCGGCTCCAGTACTCCTTGGGGCGTGCGCCGCATCGGCTCTCCGAGCGTATGGCCGCGTTCGACGGGAGAGAGTATCCGGATCGGCGTCATTGATACGGGCATCGGTCCGAACCCGGATCTGAAAGTTGCCGGAGGCATCAATACGATCAATCCGCGAAACTCCTTCCACGACGATAACGGACATGGGACTCATGTCGCCGGAACCGCGGCGGCGCGCGGCATAAACAGCGGTATAACCGGGGTGGCGCCCCGCGCCAAATTATATGCCGTTAAGGCGTTGGATCAGAACGGCAACGGCTTCGTTTCCGATATTATCGAAGGCGTCGAATGGTGTATCGATCGTCGCATGGATGTTATCAATATGAGTTTCGGCATTATCGGCAACAGTCCCGCTCTCCGTAGAAGCATACGCAGAGCGAATCGGCATGGTATCGTCGTCGTCGCATCGGCCGGCAATAACGGGTCCGATGCAACCCGCATCGACGAGCCCGCCAGATATCCGGAGACGATCGCCGTGGCGGCGTCCAACCGAAACAACAAAATCGCTTCCTTCAGCAGCCGCGGCCAAGAAGTCGACGTGGCCGCGCCCGGGGTCGACATTTTGTCGCTGAAGGTCGGCAAAGGGACGGGCACGCGCTCGGGCACGTCGATGGCCGCCCCTCACGTGTCCGGAAGCGCCGCATTGTTGCTGCGGCTGAATCCGCGCCTTTCGCCTTCGCAAATCCGCAACCTTCTCGCTTCCACCGCGCTCCATCTCAGCGGATCTTCGCGAAGAGCGCAAGGCAGCGGTCTTGTCCAAGCAGACCGCGCCGCAGACAGGGTGCATGCAAATCTGCATGCGGCGAAACCGCGGACGGTGAAGCTGCGCTCGCCGACGCTCCGCGCGAATGTAAGGAATCGCCGGCCCGCCAAACGCAAAAATCGGATATGAGAAGGCCCGACATGCATTCCGTCGGGCCTTCTCATGAGTGATAGAGGTCGTTACTCCTCCGATTTCGCTTTCGCATTGCAGCGATGGCAAATTCCTTGAAAATCGAGACGGTGATCGATCACCGTAAAATGAAATTCTTTCTCCAACCGTTCTTCGAGCGGCAATAGCCAATCTTCGCGAATTTCATCCATCGCGCCGCATTGCACGCATATCAAATGGTGATGATGATGTTTGCTGCTGTCCGTCCTTAAATCATACCGAGCCACACCGTCGCCGAAATTCAATTTCTCTACGACATGCAGCTCGCTAAGCAATTCAAGCGTACGATAGACGGTGGCCAAGCCGATTTCCGGCGCCTTGTCTTTTACCAACATAAACACATCTTCCGCGCTCAGATGATCGTCCTCGTTCTCCAACAGCACCCTCACCGTCGCTTCGCGCTGCGGCGTCAATTTATAGCCTTGCGACTGAAGCTGCTGTTTTATTTTCTCGATTCGTGCTTCCATCTGTACGCCCCCTTTTGCCGGCATTCACGCGTTCCTTTATCATTGCTTTCATTATAGGGGGATAACGCAATTAAAGTCAAACATTTTGCTAGATTCGTACCATGGCCACGCTCTCAAGCAGCATCGGCGCAACCCATCGCATCATAACAGGAGAAACCCACGCTTCGAACAAGGCGATGCCGACCATCGCGACGGCCATCGTCAGCGTTAATGCGGAGTATGACACAAACGGCTGCTTGATCTGCCCTCTGCGCTGCGTGAGCACCCGGTTTCTGAGCATGTACAGCGAAAAGCCGATCGCCGCTACACTGCTTATAATAATGCCCGGTATGACGATAATATTTTGCGGAGCGACCGACACAAGCGCGAACAACAATCCCTTCCACGAATATTGCCCGACGAAATACCCGACGGTAAAGCCGACAAGCACCCCTTTCAAAAAATCAAGCACTAGGATGAACGGAAGCCCAACCACGGACAGTCCCAAAATCCAAATGATCGCAATCCACTTCACATGGCCCATCGCGGTATCCCAAAACGCGCTCTCTCCGCTCACCCCTCCTTGATCGACGGTGCTGAAAAAGTGGCCCAAATAACGGCCGAGTTCCTGCTGTTGGTCCAGGGACAGCGCGTTCACCATCAGCGATCCGAACACGACGCCTACGACGAATAAGACGGACACAAAAACATACAAAATCATCTGATCTTTCAAATAGTTGCGCAGCGGCTGCATCCGTTTTCCGGCTCCTCTCTTCTTGTCTATTTCTATTAAAATATGAGAGAAGCGGCCAAACTATGACCTTTACGAGCGAAGGACTTTGCCGTATGAGCCTCCGCCGCCGGAAGAGATGCCCAGCGTGCCGTTGCGCGCTTGAATAATATGCTCCGCGATTTGCTCGCCGACGATGCCGCTAATTTCCGCAAGTTCCGCCCGGTGCAGGATGTTCATCTCGGTGCCGAATCGCGCGAGCAGCGCGTTCAACTTGCTTTTGCCCAATCCGGGGATGAAGTCGAGCGGAACTTGATAACGGTATGGCGGCCGATGCGCGGGCACCCGCGGCGTTTCCCTGTCGGCGATATAGAGAATGCGGTCCAGCACCCCATGCACCAGCTTGACGCTGCCGCAATACGGACAGCGGACATGCGCATGCTCCCGCTCGTCGATAATGGAGTCGCACTGGATGCATGAGGAACGATGGTATTTGCCGAGCCGCGGGTTCAAACCGTAGTTGGCGGCAATCCGCCGGCCTTCCCTCCCCGCGAGCGCAAGGCGGAATTCGGCGAACGTTGGCTCACGCAGCAGAAGTTCGTTATATTCCCGCCCGATTTTCCCAAGCGAATGCGCATCCGAGTTCGTCAACAACGGATACGGATCCAGTTCGGCAATATAGCCGGCCATTTCCGAATCCGCGCTCAAGCCGAGTTCGGCTCCCGCGATCAAGTCCGGATGAAGCAGATCCGCCATACGGGTCGAGGCGCTTCCGTAAATCCCTTTATGCGGCGTGAAAATATGTGCCGGAACGAACAATCCGCCGCGCGCGGCGACTTCCTCCTGCAGCCTTCTTGCCGGCACGTAAATGCGTTGCGAGCTGAGCTCCACATTTTTCATATGCTGCGACATCCAGAGCGTAAATTCCCGTATCGTCTCAAGCTTGGCGAAGTAGACCAGCACATGCGCTTCGCCCATTCCCGGATCGCGCACTTCAATTTCGCTGCCGAGCAGAATCGTCGTATCGCGGTAGCGGATGCCGCCGTCCTGAAGCTCATGCATTTCGCCGTTGTCGAGACAGCGGATAATATCGTCTTGCACCGACGGCGCATGGCAATCGATTATGCCGATCAATTCGATCCCTTTGCGTTCCGACGCTTCGTGCGCGATATTCGCGAACGTAAGATCTTTGCTGCCGCTAATTTTGACCGCATTGCCCTTGCCGGTTCTTCCGATATGAATATGCAAATCGGCATAGAACGAACGCAATCCCGCTTTATTGCGAGCCTGCGATCCTTCCCGCTCCGAACGGTTCGGCATCGATTCTTGGCCGCTCATGATCCGATCTGCCCCGTCAACCGGTATATCTGCCAAGCGTATACCGCCAATATCGTTTTCGCGTCGCTAATTTTCCCTTCGGCGATATATTGCTGCGCCTCTTCGAGCGTAAGGCTTTCGCATTCGAGAAATTCGTCCTCGTCCAGCCGCATGGCGCCCGGAACCAACCCTTCCGCAAGATACAAATGGATGATTTCGTCGGCAAATCCCGGGGACGTATAGAAGGAGTTGATGAGCCGCAGCGATTCGCAGCGGTAGCCCGTCTCTTCCTCCAATTCGCGCTCGGCCGCGCGATGCGGCTCTTCTCCCGGATCCAGCTTGCCCGCCGGAATTTCCACTTCGCTTCTGCCCAGCGGCTTCCGGTATTGCTCGACGACGATCATTCGGTCGTCATGCAGCGCGAGCACGGCTACCGCGCCCGGATGCTTCACAATTTCCCTCGTCGCCTGCTTCCCGTTCGGCAGCGTTACCGTATCGACTTGCAGCGATATGATATTTCCTTGAAAGATTTTCTCGGTCTTAATCGTCTTTTCTTCGAATTTTCGATGATTGTTCACAGCTTGCACCTCCAATGGCAATTCTACGTTGTTGCCGGTTCGCATAACTTGTCCAAACATAGCATACGTTGTTATTATATCAAATCCGGGCAAGAGAAGGAGACTTTCGTATGAAAAGTTATATCGCGTCCAACCAAATGAGGCTTGTAGGCAAAGCATGGGAAATACGCCATCATCTCCGGCAATGGGCGAAACGGAGCGGACCGAACGCCAGCCTGCGGCGCGAATTGGAACGCCGATTGGGGCCTGAAAGGCGATAGCCCCTCCATGATTGCATTTTCCGGCGCTTTCCTGTATTCTGTTATTAAACTGAACAGTCAGATTATTAGGAAAGAGGTCGATGTCATGGCCAGACGACGGCCGGAGGAAACGGAACAAACGAAAAGCGTCATCATTCAATGCGCCAAAGAATTGTTCAGCCAAAAAGGCTACGGCGCCGTCTCGATGGAAGAAATCCGCATCCGCTCCGGTATCAGCAAAGGCAGCATTTACTATCACTTTAAGAGCAAAGAACAGTTGTTTATTACTTTGTTGGACATCAACATGAACGAATGGATCGATAAGTGGAATGCGATTTCCGCCCCGCTTCGAACCGAAACGGAACGGCTCTACCGTTTGGCGGAACATTTCGCGGATGACTTTAACAATCCGTTGATGAAAGCCGGAGAGGAATTCACCGGCAGCCGCGGAGCCGATCCGGAAGTGCTGGATTCCATTATACAAATCTCTTACATGCCAAGACCGATTTTCATCAAAGTGTTGCAGGATGGCATGAACGCCGGCGAGTTTAAACAGGACGACGCGGACGAGTTGACCGATATTTTGTTCGGCATGCTTGCAGGTGTTGGGTCAATCTTAATAAGAGAGCCGTCCTATGATAAAGTAGTGGCGTTGCATCGCAAGGCGATCGACGTTTTTTTAAACGGAATCAGGCCCTAACAGCGCTTTTTCCGTTTTATTTTTGCAATTAATTAAACTGAATGGTCAGATTAATTGTGACGAAAGGGGATCATGTATGAAATCACTTATCCAAAACAAAGTATTTCGAATCGTAGCAATAGCCGACCTCATCCAACAATTGGGCATTTGGATTCGAAACATCGCAATACTGTTCTACGTGATGGAACAAACAAATAACGACCCTGTAGCCGTATCTTTGATTACCGTATTTCAATTATTGCCGATCTTTCTATTCTCGATCGTCGGCGGAACGCTGGCGGACCGCTGGAATCCGAAGAAAACGGTCATCGCAGGCGATTTGTTGAGTTCCGCTTCGATCGCCGTTATTTTGATTTGTATCGTCTCTGGCATATGGCAAGCGGCATTCGTCGCTACGGTCGTTTCCGCTGTCGTCAGCCAATTTTCTCAGCCTTCTTCGGCGATCTTGTTCAAACGGCATATTCCCGATGCGCAAGTCGGGATTGCGATCGGCATCACGCAAGGGTTGATGTCCATATTTCTCATCGTCGGGCCGATGATCGGAACGTTGATCTATACTTCGCTCGGCATTCATTACTCGATGATCGCGTTAATGATTTTGTTTGCATCCGCGGCGCTCATTCAGTTCGCCCTCCCCCCTTCGCCCCGCGATTCGTCCGAGACGTCTTCTTCGTTAATCCGCGATATGCGCGAAGGACTCGTCTATGTTCTCAATCATCGCAACTTGACGGTGTTGGCTGTCGTGATGGCGCTGTTCGGACTCGGGATCGGCCTCATCGAACCGTTGGACGTTTACATTTTAATGGAACGGCTTGGATTGGAAAAAGAAAGTTTGCAATGGTTTTACGCTTTGGCGGGAATCGGGCTTCTAATCGGCGGCGCCGTTGCGGCGGGAAGCTCGGAATGGCTGCGCTCGCATGCCAAGCTTGTCATGTTTGCCGGCATTTTGGCGCTGGCGGCGTCGATTGCCGTGGAGGTGCTGTCCCGTTCCGTTGTGCTGACGGGATCGATGCGTTTTCTGGTCGGCATGATCCAAGCTTTTTTTCAAATCGTGATGAACATGTTTATGATCCAATGGGTCGAAGAGAAATATGTCGGGCGGACGAGCGGCATTCTTGCTCCGATTATTACGGGAGGCATTCTGCTCGGGTCCGCCTCGTCCGGGTTCATTATGAAATCGACGTCCCTCATGACGGCATATTTTGTGTCCGCCGCAATGATCGCCATCGCCGCGTTGTACTCGTTAAAATTTAAAATATCGGAAGCCTCCGACAATCCTACCGCTGCGCAAACCGCCGACGGAAAAAGATCGGCTCTGTAAGCTGCGATCAACAAAAGGACTGAGCGCCCGCTCAGTCCCGCATATTTCTACCGTCGCTTCGCCGTTTCCCGCACGATCGCCACGACCATCTCGGCTGTCTTCACCAAGTTTTCGATCTTGATGCGTTCATTGGTCGTATGGATGTCCTCGTAACCGACGGCCAAATTGACGGTCGGAATGCCCATCCCGTTAAAAATGTTGGCATCGCTGCCGCCTCCGGTCTGGAACGTGCTCGGCTGCCTGCCGATGCTCGCGATCGCCGCGGACGTGAGTCGGACGACCTCATCGTCATCCGTAAGGCGGAATGCCGGGTATGCGAGATTGCTTATAAATTCGGCGCGCGCGCCGAATTCCGCCGCCGCGGATTCCAGCGCTTCCTTCATCGCCGCCAGTTGGCGGTCGAGCTTAGCCTGCTCCATGCTGCGCGCCTCGGCGTCAATCTTCACGAAATCGCACACGATATTCGTGGCGCCGCCGCCTTCGAAGCGTCCGATATTAGCGGTTGTGTCCTTATCGATGCGGCCAAGCGACATCCGCGAAATCGCCTTGCTTGCCACCTGCACCGCGCTGATTCCATCCTCGGGGTTGACGCCGGCATGCGCCGATTTCCCGAATACTTTCATCGTAATTTCCGCCCGCGCCGGAGCGGACACGGCAATTTCGCCAATTTCGCCGTTGGAATCGAGCGCAAAGCCGAATTTCGCTTCCAGACGATTGCGGTCGATTGCGCGCGAGCCTACCAGACCTAATTCTTCCCCAACCGTAATGACAAACTGTATTTTGCCGTGCGGTATGTCCTGTTCCCGCAGCACTCGAATCGCTTCGAGAATCGCGGCCAAACCGGCTTTATCGTCCGAGCCCAGGATCGTTGTGCCGTCGCTGCGTATGTACCCGTCCGCGCCGATAACCGGTTTGATGCCTTGGCCAGGGGCCACCGTGTCCATATGGGCCGTGAAGAACACGGTCGGGACGTCCGACTGTCCCGGCGTCGCTTCCAGGACGGCGAATAAATTGCCCGCCCCGTGCCCGGTGCGCGCAGCGGTATCGTCCTCATCGACGGATAGGCCGAGTTCGTTGAACTTTTCGATTAATGCATCGCATATGGCCCGTTCGTTTCGCGTTTCGCTGTCGATCTGCACCAGTTCAACAAGTTGTTGCACAATTCGGTCTTGCACGATCATGCGACTTTCCTCCAATCGACCAGATAGGTTACAATAGATTTGTCCGATGTTATTCTTGGACCGCATGCCTAACTTCAAAACTTCCGTATTATATTGCAAAGGAGAAACGTTCATGAATAAAAGAAGAAAATTTTGGTTCCGTCTCGTCATTTACTTAATGCTGCTCGCCATGGTCGTATCCACATTGCTGATTCTGGTCGAACCGCTTTTATACTAGTCCGCCTTCGATCACAGGTTCGTAACCGAACACTTCGACGAAGCAGGGCAGCAGTTCCCTTGCCACATCCTGCACGGCGAATCGCTGCCCGGTACAATCCTCAAGCGATGTGACGCCGTATTCCTCGATCCCGCACGGAATGATTCCGGTGAAGCCTTCATGCTGAATCCCCGATGCAACGTTAAAGGCGAACCCATGGCTCGTAATAAACCCTCGGCGCTGCCGGCGCTTATTGAATTTGACGCCAATGGCGGCAATCTTCTCGTTGCCGACCCAAACGCCGGTATATTCCGGCTTGCGCCCGCCTGTAATGCCGAATTTCGCCAAGTAATTGATAATGACTTGCTCCAAGTTCCGCAAATATCCGTGCAGATCCATATTCTCGGCGTCGAGCGCAAGCAGCGGATAGCCGACGAGTTGCCCCGGCCCGTGATACGTAATATCGCCTCCGCGATCGATTTCGAATACCGCGATGCCTTTATCGCGCAATTGTTGTTCGTTCCAGAGCAGATGCTCGGGATGCTTCTGCGAACCGATCGTAAAGGTGGCCGGATGCTGCAAGAGCAGCAGCGTCTCATTCCGCTTCGCTCCGTCGATTTCCTTGACTAGAGATTTCTGCATCTCCCAAGCTTCCGCATAATCGAGTAATGGAAAATAGCTTACGTCCAATTGCTTGCTCATCTTCGCTGCACGTTCCTTCCTTTTAATACAATTGCGTATCGAGGTCGTAGCTTTCCAGATTGTCTTTCAAGCGCTGCAGGAAACGGCCGCAAATGACGCCGTCCAAAATCCGGTGATCCAATGATAAGCAAATGTTCGCCATCGAGCGAACGGCGATCATATCGTTGATCACGACAGGCTTCTTGACGATCGATTCGAAGGTTACAATCGCCGCCTGCGGGTAGTTGATAATCGGATAAGATAAGATGGATCCGAACGAACCGGTGTTGTTCACCGTAAACGTTCCGCCTTGCATATCGTTAATCGACAGCTTGCCTTCCCGCGTTTTCTTCGCCAATTCGTAGCTTTCGCGCGCCAATCCGGCGATGTTCATTTGATCCGCTTTTTTAATGACAGGCGTCAACACCGAATCCTCCGTACCGACGGCGAGCGATAAATTGATATCGCGTTTCACGATAATTTTGTCAACCGCCCACACCGAATTCATAATCGGATAATCTTTAATGGCGTTGACGACCGCTTTAAGGAAAAAGGCGAGATAAGTCAAATTAACGCCTTCATTGCGCATAAATTCGTCTTTATATTTATTTCTTAATAATACCAAATTCGTGACGTCCGCTTCGATCATCGTCCAAGCATGCGGAATTTCCGCAACGCTTTGGCGCATTCGGGTAGCGATCGTATTCCGGATTGGGGTAACGTCGATAAAGTATTCTCCCCGACCTCCGCCGAAGTTGTTCTGGCCCTCTACTTCAATATGCGGAATTTTCGGCGTTTCGGACAAATGCAGCCCGGAATGGCGCACAGGGGCTTTGGCGGCTAACGCCATTTCGTCGATCCCCGCGGAAGCGGCCGGCGCACCCGCGAATCCGCCGGCGGCAGAGCCGGCATGCGTTGGCGCCGGAGCCGGTTTGCCGTTTTCAATGTAGCTCAAAACGTCTTTGCGCGTAATTCGTCCCCCCAATCCCGTTCCGGGGACTTGCCGCAAATCGATGCCGTGCTCGGCTGCCAGTTGCTGAACCGCCGGCGAATATCGACTGCGCATGCTCTGATCGCCGCCCTTCGGAGCCGCGGAAGCGGCAGGCGGCGCGATTGCCGTTTGCGCCTCGCCTTCATGATTCCCTCCGGCCGTTTCGATGACACAGATCGGCGTGCCGACATCGACCGTTTGGCCCTCTTCGACCCAAATTTCTTTCAAAACGCCGGTTACCGTCGAAGGCAGCTCCGCATTCACTTTATCGGTGATCACTTCGCACACCGGCTCGTACTGCTCGACCGTATCGCCCGGCTTTTTCAGCCATTTGCCGATGGTAGCCGAGACAAGGGATTCCGCGAACTGCGGCATGGCAACTTCTACTAGCCCTTTATTCGATGACATGTTACTCAACTCCTTTATTTGGCTGTTCGAACCTGTTCGGATCCGAACCGTCCTAGAACAATGCAAGCTCCCGCATTGCTTCTTTCACTTTGTCCTTGTTCAACATATAAAATTTCTCCAATGGCGGACTGATCGGCATCGCCGGCACATCCGGCCCGCATAGCCGCTTAATCGGAGCGTCCAAATCGAACAGCAGTTCCTCGGCGATGATGGCCGACACTTCGGCTCCTACCCCGCCGGTTTTATTGTCCTCGTGAACGATCAGCACCTTGCCCGTTTTCTTCACCGCTTCCAGAATCGCCTCTTTATCGAGCGGCTGAAGCGTGCGCAAATCCAATATATGCGCGCTGATTCCTTCCTGCGCAAGCTCGTCCGCCGCCTGCATCGCGAAATGCAGCGGTAAGCTGTAGCCGATGACCGTAATGTCCGTCCCTTCGCGAATGACGTTCGCTTTGCCGATCGGCACAATATAATCCGTGTCCGGAACGTCGCCTTTAATCAGCTTGTAGCATTTTTTATGCTCGAAGAAGAGTACCGGATCCGGGTCGCGCACCGCCGCTTTCAACAATCCTTTGGCGTCGTATGCCGAATAAGGAGCGACGATCTTCAAGCCGGGCGTGCCGAAAAATACCGATTCCGTACATTGCGAATGATATAAACCGCCAAATATGCCGCCCCCGATCGGAGCGCGGATCACTACCGGGCAACTCCAATCGTTGTTGGAACGATAGCGGATTTTCGCCGCCTCGCTTATGATTTGATTCGTGGCCGGGAACATAAAATCGGAGTATTGCATTTCCGCGATCGGCTTCATGCCGTACATGGCCGCGCCAATCGCAACGCCCGCTATCGCCGACTCGGAGAGCGGAGTATCCAGCGCCCGCATCTCGCCGAATTGCTCCTGCAAGCCTTTCGTCGTTGTGAAGACGCCTCCCTTCAACCCGACGTCTTCGCCGAGCACGAACACATCCTCGTCGCGTTCCATCTCTTCCTTCATGGCGAGGCGAATCGCATCGATATACTCTATAACCGCCATGCCTATTCCCCTCCTCTATCCGCATAAACGTGCAGCAGCATATCTTCCGGCTTCGGAAACGGCGCCTTGTCCGCATAATCCGTCCCCTCGTTCACTTCTTGCTGCAACCGGGCCTGCAATTCTTCATCGCGCTTCTCGTCCCAAATGCCGCATTCGATCAAATATTGCTTAAAACGGGGAATCCCGTCCTTGGCCCGGTAAGAATCGACCTCTTCCTTCGTCCGGTACACCAAATCGTTATCCGATGTCGAATGGGGCGAAAGCCGGTACATCATCGCTTCGATCAACGTCGGCCCTTCCCCGCGAAGCGCCCGTTCGCGCGCTTCTTTCACGACGCGGTACACTTCCAGCGTGTCGTTGCCGTCGACGCGTACGCCCGGAAATCCGTAACCGAGAGCCCGATCGCTAATTTTCCCGCTCACTTGCTTATGCAGCGGCACGGAAATCGCGTATTGATTGTTCTCGCACATAATAACGACTGGGAGCTTATGAACCCCGGCAAAATTGCATCCTTCATGAAAATCGCCCTGGTTGCTGGAGCCTTCGCCGAATGTGACGAAAGAAACGAAATTTTGCTTTTTCATTTTGGCCGCCAACGCGAAACCGACGGCATGCGGCAGTTGCGTCGTCACCGGGCTTGAGCCCGTTACGATGCGCAGCCGTTTGCAGCCGAAGTGGCCCGGCATTTGCCGGCCGGCGCTGTTCGGATCCTCCGCCTTGGCGAAGACGGAAAGCATCAGTTCGCGGACCGTCATGCCGACGGAGAGGACGAACCCGTAATCGCGGTAATACGGCAAGAAATAATCGTGCTCGCGGTCCAATGCGAATGCCGCGGCAACTTGCGCGCATTCCTGCCCGATTCCCGATACGTGAAAATTGATTTTCCCCGCACGCTGCAATAGCAGCGTACGTTCGTCGAATTTCCGGGCGAGCAGCATATATTTGTACATTTCAATCACTTGCTCGTCAGTTAAACCGAGCTGCTCATGCTTCGTTTGTTGTTGTTCGATCGTTTTTTGATTCATGGAGATACCTCCTTTGTTTGAAACCCAATGTTGGTATTATAACCTGGTACTAAGACTTGGGTTTAAACTCATTATACTCTCTTTCCGCCAAAAAAGAAAATGAACTTTTTTACGATTTCGCTTCCGTTAAATATTAATCGACTTTCCGTCAAGCGCAAGCATCGTTTCTCCGATAATTTCGGACAAGGTAGGATGAGGATGGATAGATTGTCCCACTTCCCACGGCGTCGCGTCCAAAATTTGCGCCAACTGCGCTTCCGAGATCAAATCGGTCACATGCGGGCCGATCATGTGTACGCCGAGAATATCGTTCGTGTTCCTGTCGGCGATTACTTTGACGAACCCGTCGCTATCGCCGTATACGAGCGCCTTGCCGATGGCGGAGAACGGCACTTTCGCTTTCTTCACGGCATGCCCCCGCTCCAAGGCTTGCTTCTCGGTCCAGCCGACGGACGCCACTTCCGGACGCGAATAGATGCAGCGCGGAATCAAATGATGCGCATAAGACTGCACGGCTTCCCCGTTCAAATGCTTTACCGCCAATATGCCTTCATGCCCGGCGGCATGCGCCAGCTGCAAACCGCCGTTCACGTCGCCCACGGCGTAAATATGCGGCTCCGTCGTTTGCATCGAGCCGTTGACAAGAATGACGCCGTCACGCACTTGAATATCGGTATTCTCTAAGCCGATATGCTCCACATTCGCCTGGCGGCCGATCGAGACAAGCAGCTTGTCCGCTTTCAACGTTGCAGGCTGCCCTTCATGCGAAGCCTCGATTACGATTTGCCCGTTGTCGGTTCGATATGTATCCGCAGCCACAGCCGCGTTCGTGAGCACCTTGACTCCGCGCCGGGACAGCAACCGCTGCAATTCGCGCGCAATATCTCCGTCTTCGGCCGGCAGCAACTGCGGAGCCGCTTCGACGATCGTTACGCTAACGCCGAAATCGCATAGCATTGACGCCCATTCCACGCCGATTACGCCGCCGCCGATGATGACGATGGATTCCGGAATCTCGCTCATTCGCAGCGCGTCGTCGCTGGACATGACATGGACGCCGTCGAAAGGCAAGCCCGGCAGTTCGCGCGGACGGGACCCTGTCGCGATAATCAAATTGGTTGAAACGACCGTTTCCATCTCGCCGTCGGCTAGCTCCACGGCCAATGCGCCGCTCTTCGGCGAGAAGATCGACGGTCCGATAATGCGACCTTTCCCTTGCAGTACGTCGATCTTATTTTTGTTCATTAAATATTGCAAACCGCGATGCAGTTGATCGACGATGTTCTGTTTCCGTTCCGCAACTTTGCCAAAGTCCAAACGAACGCCATCCGTAACGATGCCGTACTGCTCGCTCTCCTTCATCGCAGCGAACAATTCGGCGCTTCGCAAATAGGATTTGCTTGGAATGCAGCCGCGATGCAAGCAAGTTCCTCCCAACAAATCCTTCTCGATAATGGCAACCGTCTTCCCCGCTTGAGCGGCGGATATGGCCGCCGTATAACCGCCGATTCCTCCGCCGAGTACGGCAACGTCGTAAGTAAGAGTCATACATCAAACCTCCCATAATCGTGTCGTTGAACCAATTGCTACATCGGCATCGAACAAATCCCGTTTCGGAACATTGGCCTTGTCCATGCCGTGAGTGAAGTTCTTCATTTCATTCGTTAATACTTATTCGTTGCTTATCCACCTATTGTACAACTTTTTTATGTTGAATAAAAACACCGGCCATCGTTAGACAACATTTTGCAAAAAGAGTATGATAGACGTATCAAAATTTCAGTTGAGCGAGGTCGGACATGAAATTAGTTGTTTCACGGTTTATCGCCATTTTGTTATTGGTGATTCCCGGCATCGTTGCCGCCTACGGTTTTTTATTGATGAAAGACAGCCTTTTCTTCTATTTCGCGCAGCACGGCGACGAATCGGCCGTGCCGGATTTCGAATGGCTGAAGTTCCTCGGCGGGCTTGTCCTGTTCTTCGGCGGCGTCTTTTTTATCGGAGGATGGATTTTTTTCCGGGACCGCAAGCGCAATTACGTTGCGCCGCGCTTTAAAGCAAAGCGAACGAGACCACAAGGAAAATGACAGCGCTGCTGGGCCGGCAAATACCAACGCAGCGCTTCCTTATTAGCGGTATTTCCTGCCGTTAATTTGTTTAGCTGATATGTGGAGCGTTAAATAGCGGTATTTCATGGAGCTAATTTCGAAAATTTGCGGCGTTTCATCGAATAGCAAGGGATTAGCGCCGGGTTTTCCATCTAATGATCGTTTTATGCGAACATGACACGAATTAGCGGTAGAAATTGGAGTTACGTATACGATGGACGTAAAACGCACTGCAGTCCGCAGCACCGAACCGACCGCATCCACTCGAACCGCCGCTATATAGCTCCAAACGAAACATAAGACCGTCTAACGGGATCTACCCGTTGGCGGTCTTATCTTCTTTCGCGCGGCATTCACGCGCGGTACAATCCGGATTGCTTCAACCCGGCGAAAAACTCCGCGAACTGCTCAAGCGTCAATTGCTGCTCCGCGTCGGACAGCGCGCTGGCCGGATCGGGATGCGTCTCAACCATGACGCCGTCGGCGCCGGCGGCAAGCGCCGCTTTCGCGCATGGGAGCATAATATCTTTGTACCCGGTCGAATGGCTGACGTCGACGAGCACGGGCAAATGGCTCTTCTGCTTCAACAGCGGCACGGCCGAAATGTCCAGCGTGTTCCGCGTCCATTTCTCGTAAGTGCGAATGCCCCGTTCGATCAGCATCACTTGCGTATTGCCGCGCGAGACGATATATTCGGCGGCAAGCAGAAACTCTTCCATCGTCGCGGCGATTCCCCGTTTCAGCAGCACCGGCATGCGCATATCGCCGGCCGCCTTGAGCAATTCGAAGTTCTGCATGTTGCGCGCACCGATCTGAATGACGTCGATATATTGCGCCGCCGTTTCGATATGGGCCGGATGCACGATTTCGCTGATCGTGACGAGGCCGAATTCATTGGCCACTTCCCGCAAAATTTGCAGCCCTTCGACGCCGAGACCTTGGAAATCGTACGGCGACGTCCGCGGCTTGTAAGCGCCGCCCCGCATAATGCGAACGCCGTTCTCCTTCAGCGCCGCCGCCACTTTGCGGGTTTGCTCGTAGCTTTCCACCGAACACGGGCCGGCCACGAGGCAGTTCGCACCGCCGCCGATTACCGCGTCCTTAATATGCAGAACCGTGTCAACGCTTCGCGCTTCCCGGCTGACAAGCAGCGTGCGCTTGCTTTTCGCCGGCTTCGCCGCTGGGGCCAAAGCCGGGAACGACTGCCGTAACGTCGCGGCGACTTCGTCCTCGTGCACGGAGCGTACAGCCAGCTCATCGCCGGTTTGCGCGCGTTCGATTTCGCGCATCGTCGCTTCGCGCCGGTTCAAAATATGAATTAATTCCAAATCTATATGATTTAATTGTTCCTGTAACGTTTCCAGCATCATGTCCGTATTCATCGTTTCCAACTCCTTTAATTTCTTTCAACGAAAACAAAAAATCCCCGTCCGCAAAGGGACGAGGAATCGTGGTACCACCCTAATTAACACCCGTTGTTTACGTGAGCTTACGGCATATCGCCGGCTCCAGACGGTTGTTCACTCTGACACGGTAACGGCGTGCGAACCGGAACGCCTCTACTCGTACGGCAACCGACCGGTCAAGAAGCCGCCGCCTTTCAAGGGCCAACTCGGGAGCGAACTTCGGCTGCTCTTTCCACTCGCGCGCTCTCAGTCTCCGGCAGCGCGATCCCTGGCTTAGGACGTCCCAGCTTACTCTTCTCCGTCATCGTCATTTCATGTATTAATGCTTAATATAAACAAAGTTACGCTGCATTGTCAATTGTTTTTTCGCCTAATTCGGTCAAAATCGCTTACAAACGTTAAAAACGCCGCATCGTAAACGGCTGCTACAACCGTTTATGATGCGGCGAATCAAGTACTTAAAGCATTATGTAATTGCTCTTTTTATGCCCTTGGCGATCAACTCACCTTATGCTCGATCCGCAGCTTGTCGGCCACCATCGCGATGAACTCGCTATTGGTCGGTTTCGACTTCGAAATGTTGATCGTATAGCCGAATAAATGCGAAATCGAGTCGATATTGCCGCGCGTCCAAGCGACTTCAATCGCGTGGCGGATCGCACGTTCGACGCGACTCGGCGTCGTTTTGAATTTTTCGGCGATGGCCGGGTACAGCGTTTTCGTAATCGCGCCGAGTATTTCAATGTTGTTGTACACCATCGTAATCGCCTCGCGCAAATATTGATACCCTTTAATATGCGCCGGCACTCCGATTTCATGGATAATCGAAGTAATATTAGCGTCCAAGTTTTTCCCTTTGCCCATTGGAACCACGTTCGACTTAGGAGATGAAACGATCGGCGTGCCGACCGAAGCCATCGTTACCGTTCCGATCAATTGCCGCACACGGTTCGCAAGCACTTCCAAATCAAAAGGTTTGAGGATGTAATACGAAGCGCCGAGCTGTACCGCTTTTTGCGTAATATTTTCCTGGCCGAAAGCCGTCAGCATGATGACTTTAGGCTGCGGAGTCAAATTCATGGCGCGCAATCTTTCGAGAACGCCAAGCCCGTCCAAATGCGGCATGATGATATCCAAAATAATGACGTCGGGCGCTTTGCGCGATTCTTCAATGAGGCGCAGCACTTCTTCGCCATTATAAGCGATGCCAGTAACCACCATATCCCCCTGTTCCGAAATATATTCCGCCAATAAATTCGTAAATTCTCGGTTGTCGTCCGCTAACAATACTTCAATCTTTTGCACTACTGGATCCTCCTTCATCTGTTTAAATTCAATCTTGCTTTTTTTCCTGTCCAGAAAAAGAAATTCGACATCACCCAGTAAATTCCTCCTGTCGAAAATTATTTTTCTTTATTTTTTCTAAAAAATATTTTATAATAATAATTTTATTACATGTTCCAACTTTTTTCGTTTCCATTCGACAAAAAATGAAAAAAGCTTCATACCGAAGCCTTTCCGTGTGACCATATAAAAGAGGTTTGCCCGATGGAACAAATCCCCCTGAAAGGGGGATCACATTACGATGCCTTATCTTTGGCGTTGCCGGAATTTTTGATCATAATGCCCGCATCCTGCAGCATCCATTCGATAAAACAACCGTAACCCGATTTCGGATCGTTGACGAAGACATGAGTGACGGCGCCGATTAATTTGCCGTTTTGAATGATCGGGCTCCCGCTCATCCCCTGTACGATTCCTCCCGTCTTTTCCAACAAGCGCGGATCGGTAATGCGGATCACGAGCCCTTTCGTGGCCGGAGTCGTTTGACGGGTTACATGAACGATCTCGATATTGTAGCGTTCGACTTGTTGGCCCTCGACGACCGTTAGTATTTGCGCCGGACCTTCCTTTACTTCCTCCGCGAAGGCGACAGGAATCGGTTTTTTAAACAAGCTGTGTTCGGGATTGGCTTTCATCTTGCCGAAGATGCCAAATGGCGTGTTGCGCTCGATCTCACCCAAAACTTTCGTTTCTTTCAGAAAATGGGCTCGTTTTTCCCCCGGTTCCCCGTCTTGGCTCTTGGAAATCGAAGTAACGTTCGATTGAACGATTTCGCCTTTGCCGACTACGATCGGCGTTTGGGTGTCCATATCGGTAATGACATGCCCGAGCGCTCCGAACGCTCCTTGATCCGGCGCATAGAATGTTAGCGTTCCTACTCCCGCAGCCGAATCGCGGATATACAATCCGAGGCGCCATGCCTTATCCTTCGTATCGTAAGCGGGGGTTAGCTTCGTCTTGATTTCTTGGCCGTCGCGCAAAATGGTCAATTCGAGCGGCCTGTTCTTCTTGCCCGCTTCTTCCACAAGAGCGGCGACTTTGGACACATCGTTCAATGGAACGCCGTCGATCCGGGTAATCAAATCCCCAAGTTTAATATTCGCATCTTCGCCTGGCGACACTTTACGGTCTTTGTCGGCCGCAACCAAATGGTGACCGACGACCAAAATGCCGGCGGATTTCACCTTTACCCCGATCGTTTGTCCGCCGGGAATGACTTTCAAATCGGGAACGACGTTCACTTTGACCGTTTTGAACGGAATTTTGCCGAATAATTTCAGCTTTAATTCCGCTTGGCCGCTTTGCGCCGTCTGCAAATGAATCGGCTTGTTCAACGAGACGTTGAACGATGGCCCCGCCGCTCCGTTCACCTGCACGACATCCGGGCGATCCAGACTGGCTTGCGCCTGAACGGGAATGGAGAGCATCAAATCCTTGTGCTGTCCGGTAAAAAGGCGTACTTCGCTCGGAAAGGTGGCAAAGTTCTGAAACGGTGTCGTCGTGGTAAGTATGCATACGGAAAAAACAAGTAAAAGACCGATGAATCTTTTCCTAACGGTGGAATTCAAGATGTCACGCTCCCTTTCCTTCTTTCGCTTGACGAGAAAGGCAGTCGCCAATTGCGTACCTATAAGATAACCTTGGCCGGAGCGTTTTATTACTGAAAAAATTGATCGTAAAACCAATGAAAGTGTCCGTTCCCTAAGGCGGCTTTGCATTGCTGCAAGCCGCTCCTTTCAAGCGATTACATCGCTTTTTTGGCGTCCGCCAGCGTCAGCATTTCCTGGGCGTGGTGCAGCGTCTTCTCGGTGATTTCGACACCGCCCAGCATGCGGGCGAGTTCCGCCACGCGCCCTTCGCTCGATAACGCTTCTACATTCGTCATCGTTCGTTCCCCGACGACTTGCTTTTGGATCAAATAATGACGATCGGCCATGCAAGCGACTTGCGGCAAATGCGTAATGGAGAACACTTGGCACATCTCCGCCAGCTTGGACATTTTCTCGGCGATCGATTGCGCAGCCCGTCCGCTGACCCCCGTATCGACCTCGTCGAAGACGAGCACCGGAACCCGGTCGACGGCGGCGAATATCGATTTCAGCGCAAGCATAAGACGCGACAGCTCGCCGCCGGAAGCGATTTTGTGCAAAGGCCGAAGCGGCTCTCCCGGATTAGGCGAGATCAGAAACTCGGCGCTGTCGAACCCGTGTTTCGTAAACCGGATCCGTACGCCGTCGACATCCAGGCCGCTTGGGTCTTCCGTTCGCTCGAGCTTGACTGCGAGCCGCGTACGTTCCATTTGCAAATCGGTCAGTTCCGATTCCATTTGTTTCGTTAGCCGTTCGGCGCATTGTTTGCGCAAACCGCTAAGCCGCTCCGCCAATACGACCAGCTTCGCGAACAAGCCGTCGGCTTCTTGCTGCAGCTTGCGCATCACTTCGTCTTTATTCTCGATCGTTTCGGTTTCCTTCCGGATTCGATCCAAATAAGCCAATATTTCCGCAACGTTATCGCCGTATTTGCGCCGGAAAGAGACGAGCAGATCGAGCCGTTCTTCGATTTGCTCCAATCGCGCCGGATTAAATTCGATTCTTTCCCGATAGTCGCGCAGCGCGAAAGCCGCGTCTTCCATTTGATAATACGCGGATTGCAACTGTTCGATAATCGGCTGCAGCGCCGGCGCGTCGAAGGAAACGATATCGTTCAATTTGGAAACGGCTTTGCCGACCGAATCCAGCCCTTTGCTTCCGTATATCGTTTCGTATGCTTCCGATACGGTATCCATCATTTTCTCGCTATTGGCTAGTTTGCGCTTCTCTTCCGCCAATGATTCGTCTTCGCCGATTTTCAAGCCGGCGCTTGAGATTTCCTCGATTTGAAAGCGGTACAGATCCAGCATTTGCAACGATTTTTGGCTCGATTCTTCAAGCTCTTCCAATTGTTTGCGCACGGCGACGAATTGCTTGTACACATCTTGGTATTCGGCTTTGACAGGCGCAATGATCGTCTCGCCGTACGTATCCAATAAATGCAGATGCTTATCGACTTGCAATAAGGATTGATGCTCATGCTGGCCGTGAATGTTGACCAGATGCTCCCCCACCTGGCGCAGCATCGTCAAATTGACCATTTGCCCGTTAATGCGGCTGACGCTTTTGCCTTGGGCTGTCAATTCGCGCCGGACGACGAGATGCTCGTCTTCCTCGGTATGTATGCCCATCTCCTTCAGCACATCCCATACCGGATGGTCCGCTTGCAGATTGAACATCGCCTCAATCTCCGCTTTATCGCATCCGTAGCGTACGAATTCCGCCGAGCCGCGCGCGCCGATCACTAAACTTAAAGCATCGATAATAATCGATTTGCCCGCGCCCGTTTCCCCTGTCAATACGTGAAATCCCTTATGAAAATCAACAGAAACCGACTCGATGACGGCTAAATTCCGAATCGATAACGCCACAAGCATAGTTCCACCATCCTTACGAAATCAAATCCATAATTTGATTGACGATTTTGCCGCTATTTTCTTTATTGCGGCAAATGATCAGCATCGTATCGTCGCCGCAAATCGTGCCCATAATTTCTTCCCACTCCAAATTGTCCATCAATACGGCAATGGAGTTGGCCGTTCCCGGCAAACATTTCATGACCACCAAATTTTCCGTATAGTCGATATGAACGAAATTGTCCACGAGCGCCCGTTTTAATTTTTGAACCGGATTGTAGCGTTGATCGGTAGGCATCGAATATTTATAGTTTCCGTTCTCAAGCGGCACTTTAATGAGCTGCATTTCTTTAATATCGCGCGAAACGGTAGCTTGCGTCACCTGGTATCCGGCATTTCGCAGCGCGTCCACGAGTTCGTCCTGCGTCTCAATGTCCCGATTCATAATAATTTCGCGAATTTTTACATGTCGTTGTCCCTTCATGATACCCTCCTCCAATTTGTTCGTCGGACCTAGAAACCGCAATCAACGCTAATCGTCTTCGTCAAATTGAAATTGTATTTTATGGATTTGCTGTTCTTTTTCATCAATATATAATATCCCTGCGCAATCTCCATATATTAAAAAATACGCAAGCAAACGATTGCGGACGCCGCTGCCCGTCCAATCGATCGGCATGCGGTCCCGCGCGATTTTCACTAAATAACATTCTTTCCCTTGTCTTGCGACTAAATCCACGAACAAGCGGCTGTGCAGATCGTCTCCGTTTACCGTAAAATGAAACGGAATGCGGAACTTGCCCCCGATCACCTCGTAGCCGGCCCGTTCCAGCAGTTGCACCGCGACGGATTCTTTAATGTCGTTGTTTAAAGGAATATACCGTAACGAGGTCGGTTCGAGCAGCCACTTGCGAAATGCGAAATAAATCCAAATAGCGATCAGGACGATAATTCCGATCATGACGAATTCATCACTGCGCCCCATTCGAATCACCTCAAACGATGGAAAGACTTCTTGCACATCTTATTCGCGGAAAACCAGCCAATATCCTTTTTTTAAACAAAAGAAACTCATCCGTTGGATGAGTTTCCGGTAAACGTATGCGAGGCGTCCCGCACGACCTTCTCGATAAGAGACGCGTCTACGCCTTCCCGTTCCATCGTCTCGGCGCCTTCCGCCAGCGTCCAGCAAGCCAAAAATTCGATATTTCCTTCTCCGCCCGTGATCGGCGAGAACGTCAGGCCGTCCAGGCGGAAACCGAGTCCGGCGGCGTATGCAAGGATCCGCTCGAGCACTTCTTGATGCACTTTCCGGTCGCGCACGACGCCGGATTTGCCGACTTTCTCCTTGCCTGCCTCGAACTGCGGCTTAATGAGGGCGACGACCCGGGCAGGACGGCGCAGCAAGGCGAGCAAAGGAGGCAATATGATGGTAAGCGATATGAACGATACGTCGATCGTTGCAAAGTCCGGAACCGGTCCCGCTAAATCCTCCGGGGTCGTGTAGCGGAAATTCGTTCTTTCCATCACATGAACTCTGCTGTCGTTGCGAAGCGACCAATCCAACTGATTGTATCCGACATCGATTGCATAAACGTACCGCGCTCCATGCTGCAGCGCGCAGTCGGTAAAACCGCCGGTAGACGCGCCGATATCCAGCATGACGGAATCGGCAATGTCCAATTCGAACGTACGAAGCGCCTTCTCCAGCTTCAAGCCGCCTCGGCTTACATAAGGATGAACGGCCCCTTTCACTTGCAGCTCCGTATCGCGCGCAATCTTCATTCCCGCTTTTTCGAGCCGTTCTCCGTCCTTATTGAACACCAATCCGGCCATAATCGCGGCTTTCGCCTTTTCCCGGCTGTCGCATAAACCTTGTTCGACGAGCAGCACATCGATCCGCTCTTTCTGATTCGACATCCATATAAACCTACTTTGCGCTTAATTTAATCCGCGGCAACATCGCTTTCAGTTCCGTCGCGACTCTGCCTGGGGTCAGACCGACTTCCTGCCGCTGTTCGACGATGCTGCCGTGCTCGACGAAGTAATCCGGCACGCCGAGCGTTTTGACATGCATATTGAAAATGCCTTTATTCGAATAAAATTCCAAAACCGCGCTGCCCAAGCCTCCGATTTGGGACGATTCTTCCAATACGATCAAATTCAAGCCTTCCTTGGCAAGCTGCAACAGCATTTGCTCATCCAACGGCTTAATAAATCTTGCATTGACGACCCGCACGCTCATACCTTCCCGTTTTAACAGTTCCGCCGCCTCTTCCGCGACTGGAATCATCGGTCCGGCAGCTACGATCGCCGCCGAATCTCCTTCGCGCACGATATCCCACGTTCCGATCGGAATCGGCTTCATCTCCGGATCGAGCGGCACGCCAACGGCGTTATTGCGCGGGTAACGAACGGCGATCGGCCCATCGTTGTATTCAAGCGCCGTTTTCATCATATGGCGAAGCTCGTTCTCATCCTTCGGCATCATAAGCACCATATTGGGAATATGGCGCAAATAAGCGATATCGTAGACGCCTTGATGCGTTTCGCCGTCCGCGCCGACGAATCCCGCCCGGTCGATCGCGAAGATGACGTTGGCGTTTTGCCGGCAAATATCGTGAACGACTTGATCGTACGCCCGCTGCAAGAAGGTCGAATAGACCGCGTATACGGGCTTGAGCCCTTCCAAAGCTAGCGCCGCGCACATCGTGGCCGCATGTTGCTCGGCGATGCCGACATCGATCATTCGGTTCGGGAACCGTTCTCCGAAGGCAAGCAGCCCCGAACCGCCCGGCATCGCAGGCGTAACGGCGACAATGCGTTCGTCCTGCTCGGCGAGCTCGATCAGCGTGCTACCGAAGATTTCCGTATACATCGGATTGCCGACGGCCTTCAGCACTTGTCCGGATTCCATTTTGTACGGCGTAATGCCGTGCCATTTATGCGAGTCCGCTTCCGCCGGCGAGTAGCCTTTTCCTTTGACGGTGACGACATGCATCAATACCGGACCGTCTACATTGTCCGCTTGTCTGAACGCATCGAGCATCGCTTCGATATCGTGGCCGTTAATCGGCCCGAAATAGGTATAGCCCAACTCTTCGAACAATACGCCGGAAACGACTAAATATTTCAAGCTGTCCTTCACTCGTTCGGCCGTCTTGGCCAGCTTTCCGCCGATGGCCGGAATTTTTTTGAGGAACTGTTCCAATTCGCCTTTGGCCCGCAAATAATGTTTGTCGGAACGAATTTTGCTTAAATAGTTATGCATCGCTCCGACATTCGGCGCGATGGACATTTCATTGTCGTTCAGCACAACCATCAAATTTTTCTTCTCGTGGCCGATATGGTTCAGCGCTTCGAAGGCCATGCCTCCCGTCAAAGCGCCGTCCCCGATCACCGCGATCACTTTATGGTCTTCGCCTTTCAAATCGCGCGCCGTCGCCATGCCCATCGCGGCGGACAACGACGTGCTGCTGTGACCCGCTTCCCATACGTCATGCTCGCTCTCGGAGCGTTTGACGAAACCGCATAATCCTTTATATTTGCGCAGCGTATCGAATTTGTCCATGCGTCCCGTCAAAATTTTGTGAACGTATGCTTGATGTCCGACGTCGAAAATAAACTTGTCTTTCGGGCTTTGGTATAAATAATGCAATGCCAGCGTCAATTCGACAACGCCCAAATTGGGCGCGAGATGCCCGCCTGTAACGGAAAGCTTCTCGATAAGAAATTGGCGAATTTCGGCTGCCAATTGCGTTAATTCCGGGACCGATAATTTTTTCAGATCGTCGGGTTGATCAATTTGGTCTAGCAGCACGTGATTTTCCTCGCTTTCCTTTGCTCGATTTGCTTTTTTTCTTTACAAATATGCGAATGCGCAATCTTCGTTCCAATACGTCGAAAAACTTGCCGATCGTCAGCACGATGCCGGTGGAATAATGAATGGCGTACGATTTGCCCATCGCTTTGCCTCCGACCGTAAGTGCGGATACGATGCCGGCGAAGACAACGCTTACTGCTGTCGTCACCACGACGTTGCTCGCATTCATGGTCGCAATTAAATTCGCCACGACGAGCGCCGTTGCGGCTCCGCTAATCACGCCGCTTACGTCGCCCACAACGTCATTGCAAAAATTGGAAAAACGGTCGGCATTGCGAACGATATAGATCGCTTGCCTTGATCCGTGAACGCGTTCGGCCGCCATAGCGTGAAACGGCTTCTCGTCCGCGGCGGCGGCGGCGAGTCCCATAATATCGAACACGATCCCGATCAGTATCAGTAAAAAAACAATAAGCGTGCCGATTCCCCAACTGACTCCTGCCAATAAGGCGGTCGAAACGACAGAGAAGATACACGCTAGCGCAAATGTGACGATCGATATAAAAATACTCCATTTGATGGAGTGCTTGATCGAAAACTTCATATTGATCTTCTTTGCTCCTAAGTATGGAAAGTGAGTGGCAACTTTTTGAGTAAACGCTGTGGCTTAGGTCCAGTAGGTTTTCCCAGACAAGACACCTCCTCGTCGCCGAAAAGGCGGTTTCCCTTTACGCTCGTCTTGACCCCGTTGCCGGCCGTCAGACTGGATTACCACTTAGTCCACACTATAATCCTCAAAAAGCCTCACTGCGTGAACAGCCTAGGAGTTTTCCTCCGACAGTCTTTAAACCATTCCTTAGCCTCTTTTGCAAATCAGCTTTCATATAGCATCCGGAGAATAGCGCTTTGGCCGAAGCGATATCCGCCTACACTTCCATAATCCCTGCTGATTCACTCAAGGCAGGCTACGCTGCAAACAAGTCATAGATGCTACTTCCCGCTCATAATGATATAAAATGAGACAGATTCGACTCGCAATGCAGGTTCATACCCCAAGCCGTAACCGGGCGCGCGAGGGCGCAAAAGCCACGAACTTGGGCCTCCGCGGAAGCGGGGTCAACGCCCACATGCCATTGTGGATCGCCCCACAACCTTAACTCCCAGCATCAGCCCCCGACTGGGCGTCGAAAGCCAACACCAGGAACTTCATCGATGTGCCCTTTGGCGAATTTTTAGGCCCGCCTTCAGAAAGGTAGACTGACTAGGATACTGCACCACTCATATGTAAGACTTATTATAACATAAATTAATAAGTTATACGCAGCAATTAATGGTCCCGTTTCATCAAATAGTCAGCAATTTGCAACAATTTATGCGGATTCGGCAAGTTTGCGGCAAGAATCGCTTGTTTCGCTTCTTCCGTCAATCGTTCCACTTCCCGTTCCGAAGCTTCCAGGCCGATAAAGAACGGATAGGTCACTTTTTTGCCTTTGACGTCGCTGTTCGTCGGCTTGCCGAGCTTACGTTCATCCCCGATCAGATCGAGAATGTCGTCCTGAATTTGAAAAGCGAGACCGAGGTTCGAGCCGAAGACGGACAAGCCGTCAAGCTGTTCCTTCGTAGCGCCCGCAATTCGGCCGCCGGCTCTGAGCGCGAACACGATTAAATCGCTCGTTTTGTGCAAATGGATATACCGGAGCTGATCCAAATCGGTCAACCCTTGCTCGCCCTGCATATCGGCGACTTGTCCCCCCACCATGCCGCGCGCCCCGGCCAGCATCGCCAAATCTTCGATAACGGCAAGCGTATCCTCCGCGGACGCTCCGGCCGTCCGGGCGGCCTGCGCGGCAACGTAAAAAGCGTGAGTAAGCAGCGCGTCGCCGGCCAGCACCGCCATTGCTTCACCATATACTTTATGGTTCGTCAATTTGCCGCGGCGGTAATCGTCATTGTCCATGGCGGGCAGATCGTCGTGTATTAGCGAATACGTATGGATCATCTCCACGGCGCAAGCGACCGGCACCGCCCTCTCGGCCGATCCGCCCAACGCTTCGGCCGCGGCGAGAGTCAAGATCGGACGCAGCCGTTTGCCGCCCGCCATAAGCGAATAAAACATCGATTCGCGCAGCACGCTAGGAAAATTCCACTCCTCGGGAAATATGTTCCCCAAATGCCGCTCTATCAATGCAGAACAAGATTGCAAATAATCTTGAATCGAAGGCGTATTATTCAATCGGATCACCAGACTCGTCTAAAATGTTTGTAAAAGGTTTTTTGCGAAATTCCCCGTTTTCTTCCATCAACATCTCAATTTTGCGTTCGACTTGCTCCAATTTGTGGCCGCACCATTGCGACAGCTTCATTCCTTCTTGAAACAGTTCGATCGCTTGTTCCAACGGAACGTCTCCGCTTTCGAGCCGAGTTACAATTTGCTCGAGCTTATCGATCGCCTCTTCGAAGCTATGCGCGTTTTCCGTCTTTTCCGTATTGTCCGCCATCTTTCGTTTCCTCCTCCCCCGTCATGCCCCATACTTGGCAATCCAGCCTGCCGTCTCCCATTTTAATGCGTACGAGATCGCCGAGCTCCACATCGGCAATCGATTTGATCAATCGCTGCTCCCGCTCGTCGTAAACGAGACTGAAGCCGCGCGCCATCACCTTGAGCGGACTTAACGCGTCCAACTGCTTCATGCCTGAGATCAAACGGTGCTTCCTTTCTTTCACCGTCGATTGAATCGACTGCAGCATCCGGTATTGGAGATGCTCCTTTCGTTTGCTTGCGGCCGTTACTTGCTCTTGCGGATTGTGGCGAAGCAAACGGCCCGACAAATTGGTTCGCCGCTCGGCGAGCCGGCTTTGCCGGTTCTGCATCCGGAACCGCAACTGCTCGCGCAGCCGGTCGAGCCGCTGCGCCGGCTGCAGCAGCGCCTTGCGCGGATTGGCGAATGCCGGCGACTTCTGCAGCCGGTGAAGCGCTTCGCGGCGCTGCCGCAGGCGCATGCGCGTCGCCTGCTCCATCCGCTGCTCCAAGTGGCGGAGATGCTGCTTCAATTCCGCGTGATGCGGAACGGCCAACTCCGCCGCCGCCGTCGGCGTCGCCGCGCGCAAATCCGCGACAAAATCGGCGATCGTATAATCCGTCTCATGCCCGACCGCCGATATAATCGGAATTTGCGACGCGTGAATGGCGCGAGCGACCACTTCTTCGTTAAACGCCCATAGTTCCTCCAGCGAGCCTCCGCCCCGCCCGACGATCAGCACGTCGACTTCCTTGTACCGGTTCATCGCTTCGATCGCGCCGGCGATCATCGGGCCCGCCTGCTTGCCCTGGACAAGCACGGGATATAGGATGACCGGCACCGCGGGATGGCGGCGCTGCAGCGTAATGATAATATCGCGCACGGCCGCCCCCGTAGGAGACGTGATGACGCCGATCGTTTTCGGAAATCGCGGGATCGGCCGTTTGGATTCGGGAGCGAACAAGCCTTCCCCGTCCAATTTTTGCTTCAGCTGCTCGTAAGCCAAATACAGACTGCCGATCCCGTCCGGCTGCATATGCGTCGCGTAAAATTGGTATTGTCCGTCCCGCTCGTAGACGGACACGTTGCCGCGGGCGATCACCCGGGCCCCTTCCTTCGGAATGAAGGGAAGCCTCTGATTATGGCTGGCGAACATAATCGCTTTGATGCGGCTGTCCGCGTCTTTCAGCGTGAAATACATATGCCCGCTCGAATGATGCGTGAAATTGGATATTTCCCCGCGAATCCACACCTCTTGCAGAACATGATCCGTCTCCAGCTTCATGCGGATATAGCGGTTTAATTCTTTGATCGATAATATGCGCTGCTCCGCCATCGCCCGCACCTTATTCGATGCCGTGCGCCCGTTTGGCGGCGATCAGCGTATTTTGCATCAGCATGACGATCGTCATCGGCCCGACTCCGCCCGGTACCGGCGTGATCGGTCCCGATATTTCCTTCACGTCTTCGAAATCGACATCGCCCGCGAGCTTGCCGTTCTCCAACCGGTTCATCCCAACGTCGATGACGACCGCTCCCGGTTTCACATAACTTCTGTCTACGAATTTGGCGCGGCCGATCGCCACAACGAGAATATCCGCCTGGCGCGTCAATTCCCGCATATTCGCCGTCTTCGAATGACACATCGTTACGGTCGCGTTCTCCCGCTGCAGCAGCATCGATACCGGCTTGCCCACAATATTGCTGCGGCCGATGACGACTGCGTGTTTGCCGGCGATGTCGACGCCCGTCCGTTTGATCATCTCGATGACGCCCGCCGGCGTGCACGGCAGCAAGCTATCGTCGCCGATCATCAAGTTGCCGACATTGATCGGATGGAAGCCGTCCACATCCTTCTCGACGGCAATCGCGTCGATGACCGCTTTCTCGTTCATATGTCCGGGAAGCGGCAATTGGACAAGAATGCCGTGAATATTGTCCTGGCGGTTCAATCGATCCACCAGCGCAAGCAATTCCTCCTGCGACGCGGATGCGGGGAGGCGATGCACCTCCGAATAAATCCCCAATTCCTTGCAGCTTCTTTCCTTGCTGCCCACATATACTTTCGAGCCCGGATCTTCGCCGACGAGCACCACCGCCAGACCGGGACGAACGCCTTGCCCGATCAACCGTTCCACTTCGGATTGAATTTGTTCGCGAATTGACGCGGAAATCGCCTTGCCGTCTATCAAGGTTGCCGTCATTGTTCATCTCTCCCCTATGTCAGTTTGATTTCAGCTTATCCAGTTCCTTCATCATTTTCCCCAACACGCCGTTGACGAATTTGCCGGAATCTTCCGTGCCGAAATGTTTTGCAAGCTCAATCGCTTCATTGATGACCACCTTCGGCGGCACGTCGTCCTTGAGCACCATTTCATAACAAGCGAGGCGCAGTATTTGCCGATCGACGCGGGACAAACGATCGACCTGCCATCCCTTCAGAAATTCGGACAACAGCTGGTCGATCCGTTCTTTGTTGTTCCATACGCCATGAACAAGGGCTAGCACGTGAACGCTTGTCTCCTGTACGTTGCGCACTTCGATTTCCGTCTCGTTCTCTTCCTTCGCTTCGGTCAACACCATGGAGACGGCCTCTTCGGCCGACACTCCGTTCATTTCCATTTGATACAAGCTTTGCACCGTAATTTCTCTCGCCAGGCGCCTCTTCATTCACGTTCCTCCAACATTAGGGTTATATTTCATTAGTATGATACGTTCTCGACACAAAAAAACCTATGATCGTCTCCTGTACGATAGTGGACAGCATATAAATGCAAGTTCAAACAGCCGATGGGGACTTCTAAGGATGCCTTTGGAATTTCCGTGGAAATTCCCGCGCAAGCCGCAATTTTCGGCGAGATCCGGGAGGCAGCTGGCGCTGCGCCCGCTATTTGAACAACCTCTATATCAAGTCATTTTCGTTCAGGAACTTTCACAGGATTCACTTAAACAATCTCCATCTATCGGTCAGCCAATCCGCCATGCGCTGCCACGGGAACAAAGCGCCAAGCTTCAAGTCCTTCTGCTTTCCGAGCGTATAGCCGATAAATACTAACAAAGCCAGGAAGAGCATGTCCCAAAATCCGAAACAGATATACGCGATAAAAAGAATCGTTCCTGCCGCAACGCCGGAAATACGTCCGCCGTGACTTTCCCATATCGATTTCCACATCGGGAAACTCACCTCTATTCCACTCTCGATTTGAAGACTTGCGTCTGAACGATATTCGCAATATATACGGATACATTGGATACGGGAATTCCCGTAATTTCTTGCACATATCCGTGAACTTGGCGCTGCACTTCTTCGGTCATTCCCGGAATCGAGCTTTCTCCGTCCACGATCAGGCGAATCGTAATGACGATGCCCGCTTCGGTCACTTCAATTTTCGTTTTCAAATCTTTGACGCCGCGAATGCGGGACGCCGATTTCAAGACTAAATTTTCAACCGTTTCCACGGAAATTTTAATATCGCCGAAGTCGTTGCGCTGATCGATCGAATGCAGCGACGCCTTCTCGCGGCGAACCGATATGTAAAAAAAGCGGAGGCTGATTAAAAATATGACGACCGAACCGGCGATAAAGCTGTAGCGGAGCCAGTCGCCTTCAACCAAAAAGAGAGCCGGTTTCAACCATCCCATTGTAACGAGAAACATCACGACGGATAATGCCCCGATGACCAAGCTGTATAGAAACAGCAGCAGCCTGTCCAATATTTTCACCATAAATGCTGTGGCCTCCTTAAAATCAGAGCAAACCCCTGACGATGATGTCGGGGGTTCTCCATTCTAATTAACGCGTTCCTGCAAACGGCTTATCGTACTCGTTGCGCCGCCGATTCTTCCTCTTCCGGCTTATCCGCAACTTTGAAATGAACGTCGTGAATGTGTACGTTGACCTCCACGACATGCAGGCCGGTCATCGTTTCAATCGAACGTTTCACACCGCGTTGAATTTCCGTAGCCACTTCCGGAATGCGGTTTCCATATTCCACAATGATCGATACGTCCACAGCCGCTTCCCGTTGTCCGACCTCAACTTTTACGCCTTTGGACAAATTTTTGCGTCCTAGCAATTCTGCAATGCCTCCCGCAAAACCGCCGCTCATGCCGGCAACGCCCTCCACTTCGATTGTGGCCAAACCGGCGATGACCTCAATGACTTCCGGAGCGATATGAATTTGTCCCATTTCCGTCTTTTCGTAATCCGTCGCTATCGTATCCATTCGCCAGACACCTCCAATAGTTTGCGGATGTTTCATCCGACAAGCATACGCACCATATTATACATACTATATCATTTCATCGGAAATATGACAAACTAGACTTCATACTCCTCAAGAAACTTAATATCGAAATCGCCTTCCACGAATTTGGGATGTTCGAGCAGTTTCAAATGAAAAGGAATCGTCGTATGAATTCCTTCGATTTCAAATTCGGACAGCGCTCTGCGCATGCGCTCGATCGCTTCCTGGCGCGTCGGCGCCCATACGATCAGCTTGGCGATCATCGAATCGTAATGGGGCGAAATCGTATATCCCGGATACGCGGCGCTATCGACCCGGACGCCCAATCCTCCCGGCGGCAAGTAGAAGCCGATCTTGCCCGGCGAAGGCATGAAATTGCGGCTCGAATCTTCCGCATTAATGCGGCATTCGATCGACCATCCGTTAAATTGAACGTCTTCTTGCCGGAACGACAACGGGTTGCCCTCGGCTACCGAGATCATCTCTTTAATCAGGTCGACGCTCGTAATCATCTCCGTTACGGGATGCTCGACTTGAATTCGCGTATTCATTTCCATGAAGTAAAAGTTGCCGTCAGGTCCAAGCAGGAATTCCAGCGTGCCCGCACCCGCATAATTGACGGCTTGTGCGGCGCGCACGGCGGCCTGCCCCATCCGCTCGCGAATTTCGGGCGACAACACCGCGCACGGCGCCTCTTCGATCAGCTTCTGTCTGCGGCGCTGCACCGAGCAATCGCGTTCGCCCAAATGCACAACGTTTCCGTGTTTGTCGGCGATAATTTGAATTTCGACATGCTTCATGCCGGTCAAATATTTCTCCAAATAAACGCCGGCATTGCCGAACGCCTTTTGAGCTTCCTGCTGCGCGGTCGTTATTTGCTGAATGAGCGCTTCTTCGTTCTCCGCCAAACGGATGCCTTTGCCGCCTCCGCCTGCCGTCGCTTTAATAATAACGGGATAACCGATATCGCGCGCGACCATGATCGCTTCGTCCAAATCCTCAATTAATCCGTCCGAACCCGGAATAACCGGCACATTCGCTTCTTTCATCGTCTGTTTGGCAACGGATTTGTCGCCCATCCGGCTGATGGCTTCCGGCGAAGGACCGATAAAGGCGATGTTGCAGGAGTCGCAAATTTCCGCGAAATCGGCGTTCTCGGCCAAGAAACCGTATCCCGGATGGATGGCGTCGCATTCGGTGAGCGTAGCTACGCTCATAATATTCGCCAAGTTCAGATAGCTTTCCTTGGAAATTGTAGGTCCGATGCAGTAGGCCTCATCCGCCATCCGTACATGGAGCGCGTCGCGGTCCGCCTCGGAATATACGGCAACCGAAGCGATTCCAAGCTCCCGGCATGCGCGAATAATGCGCACTGCGATTTCGCCGCGGTTGGCGATCAATATTTTTCGAAACTTCATTGCTCTCTCCCCCTATTCCGTTTTCACCAAGAAAAGAGGTTGACCGAATTCAACCAACTGACCGTCCTCAACCAAAATATCGACGATTTCGCCTTTAACCTCTGCTTCCAACTCGTTCATCAATTTCATCGCTTCGATAATGCAAACGACCGATTTTTCCTTGACTTTGTCGCCGATTTTCACATATGGGCTCGCGTCCGGCGATGGCGCTTGATAGAAAGTGCCCACCATGGGCGAGACGATTTTATGTAAATTGCTTGCTTGCTCCGCTTTGGCGGGAGCGTCGTTCGCCTGGCCTTGGGCCTGGGCCGCATCCGCTGCGGGCCCCGCCGCAATATGCGCGGTTGGCGCGGGATGAAAGGTTTGCTGAATCGGCGCGGTTTGGACGTTGACCAATTCCGTTTTGCCCGGCTTGCGAATCAACAGTCTTGAACCTTCGTTTTCAATTTCCAATTCTTGAACGGTAGTCTGGTCGACCAGCTTGATTAACTCTTTAATCTCGCTCAGTTTAAACATTTATTTCACTCCTTGTCAGATCTGCTTTCACTTTCTCATTCAAGTTGCGGAAACGTTCGTTGTCCATGTTGCGGACGAACATATAACGTAAGTATTATAACATAATCGTTCAAAATAAAAAGAGTCCAGATCAACCGGACTCTTTTACGCGGTTGTTCAAAAAGTCCCCTTTTGATCGCGAAGCATATCCGGGAGCGGATTCGACATCGAATGGTTCTCCCTGCCTTCTCGGTGTTTGAAAAGTTCACTTTTTGAACTTGCATTTTCATTGCAACAATCGGATTACGGCGAGACGCGCTGTACGCTCACTTTATCTTGCGTTACATTTAATTCTTTCATAACAAGATCGATGATGCTGACCGCTTGGCTGACTTCCAATTGCTTGCTCTGTACGACGACTTTATATTTATCGTTATCCTGCGTAATAACCGCATCGCCGAATTCTTTCTGCAATGTTTCCTCGACGCTCGTTATTTTTTGCTCCTTCTCTTCCAGCTTCATCATCTCTTCCGTCGCTTTGCCGGCGTCCGCAGGCGATTTTTCCATGTCGTTCACGATCGATTGCAATTCCTCCATTTTTTTCTGATTTTCGTCGTTCCGGTTCATTTGCAGCTTCGTAATATAGTCTTTGGACGACGCCCCCTGATTTTCCATCTGCTTCAGCACGTCTTGGTCGCTCTTGCTTTCCGACGGCTCGCTCGTCGGATCCGCGTTCGGATCGAGCACTTCGTCCACGATTACATCGTTTGCGCCGTTGCCGTTATCCGTTCCGTTAGGCATGATCATATCGTTCGTCAGTTGCGTGCCGTCCGCGAGCTGGTTCGATTCCTTCGATCCAGAAGGATCGGTGAACAAATAATAGGCGGACAGGATGACCATAATGCTCAGCATGGAAACTAACCAAATCGTTTGTCTTTTCGAATTCATTTTGTTTTTCCTCCTTGCGGATATAATTTATTTTAATTATTGGGATTGCTTGCGGGGCACGACGGAAATGCGGTAAGCGGGAACGCTCATCCCTTTTTCCACCGCGTCGATGATCAGTTCCTTCACGGTGCGGTTTTCCGCACCTTTGGCAACAATGAGCACCCCTCGAATTTTCGGTTTAATTTTTTTCGTTACGATCGGAGTCTGATCGCCGGAAGATTCGTACGTGACAATCTGTCCGTCGCGGGTATATTGCGTAATATGCCGCTTGCCTCCGTTCGGATCGGATTCGTCCGTAACCTGCTGGCTGTCTTTGACGTTGCGCTGTACAATGACTTCCTCCGTGGAATCGACCGTTACCATGACATCCACCGTGCCGACGCCGACGATCTTTTCCAAGATCTCCTTCATATTCGCCTCCAGAGCCTGTTCGATCGTATCGAACGCGGAGAGCGGCGACGGATCGGCGGTCGCAGCGGCTTGTATGTCGGACGGCGGAGGATCGCGACTCTCATTGACGTTATCGACCGATTTGACGTTCATTTTTGCAAATGAGTTGAACAGCAATAGTCCCATGCCGATCAGCCCCAAAATAAGCAGCCAGCGAAACGTTTGTACCCGTTTGGTCCCGCCCGGGCCGCCGCCGATCCAATTCTCCAACGATTGCAGCCATTTTGCCAAATGAAGTCCACCTCCTATTCGACCTGGATTCCGTTTGCTTCCACATCCCACTCGCGCCGGATCAGACGGGCGATTTCCTCCTTGACGGTTTGCCCGCCCGCCGCTTGCCCGGCACTCGCGCCATTCGGCCGCGCTTCCGGATCCGCCTCCGCCAATGCGGGGACGGACTCCCCCGAAGACTCGATGCGCACTTCCACTTTGACCGCCTCCATCGGCTTGATTCCGGCGATCGGCTCGGCTCCGCCTAGCGCGGGTCGTTCGTCTCCATTCAGAACGACGGATACGGAGCCGATCTTGGGCGGTTGCCTTGATGTCTGCCCCGAGCCATTCGGCCCGTAGTTCAGCGAAACGCTGACCTTCGACACCGCCGCGCCCGTCTCGCGCTCGATCTGTTCCTTCATCCGTGCGGCGATCTCGGCTTCGACGGTGCGCAAAGCTTCTTCTTCCCGGCTTCGCCTGATTCGTTCGCCCTCGCTGACGATTCGCTCGAGATCGTCCATCTTGCCGGAAGCGGCCTTCTCGAAACTCGATTGCCTTTCCAATTCGTCTGCCAGCCGATCCGCAAAATTGCCTTGAAACAATTCCAGAACGGGCGAAATGATCGTCAGCAGGATCAGCAGGCTGACAACCAATTTGACATACCGCTGCAGGGAACGGCTCGGCAAGATCAAATCGACGAACGAAGCGATTAGAATGACGACGATGATTTGTTTCAACCAACCGTTGAGCCAGTCCATCATCGCAGCATCACCGTCACATTCCCCGCAGTCAGCATAATCGTGATCGCCAGAAAAAACATCAATCCGACGGCGGCGAGCGCGCCGAACACGTAAATCATGCTCTTGCCGATCGTTTGCAGGCAGGTCACGATGGGACTCTCTCCCATCGGCTGCATGACGGCCGCAGATACGTTGTATATTAATGCGAGCGTCAATATTTTAAGCGCGGGAAACGCGCATAAAAACAAGATAATGAGTACGCCCGCCAAGCCGATCGCATTTTTGACGAGCAGCGAAGCGGAAATCACGGTATCCGCCGCATCCGAGAACATCTTGCCGACAACGGGCACGAAATTGCCGGTAATATATTTGGCCGTGCGTACCGTCACCCCGTCCGTCACCGATCCGGTTACGCCTTGCACCGAGATGACGCCGAGAAACACGGTCAGCAGCGCTCCAAGCGCATATACCCCGATCGATCGCAGCAAATTTGCAAGATGCGTCGCTTTATATTTGTCCGACATCGAACTGACGATATGCAGCACGGCGGAGAAGAACAATAGCGGGAACACGACGAAGTAGATCAGATTCCCTACCGTATGGATCATAAAAACGACGAGCGGATGCATAATGGAGACCGTTACGACGTTGCCCATGGAAGCGAGCAAAGAGAACAATAGGGGCACCATCGCCATCATAAAATGAATCATGCCCGAGATGGCGTCTTTGGCGTACCCGATCGCGACGTTAAAGCTGTTGATCGCGATAATGATAATGACCATATAAGAAATCGAATAAGCCACTTTACTGACCGCGTTCCGTTCGAACGCGGTCTGCAGCGTTTCGAGAATCATGCTAAATACCGTCAATATGACGATGGTGACGAGCAGCTTGCCGTTGTATGCGACTTCATGGAACAGAAACGAGAGCAATCCCCGCAACGCCGACGCGAGACTGAAGCCTTCTCCTCCGGGAAGCAGCATATCCATAAACGTCGGGGCCTTCTGATCCGGGAAAAATCCGCCGTACTGCTTCATTAAATTATCCCAGTACCGTTCGATTTCGCTCGTCTGCAGCTGTTTGGCCTGCTGCTCGATCAATTGATCCGCCGGCGAGGCTGTCGCGGCAATATATTGCCCCAGCATCGCGATGAAACAACAAAGGAACATGACGGACGCGCTTTTCCATTGGTTCGTGCGGTTCATGGCATCAACTCCGTTTCGCGCAAGAGACGTGTTAAGCCGGCAACAGGCGCAGCACCGTTTCGATAATAATGCTGATAATCGGGATGGCGAGGACCATGATCAGCACTTTGCCGGCCAGTTCGATTTTGGAAGCGATGCCTTCTTGACCCGCGTCCCTGACGATTTGCGCTCCGAATTCGGCAATATAGGCGATGCCGATAATTTTCAGTATCGTTTTCAAATAGATCATTTGAATTCCGGATCGTTCGGCCAAATCTTGCAGCACTTGAATGACCGCGTCGATTTTTTCGATCAGGAAAAGAAAAATAACGATGCCGGTGAACGTGGCTACAACAAATGCGAACATCGGCTTCTGTTCTTTCAGGACGAGGATCAATACGGTGGCGATCAGCCCCAGGCCAACGATCTGTATCATTTCCACGCCGTCCACCTACTGGAACAGGAAGATCATCTTAATTTCTTGAAACAAATCATTCAAGAGCCGAACGACCATAAAAAGTACGACGACGAACCCGATCACGGTGACCCAATGCGCCATATCCTCTTTCCCCATCTGCTTTAACACGGTATGGATCATCGCGATGATGATGCCGATCCCCGCAATTTGAAAAATCGCGCCTACTTCTAAGTTCATCCTCTTGGCACCTCTCTATATGAATGACAGTACCCCATGCTGCAGGCCTCGCAATATAGTTGCGCTTAGACGTAAATCGTAAGCTTCGTATCGAGCCTGAACCGCTTTTCAAAACATTAATATGACGATGAGCGCACCGGCTAACAAGCCGAGACTTCTGCTCATTTTCTCGTAACGGGCTTGCTCGTCAAAGGCTGCCGTTTCTTCGTGCTGCAGTTGACCTACGGCCAATCGGATGTGCTTGATCTGGTCGTTTCGATCGCTGGTTCCTAGACTGAATCCGAATTGATGCAAAATGTTCTTTTCGTTTTGTTTCATGGCGGTCGACTTCCAGTGCTCCTCAATCGCCTGCTGCCAGCTTTCCTGCGTCGACAGCCCTTTGGCGTCCGTTAATCGCTGCGCCGCCGTCGTAAAAATAAGCTTGAGCGGTTCGGGGATTTGTTCCCCGATTTTGCGAAGCGCGTCGGGAAGCGGAGCATGGCCGTACCATATTTCGGTCTCCAACCGCTGCAGCGCCGCGACAAGCTGTCTGACTTGCTTCGGCCTGTTGGCGAATTGCGCGGCCTGATAGAAACCGAATAACGAACAGGACAAGATGACGAGCGCCGCACCGATCAGTTTCAGCGTCATAGCCCCCCGCCTTTCCTTGCAAAAGCGGGCGTCAAGAGCTGCCGTTTCTTCGCATCGTAAATATTCCTGACCGTCCCTTGCTTCGTTCGGTTCAGCACGACATAGCTCTGGAACAGCTCCTCCTCGCTCAGCCTGGCCAAAATCGGCCGTCGTGAAATCTCCTCCAATCCGCTGCCATGGGCAGTCGCAATAACCCGAATGCCTGCATGAAGCGCTTCGCGTATCGCTTCGGCGTCTTCCGGGCGGCCGACTTCGTCCACAATGAGAACGTCCGGCGACATCGACCGGATCAGCATCATCATTCCTTCGGCCTTCGGGCATCCGTCCAGCACATCGGTTCGCGGGCCGACGTCGAAGCTGGGAACGCCTCGCAAACAACCGGCGATTTCCGAACGCTCATCGACGATCCCGACTTTGAGACCTTTCCATTTCGCATCGGCATGATTCCATTCGCCATAGCTAATTAATCGGGCCAGGTCGCGAATGAGCGTCGTCTTCCCATGCTGCGGCGGAGACAAGATGAGCGTATGCAGCACGCTCTGTTGCCGGAAATCTAGCAAATGCGGCAGCACTTCCTGGCCGACGCCTCTCATTTCCCGCGCGATCCGAATATTGAAACTCGTCACCTCGCGAATATGCTCGACTTCCCCCCGATGCAGCACCGTACGGCCGGCAAGTCCGATTCGGTGGCCGCCTGGAATCGTAATGAATCCTTTGCGCAGTTCCTCCTCCATCGAATAGAGCGAATGGTTCGTGATCATGTCAAGCAGCCTTTTCCCGTCTTCGCGCGTCGGACGATAGGCTTCATCCGGCCGGTTCGTCAATTCGCCCCGCAACGTTAAGAAGGAATGTTCTCCGGCGAAATTGACTTCGAGCGCCCGCCCCTCGCGAACACGGATCTCTTCGAGGCGATCGGCAACATGCGGCGGCAGCTTCAGCAACATGTCCTGGAGCGCGGACGGAATAACGGATAACCACGCCGCTCTGTTCATCCTTCGCACCCCCTAGTTGTCCTATCGTTTACCACATATGTATGCCTGGACTATCTTTTTATGACTCTCTGAACTATTTTTTAAGAATTCCGATTAATATACAGCCTACCCCGCAGACGATCCAACCGATTTTGCCCCAGGACAGCTTGTCGGCGATGCCGATCACTCCGATAGACGTCGTCGTAATCAGCACGATCGGCCCTACCAACGCGAGCGCGGTATTGACAGCCAGCGCTTTCTCGGGCTGATTCAAACGCAGCATCAGCAAGGCCGCCAACACTTCGATCGAACCTGACAAAATGCGAATCGACGCCATACTGAGCACAATTTTATCGATCACTTGCTTCGCTCCTTTCCCATTCACCATGCTTTGTACAACTGTATGCAGGCTCGTCTCATTTTAGGAATCGAAAAGTCGAATAAGCGGGACGCCTCCCGTAGGCACATGACTAAATGCGATTGCATATATTACTCCCAGTGGAACGTTCACATGTTCAAACCATCATAGTGAGGAGAATCGTCTTATGGAAGGTAACGCGTGTCCGAATTGGCATCCGCTCTTGCTTGATCCGTCCGGAGAAAGAACAAGCAAACCGCGCCAGACAGGCAAAACGATGATTATCGACAAAGGACTCGGATTACATGCTTTCGAAGATTTGCTGCAAACAGTTGGAGAATATATCGATATCGTGAAACTGGGCTTCGGCACGTCCCCGCTTTATCCGACGGAGGTGTTGCGGCAAAAAGCGGAGATGGCCAAAACGTATAACATATGTTTCATCCCGGGTGGAACGTTTTTGGAGATTGCCGTACAGCAAGACATCGTCCCGTCATTTTTTCATATGATTAAACAATTAGGGTTTACGGGCGTCGAAGTGTCCGACGGCAGCATTTCCTTAACCCGGCGCAAGCGAAGCGAATTGATCGTCAGAGGGCGGGAAGAAGGTTTTGCCGTTTTTTCCGAATTCGGCAAAAAATTGTCGGGTTCCGGCATCGATATGGAGGAGTTGATCGAAACGGTATTCGAAGATCGCGAGCATGGGGCTGAATTCCTTACGATCGAAGGCCGCGAATCCGGGCTCGATGTCGGCATCTACGATAAGCAAGGCGAATGCGTGCAGGAATCGTTTCGCAATATCGTCAGCCAAATTCCGCAAATGGATTGGATTATGTGGGAGGCGCCGCTCAAATCGCAGCAGTTGTTTATGCTGAAGGAACTAGGTGCGAACGTAAACTTGGGCAACATCGCCCCGCAGGATGTCATGACGCTGGAAGCGCTGCGCAGGGGGTTGCGCTCCGACACGTTTGTGACTAAACTTCAAGTATACGATTATGTAATTTAAGAGGTATGCTTCCGAAGCGAGTACAAAATTTAGGAGTTGAGAAAATGCACGTAGATGTAATTGCTAGCGTCAACGAGGCCAGATCCGAACTATTTATCCACAAAACAGCAATTGTGATTGACGCTTTGCGTGCGACGAGTACGATCGTTACCGCATTGGCGCACGGATGCAGCGAAGTCATTCCCGTTGAGACCGTATGCCAAGCCCAAAACGTGCAGCAACCCGGAGATTGGTTGGGTGGGGAACGGTTTTGCAAAAAAATCGCCGGATTCGATGCCGGCAATTCGCCTTACGAGTATATGACCGAAGAAATGACGGACAGAAAGGTCATCTTCACGACGACGAACGGAACGCGCGCGATTCAAAAATCGCTGAAAGCCGCTTATATATTGGCGGGAGCGTTCATTAACGCGACGGCATGCGCTAGAGCAGCCCTGCATTTGAAAAAGGATATCATTCTGCTCTGCTCGGGAACGCAGGACGAGTTTGCGCTGGAAGACGGATTATGCGCAGGCTTGTTGGTCGACCGGTTGCTGCAGCATTCCGATCATCCAAGCTCGATCCAAATTAACGATCTGGGCCTTGCCATGCGCAGCGCCTATCTGCATTCCGCGGACCGGCTGACGCAAACGCTGTACGATTGCGCAGGCGGAAGAAGGCTCTCGAAGCTTGGTTTCGGCAAAGACGTGGAATATTGCGCAGGGGTCGATACCGTACCGCTCGTACCGATTTTAACCGATCATCAGTCCATGAAGCCTTTCCTGTTCGAGTAAAACATCGACGCCTCCCGTTCTAAAACGACTGCTTGTTCATACATTTAATATAGAGACTAACTTGGACAGGGGCGTTACGATGAACGGCGAAATTGTCATGGTCATTCTTATTATTGTCGGCCTGGTCGGCCGCTCCCCTATAATAACGACGGCAGCTTGCATACTGTTAGTCGTCAAGCTCGTGCATTTGGATCGATTTTTGCCGACAATCGAACGGCGCGGTTTGGAGCTCGGGCTGCTATTTCTAACGCTTGGCGTCCTTGTTCCGTTCGCGTCCGGCCGCGTTTCGCTCAAGGATATTTGGTCCGCGCTGACGACCTGGCCCGGCATTATCGCTTTGCTGGGCGGAGCCTTCGCAACTTATATGAACAGCCGCGGCCTCGAACTGCTGAAGGTAGACCCACAGATTATTGTGGGTCTTGTTATTGGCTCCATCTTGGGCGTTATTTTCCTGCGCGGCATCCCCGTCGGTCCGCTCATGGCCGCAGGCCTGACCGCGCTGCTGATGAAGGTCGTGCAAATGATATTCGACCGAATCTGAGAAGAATACCGCTTATATCTATGAATTGAAAAACCTGAGGGCTGCTTCGCCTCAGGTTTCATTGATGTTTTCCAATAACTATCTGCGTTCTTGCGGGCCGCCGACAAACACTTGATCGGCCGTATCCAATCCGTACGCCGTATGCAAGGCGCGTATTACGTCTTGGAGCTTCTCGCCGTCGATGACGCAAGACATTTTAATTTCCGACGTGCTCACCATTTTAATGCTAATGCCGAGTCCGGAGATGACATCGAACATTTTCGCGGCTACGCCCGGAGTGCTAACCATACCGGCGCCAACGATCGATACTTTAACCAGCCCGTCTTCCGAAGTCGCCTCGCGGTACGGCAATTCTTCGCGCAACTGTTCGATCACTTGCAGCGCGCGTTCCCGATCGGATAACGCCACCGTAAAAGAGAAATCCGCTTTGCCGTTTTGTACGCCGCTCTGCACGATAATATCGACATCGATTTTCGCTTCCGCCAACGCCCCGAACACTTTCGCCAATACCCCCGGAACGTCCGGCACTTCCATAATGCTGATGCGCGCTACATTTTTATCGTAAGCGATGCCGCTGACTACTACACCTTGCTCCATCTTCGTTTCCTCCTTGACAACCGTTCCTTCATTATTCGTAAAGCTGGATCTGACAACCAAGCGTACCTTTTGATGTTTCGCGTATTCTACGGCGCGCGGATGAAGCACCGCAGCGCCCAGATTGGCAAGCTCCAGCATTTCGTCATACGAAATTTCGTCCAGTTTGCGCGCGCATTTCACAATTCGCGGATCGGTAGAATAGATCCCGTCCACATCGGTATAAATCTCGCAAACGTCCGCGCGTATCGCCGCAGCAAGCGCAACAGCGGTCGTATCCGAGCCGCCGCGGCCGAGCGTCGTAATTTCCCCGTCCATGGTCATCGCCTGAAATCCGGCCACAACGACGATTTTCCCGTTATCCAACGCGGCGTGGACCCGCTCCGGAACAATATCGACGATACGCGCCTTGCCGTGCGTTCCGTCCGTGCGAAACCCTGCCTGCCAGCCGGTGAAAGACTGCGCTTCATGCCCGAGCTGATGAATGGCCATCGACAGGAGCGCAACGGAGATTTGCTCCCCCGTCGTGAGCAGCATGTCCATTTCCCTTGCAGGCGGATTCGGATTCAATGCTTTCGATTGATCGATCAAATCGTCGGTTGTATCGCCCATCGCCGAAACGACGACAACGCATTGGTTGCCTTGCTCTTTTTTCTCTACGATCCGTTTGGCGACATGTTTCATCCGCTCCGTATCCCCTACGGAGCTGCCCCCAAATTTCATAACGTACAATGCCAAAGGTGTCTCACTCCCACTCTATTTACGGTTGCATAATGTTTTATTATATCATAGATTTCATAACGTGTGTTGCCCAATAGGCGAGTTCCCCCGTCATTTTTGCATCTTCTAACCCGTTTTGATCGGTTGCTCAGCAAAGCGCTGCTATGCATCTTTTTTCTCGCTTTGATGGAGGATGAACTCGAATCCGCACCCTTTTTCGATGCAACGCCAGTAGTTATGGGGTAAAGAGCGAACCGCAGTTGCTGTTGGGCTGGCTGTTATCGCCTGCTTTGTAACAAATAATGGATTCTGAGTCCGCAGATTGGCTAGTGGCGCCTATCTGATGCAAATCAGGGATCTTCCGGCCGCCTCGCTTGCTGCGGACACCGTCTCCCGCGGCCGCTAACCGCCAAAAAAAGCCTCCCTGTCACGAATATCGTGCAAGAGAGGCTTTCCGCTATAGAAAACAATAACCGCCGATGACGATTAAGCCCGGGAAATGTATTTCCCTTCGCGCGTGTCGATTAGCAGTGTGTCCCCTTCGTTAATAAACAAAGGAACTTGGACGTTTAATCCTGTCTCTACTTTCGCGTTTTTCGTTGCGCCGGTAGCCGTGTTTCCTTTAATGCCCGGCTCGGTTTCCACCACTTTCAATTCGACGCTGTTCGGCAGGTTGATACCGAGAATTTCGCCTTGATAGCTGACGATATGAACATTCATATTGTCCTTCAGGAAATTCAATTCCCACTCCAACTGCTTGCCGCTCAAGCTGAATTGGTCATATGACTCGTTATCCATAAATACATGCTCGTCGCCTGATGCGTATAAATATTGCACTTCGCGGTTGTCGATTTGCGCCTTGCCGATCGTTTCGCCCGCGCGGAACGTACGCTCCACCGTATTGCCGTTGCGCAAGTTTTTCAGCTTCGAACGAACGAATGCCGCTCCCTTCCCCGGCTTCACGTGTTGGAAATCAAGAACCGTAAAAATATCCCCGTCCACTTCGACGGTTAATCCTGTTTTAAAGTCGTTTACTGAAATCACGAAAATTCCTCCTAAAAATGTTTGTGAAGCGACGCGTCGAATGCGATCGCCAACTTTTCTTCCTTCATGAAACTCATGTTGTGAATTCATTCGTCCGAAGCATTTACGCGTCAATCGTTATAAATTCTTTCGTGGAATGAGTCAATATTTTAATCCCGTCCTGAGTAATGACGATGTCATCCTCGATCCGTACGCCGCCGAATCCCGGAATATAGATGCCGGGTTCAACGGTAACGACCATGCCGGGCTTTAAAATCGTGTCGCTCAGCTTCGAGAGGCGCGGAGCCTCGTGAATTTCCATGCCGATGCCGTGGCCGGTGCTGTGGCCGAAGCTATCGCCGTAACCGTGGCGCTCGATCATATCTCTCGCCAAGGCATCCGCTTCGCTGCCGGTCATCCCCGGACGGATGTTCGCAAGCGCATGCAGTTGCGCTTCCAATACGATATCGTATATTTCGCGATGTTTGTCCGTCGGTTTGCCAAGCACGACCGTGCGCGTCAAATCGGAGACATAACTGTTCATATATGCGCCGAAATCGAATTTGACGAACTCGTCCTTCCGCAACACGCGGTCGCTCGCAACGCCATGCGGCAGCGCCGAACGTTCGCCGGAAGCGACGATCGTTTCGAACGAAGTCGAGGTCGCGCCTTTTCTCCGCATGAAAAACTCCATCTCCAGCGCGATTTCCTTCTCCGTTATTCCCGGCTTCAACATCGTCAAAATATGGGAAAACGTCGCATCCGCCAAATCGGCGGCTTCCTGAATCAAAGCCAATTCCCGCTCGTCTTTCACCATGCGCAGTTCTTCGACAAGGCCGGACATGGGAACCAATCGAATCGTCCCTGCTTGCGCCTCGTACGTCTTGTATGTACTGAACGCAACATAATCCTGCTCGAATCCGGTACGCTTCACTCCAACCGCCGCGAGCAAATCCCGAACCGTCTCCATCACTTGCGGGCGATGCTCGATCACTTCAAAATCCGGAGCTTGTTGCGCAGCTTGCGTCATATAACGAAAGTCGGTCAACAAATACGCCTTATCCATCGTAATCACAACATAACCGGACGACCCGGTAAAACCGCTCACATATTGACGGTTTACGCCGTTCGTAATAAACAGTGCTTCCAATTGCCGCGCTTCCATCGCTTGGCGGAGTTGTTCCACCCGTTTGTTATTCAATACGATCAACCTTCTTTCATTTGCGCATTCAAATGGCGATGCAGCGCAATCAGTCCCAGTTCGTAACCGGCGGCTCCGAAGCCGGCGATTTGACCGAGAGCGACGGGTGCGATCACCGAAGTATGACGAAACGATTCTCTCTGATGAATATTCGACAAATGTACTTCGACGACAGGAATCGAGACGGTGCTGATGGCATCGCGCAACGCGTAACTGTAATGCGTGAATGCGCCGGGATTGAACAAGATGCCTTGCGCAACGCCATAGGCTTCATGGATCCGGTCGATGAGCGCCCCTTCGTGATTCGATTGGAAGAACTCGAGGTCCATGCCCAATTCGCCCGCTTTGCCGCGCAGCGCCGCTTCAATCGCATCCAATCCGACCGATCCGTATATGCCTGGTTCGCGAATTCCTAGCATATTCAAGTTCGGTCCGTTCAACACTAATATTGTAAGCATTTACGATCGACCACCCGCACTGATATATCCGTAATCCTACGGTAAAATAACCACATGATATTTTACCATAAATGTCCGCGGTTTGAGAAGCTTTTGTCGCACGGATCGACCGGGCGGAAGATCAATTGCGCGCTTCACGCGGTTCTCTCACCCGCTCGTCGTTGAATTCGAACGCCGTCGTATAGCCGATGAACAGCCCCCATAGCACAAAAACGCAAAACTCGGATATAATCGTATTCCAATTGGAATGCGTCACGCGATTCACCATGCCGGCGGCGGGTCCGGCAAATACGAACAATATCGCCCACCACAACATGCCGTACACGATTCCCGGCCACGGGCCCAACAATTTGCGAAACAACAGCGTATAGATGAGCGTTGCGAGAATGGACAGCAGTATAAATAACAGCGTTCCGGCGGCATGGCCGGCAATCGACTGCCAGAAGGAAGCGCGGTAGAACGGTTTGAGCATAAAGCCGGGACTAACCGACGTAAAACGAAACCAATAAAAAAACCACCGAACGAGCCCCCAAATCAATCCCGCAAAAAAACCGAGTTGAATGGAGAACCAGAACATATTCGTGTTGCCTTTCTTTCGTCTTTTCATATGTATAAACCTCCTTCTGCAAGATTCGCACGGATCTATCCGGTAGTATGCGCAATTGGCACTATCGTAATCAAAGTAGCATTTCTGCCGCAAATTCGTTACAATTAAGGTAGCTTCGCCCTCGAACGAGTCAGGCGCAGCGGGAAGATTTTTACTTGGGGAAGGTGACACTCATTGTCTGATAAAGCAAAAACCGCAATATACGGCGGACAAGCGGTCTTGGAAGGGGTTATGTTCGGGGGGCAATACGTGAATGTAACGGCCGTAAGGCGGAAAAATAACGAAATCGCGTTTTTCGAAGTTCCGAAAAAAGAAAAACCGTGGGTGAAACAGTTAAAGAGAATACCTTTTATCCGCGGAATCGTCGGATTAATCGACTCGAGCGCCAAAGGGTCCCAGCATTTGAACTTCTCGGCGGAAGCGTACGCGGAGGACGAAGTAGGCCCCGAGGAAGCCGCCAAGCAGAAGGAAAAGGAAAGCTCCGGCTTTAACCTGACGATGATTCTCGGCGTCGCCGTCGTCGGCATTCTCTCCTTCCTCGTGGGCAAATTGGTTTTCACTTTAGTTCCTGTTTTTGTCGAGCAGTTGATCTTTGGCCAAGCATTCGAGAATAAAATATTACACAACCTGATCGAAGGCATCATTAAGATCGCATTTCTGTTAGTTTATTTGTGGGTCATTTCGCAAGCCCCGCCGATCAAAAGATTGTTCCAATACCACGGCGCGGAGCATAAAGTCATCAGCGCTTACGAAGCCGGCTTGGAACTGACGGTAAAGAACGTCCAAAAATTCAATACGCTGCATTACCGGTGCGGAAGCAGTTTTATCGTCTTATCGGTTATTATCGGCGTCATCATCTATTCGTTTGTGCCTTGGGACAACTTATGGGAACGCGTTATTCAAAGATTGCTGCTCCTGCCTGTCGTACTCGGCGTTTCGTACGAGGCGCTCCGTTTCACAAATTCCTTGCGCGACGTGCCGGTGCTTCGTTACCTCGGTTATCCCGGCTTGTGGCTGCAAAAACTAACGACCAAGCAACCGACGGACGATCAGGTGGAAGTTTCGATCGCTTCGTTCAACCGAATGAGAGAGTTGGATCGTCAATTTGCCAATCAATAATTTTTTAGCGAAAGGATGAGAGCGTGATGGTGAACCGGTACCGGATTACGGCCTACATTTTTATCGCATTTGCGCTAATCGGTTTGGTTGTAAGCATACTGGAGCAGCCCGGCCAATTTATCATTCCTTTGCTCGTCATTGGAGTCGTCTTCGTCTTGTATAAGTTTCCGCCGCAACGGTTTCGTTCTATGCGGCCCGGAGCCCGCGGCGGTTACCGCCGGGTGGAGGCGAACCGCGTTCGTCCGGAGAAGCCGAAGCGCAAACGCGCTCCGTTCCGGGTAATCGATGGCTCGAAGAAAGGTCCGGACGACGACGATTATCCCAAGTATCATTAAAGCAAAAGAAAGCAGCCCCTCCTCTTCAAGAGCGGGCTGCTTTTGTTTCGGGTTATACTTTCAACGCCGTTACGTATTTCTTAAAATGCACTTCGTAATCCTTCACGGTCCAGCCTTCAAAAAAATGAGTGCCCGCCGCTAACCCCGCATCGTACAATTTCAAGCTTTCCTCCGTACTAATGTCGAATTGAACCGTCCCGATGCCGAGCGTCGGGACTTTAATCGTACGGTAACGGTTATGCTGCTCGATATACCGTTCGTCATGCGCCGACATCATCGTCTCGAACATCGCTTCGAACATGGAGAACGGCCCGTTAATCCGATGCGGCTGACTTTCCGTTTTCCCTACCAGTTGAAAACCGATCGTCGGTACGATCGGCGTTTGCCCTGGCTTGCATTCCCGGTCGAACAACCAAAGCGGGAAGTTGCTGAGCAAGCCGCCGTCGACGATATAGGCGAATTGGGTTTTGAATTTTTTGCGCCCGCCGACGGAATGCGCTTCGCGAATCATGACCGGATCGAAGAAATAAGGAATGCTCGTGCTCATGCGAATCGCCTTGGCCACTTCGAATTGAGCGGGATCGATGCCGTATTGGGATATATCGTCCGGAAGTACGAGCAGCTTGCCGTTCGTAATGTCCGAAGCGATGATGCGAAGTTGGTTTTTTGCCAAATCGCCGAACGTACGCACCTTTTTCCGCAACAAAATGTTTCGGATCCAATACTCCAACGCCTCGCCGGAATAAAGCCCTTTCTTCCATAGCACCCTGGCGACGGGGCCGATTACTTTGACGTTAAATATAGGCGCTCTCGTAAGCAATGTGGAAAACGGCGTTTCGATGATGATCTTCTTCATTTCCGACGCTGTAAATCCGGCCGCAATCAATGCCGCGACGATCGAACCCGACGAAGTGCCGGCCACCCGTTCAAATCGGACGCCGTGTTGTTCCGCCGCCCGCACCGCTCCCGCCAGCGCGATTCCTTTGACACCTCCGCCTTCAAATACGGCATTGACCCGCATTCGCACATCACCCTTTTCGCAGTCATTCCTCTACTGGAAATGTATGCGGCGGAGGGTTGTCACTATGTTATTGCCGATAATACGTTTTCAGCCTGTCGGCGATGCCGAGCGTATTTTTGCGCAAATCTTTGGCGCTGAAGAAGATGGTGCCGCTCACACCGCCAATTTGGCGATTGTAATCGAGTTGCGATAGAAGTCCCGCGGCGCTGGACCATCCCGCTTCGCTCGTCCCGAGCTTGTATGGCGCATGACCGATGTAAAGCTTCACCCCGGTTCCCTTCGTTTCGTTCGCCCACCAATCGACGAGCGTGGCGTAAGGGGCCGTTTTATGTTCAAGACTCCAGTAAATTTGCGGAGCGACATAATCGATCCAGCCGCTGCGAATCCAGTTGCGCACATCGGCATATAAGTTGTCGTAGCTGCTCAAGCCCGCCGCCGTATTGGAACCGGTCGGGTCCATCTTTTGATTGCGCCATACGCCGAACGGACTAATGCCGAATTCGATGCCGCTTTTTACCGCAGCGATTTTTTTGCTTAATTGCTCGACGAACAAATCGACATTATGCCGCCGCCAATCGCCTTTGTCCGCGAATTGTCCGTTATTGTACTCCGCATAGGCCGCATCGTCTTGAAACGGCTCTTTGTCTTCGCCATATGGATAAAAATAATCGTCCAGATGCACGCCGTCGATATCGTAATTCCGCACCACTTCCATGATGCTGTCGACGATGAAGTCGCGCGCCGCCGGAATGCCCGGGTCGTACATCAACTTCCCTTGATGGCGAACGACCCATTCGGGATGCTGCCGCGCCGGATGCTCGGCCGCCAAGTTCTCCATTTTATCGTCTACGCTGATCCGGAAAGGATTGAACCAGGCATGAAACTCCATGTTCCGCTTATGCGTCTCTTCAATCATGAAAGCGAGCGGATCGTATCCCGGATCCTGTCCTTGCACGCCGGTCAAATATTTGGACCATGGCACATATTGCGACGGATAGAATGCGTCCGACGTCGGGCGGACTTGCACGATCGCCGCATTCATCCCCATATCTTGCAAATCGTCAAGCAGCTTCGTAAATTCGCTTTGCTGCTGCTCCGCGGATAGTCCCGCTTTCGTAGGCCAGTCAATATTGTAAACGGTAGATACCCATGCGGCCCGAAATTCGTCCCCCGCCGGTTTGTCCGGTTTCGACGGTGTCGGGACAGACGGAGACGGGACGGACGGTTCAGACGGAGCGGAAGCGGCGAATAGCCGGACGGCTCGTGCGGCTTCATCCCAATTGACGGTCATCCCCAAACTTTCGCCTACGAAACGAAGCGGCACCATCGTGCGCCCGTTTCTCATTTCGGCCGAAGCTTCCAGTTCGACCGGCTCTCCGTTTACGGTTGCGGTCTTCTTCCCTTTGGCCAAAGAAATGGCCGTATCCTGACCGCTAATCGAAACCGTGCCCGATCGTTCGTTCCAATCGACGAATGCTCCTAGCGACTCGCCGATCACTCGGAGCGGCACCATCACTTTGCCCGCTTTCGGCACGATATAGGGAGCCGTATCGGTATGTATGCGCGATCCGTTTAAGTATAATTCGATCTCCTTGGCGCCAGCCGCTTCGGCTTTTGCCGCAAATACGGCTGTCGTCTGCAAAGTCAAAACCAATGCGATGAACCATATCGCAACTCTAGTAAACTTCAATCCGGCTCACTCTCCTAAAACGTATTGTACGACTCCGCAGCAACTCTCGCACCGGCAAATTCGGAATATTGCTAGATTCTTTTCGCTTGCCGGGCATAACAATGCCCTGCCCTCGCTAGCCTGGCAATGCGGCCGCCTGCGAAACCTCAATAGTATTGACGCAATGAACAAGGCAAAAGTTTCCCGCACCGCAAAAAATAAGAAATGCCCGTTTCGTAGAAACAGGCATTGTTACGCGTCGTTTTCCAATTCGTTATGTATTTCCTTCAGCTGCTGCAGCCTCTCAGGCTCCCGCCGAAAGTATTCGACCAACGATTCGATGCAAGTAATGGAGTCCCAACTTAGATGATGTTCGATTCCTTCCACATCTTTGTAGATATTTTCCTCCTGCACGCCGATTATCTCGAGGAAATCTTCCAACAATGTGTGGCGCTCCATCAAGCGTTTCCCCATTTTCTTTCCTTTATTCGTCAAAACAAGGCCGCGATATTTCTCGTAGATGAGATAATTGTCTTTATCGAGCTTTTGTATCATTTTCGTTACGGACGAGGGATGAACTTCCAATCCTTCCGCGATATCCGAAACCCGGGCATACCCTTTTTCATCGATCAATTTATAAATTCGTTCCAAATAATCTTCCATGCTCGGCGTTGGCATGCGATTCCCTCATTTCACATATAAACTTCGAATTGAAACCACTTTTAATGATACATGGATTTACATAAGAAAAGCAAGCCTTGCCGAGCAAATCGAGTCGGAAAAGCCTTCATTTGCATGTTTCGATCCACGCATCGCAAGGAAAACTAAAGATTGACTGCCCCGGCGGGAAGGGCATGTCAAAACCTCTTGAAGGAGGGTTTTCGTTGAATACTGCGGCATCTGCAAATCCTATCGCCGGAAAACGGACGAAATTATTCGTGCCCGAATTGGTCTATTTCGAACCGAACGCATTGCAATATCCAAAAGGCGAAAAAATTATGCAATGGGTCAAAGCGCAAGGAATTCCGTACCAAATGACGACATCGCATAACCGCATCACGAATTTGCCCGGCGAATCCGACCTGGAGAAATATAGAATCGCCAAAAAAACGCTCGTCGTCGGCCTGCGGAAAACGTTGAAGTTCGATCAATCCAAGCCTTCGGCCGAATACGCGATTCCGATCGCAACCGGATGCATGGGACATTGCCATTATTGTTATTTGCAAACGACGCTGGGCGCGAAACCGTACGTTCGGGTGTATGTCAACACGGACGAGATTATGGCGGCGGCAAAACGTTATATCGACGAACGCGCGCCGGAAATAACCAGATTCGAAGCGGCATGCACGTCGGACCCTGTCGGGTTGGAGCATATTACCGGATCGCTTGCCGAATTGATCGAATTTATGGGTAAGGAAGAGTACGGCCGTTTGCGCTTCGTGACCAAATACCATCATGTCGACTCGTTGCTGGGCTTGCCCCATCGCGGGCATACGCGCATCCGCTTCAGCGTGAACGCGGACTATGTCATCCGGAATTTCGAGCCCGGTACGTCGCGCTTTATGGAACGAATCGAAGCGGCGGGGAAAATTGCCAAAGCAGGCTACCCGTTAGGGTTTATTATCGCCCCCATTATTTGGTTTGACGGATGGGAACAAGGCTACGGAGAACTGTTGCAGCGGCTCGGGGAAATATTGCCGCCGGAGGCGGCCCAAGACTTGACGTTTGAGCTCATTCAGCATCGGTTTACAAAAACGGCCAAAAACGTCATCGAACAGCGTTATCCGAAGAGCAAGCTCGAGATGGACATCGCCAAACGCAAATATAAATGGGGGCGCTGGGGGCAGGGCAAATACGTCTATCCGGACGAAAAAGCAAACGCCCTGCGGATGTTTCTCGCAGAGCGGATTTTCGAGCATTTTCCGGCGGCAGCCATCGATTATTTCACGTAATTAAAACTTGAGCCATTCCGGCGTAATGGATTGCAGCCAAATCGTAATTTTGGTCATTTGATCCGTAAATAGCAAAATTCCCATAATAATCATTAAAACGCCGCCGATTTTCATCAGCATGTTCGAATATTTCAAAATCCATTTGGTCGAACCGATGAAAAAAGCGAAAATAAAGAACGGCAGCGCAAAACCGAGCGAATACGCCGTCGTCAAGTTAAACCATGCGGTCGGTTCCGTTGCGGCCAGTCCGATAATGGCCGTTAAGATCGGGCCGATGCATGGGGACCAACCCGCGGAGAAGCCGATGCCGAATACAAAAGAGCCTATGTAACCGGCCGGTTTGAATTTCAGGTTCAGCTTGCGTTCCCTCATCAAAAATTGAGGCTGGAACAAACCGGTCAAGAAAAGACCCATCGCGATAATTAAGACGGCGGCAAGTTGGCGGATCAAGCTTTTGTATTGTACGAACACATCGCCGATGAGGCTTGCGCCGTAGCTTAACGTATAGAACACGACGGAAAAACCTAATATAAAAAAGAATGTATGGGATAGCGTGCGGAACCGCACCTCTCTCTTATTTTGCTCCGTTTTGAGCGTATTGACGGACATGCCCGTAATAAAGGATAAATAAGAAGGATATAACGGCAAGCAGCATGGCGAGATGAAAGAAGCGAGTCCCGCCCAAAAAGCGATCCATATATTTACGTTAGACAAGAATGTTTCCCACCTTTATGCAAAACGAGAGTCTATTTGATGCAACCTCTACTGGTTATATTTTCATACCTCGTTTTACTATAAGTGTAACAATCAAAATCGCGATAAGCAACAACACGATTGTCCCGCCAGGCGCGAGGCTCCATACGCCGGCAATGAGCAGTCCGGCGATCGCCGCGATTTCGGCGATGAGCGCCGCGAAGAAGACGGATTGCTTGAACCCGCGCGCAATAAGCAAGCTGCATGCGACAGGAATCGTCAACAGCGCGGAAATAAGCAGCGCTCCCACAATTTTGATCGAAGCGCTCACCACGAGCGCGGTCAACACCGTAATCAACACATTCAAATACCGTACCGGCAGCCCGTTCACGGCTGCGGCATCCTCGTCGAACGACATCAGGAACAGTTCCTTCCATAACAAAGCAACGACGAGCAGGACAACCGCCGATATGCCGCCCACAACGTAAAGATCGGTGTTCGTAAGCGTATAGATGCTGCCGAATAAATAACTTGAAACGTTCAAGTTATAGCTCATGCCGAGCGTAAACAACAAGGAGGCGAGCGCCACTCCCCCCGACATTATGATGGCGATCGACAACTCCGCATAGGTTTTGTACGCTTTGCGCAATCTTTCGATCGCAAACGACGCGGCGAGCGCAAATAGCAGCCCGACCGCCAGCGGATATACCCCGATGAGAAAACCGAGCGCCACGCCCGCGATCGTCACATGCGCAAGCGTATCGCCGATCATCGACAATCGTCTCAGTACGAGAAACGTTCCCATCAAAGGCGCCATCAGCGCTATCAAAATTCCTCCGGCAAGCGCGCGTTGAAAAAAGCCGCTGGCCAATATATCCATCAACATGTCCGAACGTCTCCCCTTTTACTCCTCAGCGACTCCATTATACAAAACTGTGCCGCAAATCCGTCTGTTCGCAATTTTCCACCTCATGGGAATGCTTGACGTAAAATTTTAATTTGCCGCTTTGCAGCAGCGGTTCTTCGCCGATATATTCCTCCACCATCTCGATATCATGCGTAACCATAACGATCGTCATTCGATGATGCTGGTGCATATGGCGGATTAATTGAAAAAAATTATGCTGCGTTTCCACGTCGATTCCTACGGTCGGTTCGTCGAGAATTAAAAGGTCGGGTTTGTTAATGAGCGCCCGGGCCAAAAAAACGCGCTGTTGCTGCCCCCCGGACAATTGCCCGATCCTCTTGCCGGCCAAATCCTCAATCCGCATGACCTGCATCGCATCTTCCGCCTTGCGCAGATCCTCTCTCCCAATCCGCCGAAACATCTTTCGTTTGTTGTACATTCCCGACATGACGACTTCCTTCACCGTAGCCGGAAAGAGCGGATTGAACGAATTTTTTTGCGGGACATAGCCAATTCGTTCCCAATCGCGGAATTGCGCGATCGGGCTGCCGAACAAGTCGATCCGTCCGGCGCTTGGAGTCAGGAGCCCGACAATCATCCGCATCAACGTCGTTTTGCCGGCGCCGTTCGCCCCGACCAAACCGACAAAATCGCGCTGCTTGACAACGAAATCCAAATTTTGAATGACGATTTGATGTTGGTATGAGAAATTCACTTGTTCCAATGTAATGACAGGATCGTGGCAAGCCGCCGTTCCATCCGTTTGCGCCGTCCGAATCGTCATCCCCACATTCTCCTTCTTGAGCGTTTATCGTATTTTTTATTGTAATGCCTTCATTAAATTTTGCAAATTTTGCTCCATGACCGATACGTAATCTTCCCCGGCGTTCGCTTGCTCTTTCGTCAGGCCTTCCAACGGATTCAGCACCAAAGTCTCCACATTCGTCTCATTGGCCAGCGTACGGGCCAACTGATCGGATACGAGCTCCTCGAAGAAAATATAACGTACATCGTTCTCTTTCACGAAGGCGATCAAGTTCAGCAAATCCTGGCTGCGCGGCTCCGCTTCCGGCGACAAACCCATAATCGCTTTCTGCGTCAGTCCGTAATCCCGGCATAAATATCCGAACGCTTGATGCGATACGACGATCTCCTTCCGGGCGGCGGAAGCAAGGGAGGATCCGAATTCATCGTCCAATTGCCGCAACCGCTGCGCCAACGCTTCGTAATTCGCTTCGTAATCCGCTTGATGCTCCGGGTCGGCCTCGACGTAGCTGCGGTAAATATTGTCCGCCATCTTGAGCGCCGATTTCGGGCTTACCCAAGTATGCGGATCGACATGCAAATCTTCGTGATCGTGCCCGCTGCCCTCATCTTTATGATCCCCATCTTCGCCATGGGCATGTTGCTCGTCTTCATGCTCATGCGCTTCCCCGGTTCCCTCTGGGCCGTGCTCATGCCCGTGGTTATGCCCGTCGTCTTCCGCCGTATACAGCAGTTCGATTCCGCTGCTGACTTCCACCGTCTTCAAGTTCGAGTTTGGATCCAATCCTTGCAGAAACGTAGGCACCCACCCTTCAAAGCCGGCGCCGTTGTACATAAAGAGCTGCGCCTTGGAAGTCACCAGCAGTTCCTGGCTGTTCGGGCTCCATTCATGCGGCTCGACGCCCGCCGGAATCAAATTCATCACGTGAGCGTGCTCTCCCCCGATTTGCCGCGCAAAATCGTAAATCGGATAGAAGGTGGTCACGACATTGATTTTGCCTTCTACAATATTCATTTCGTTCGAGCGGCCGCAGCCTGCAAGTATTACGGAAATGGCCAGCGCAAGCAGCAGCGCCGTCATCGTCATTCTTTTCATGATCTAAAATCCTCCGCTCATTAATCGTAATTATTACAAATAAGATTATAGGAGGTAAATTGCACGATTGTCAACATAAAAAACTTCCAATCGCCAAAAACGCCGTCCTCTTCCTTGAAAGGAAGAAGCGGCGTTGGTATATCGTTATTTCACTTTCGCGCCGTTCGGCATGCCGTCAGGTACGGTAGCGAGCGTCAATTGATCGCCTTGCGACGCAGCCAAAATCATCCCTTGCGACAACTCGCCGCGCAATTTCACCGGCTTCAAATTCGTCACGCAAATGACTTTCCGGCCGACGAGCTGTTCCGGCGTGTAAAATTTGGCGATGCCCGAGACGACTTGCCGTTGCTCGTAACCGAGGTCGAGCTGCAATTTCAACAATTTATCGGCTTTTTTGACCGGTTCTGCGTGAATGACCTGCGCAACGCGCAAATCGACCTTCATAAAATCGTCGATCGAGATTTCTTCCGCTTCCTCCGCTGCCGCCGGAGACGCGCCCGCGGAGCTTGCGGACGTCGATCCCGGCTCGTTCCCCGCCGCGTCAGCGGACGGAGCCGTTCCGGACATCGCCTCTGCGATCGCCGCCACTTCTTGTTCCGCGTCCAGCCTCGGGAAGATCGGCTCCCCTTTGCTCAGCTTCGTTCCCGCCGGAATGATGCCGAAGGTGCGGATGCTGTCCCACGACGTCAATTCCCCGGCGGAGATGCCGAGCTGCGCCCACACTTTCTGCGGCGCTTGCGTCAGGAACGGCTGCAGCATGACCGAGGCAATGCGCAGCGATTCGATCAGATGCGCCATGACCGAGGCTAGTTCGCGGCGCTTCGCTTCGTCTTTGGCGAGAACCCAAGGCTGCGTCTCGTCGATATATTTATTGCTGCGGCTAATAAACTGCCAGATGGCGGATAAGGCGACGGAGAACTCCATCTGCTCCATCGCTTCTTCCATTTTCCGCACCGCCGTCTCCGCCGCCTCGACCAGCGCCGCGTCGTAAGGCGTCACATTCGCCTCGTATTGCGACGTTACGCCGTCGAAATATTTATCAACCATCGCTACCGTCCGATTGAGCAAATTGCCCAGATCGTTGGCCAAATCGGAATTGACCCGGTCGACGAAGCTTTCCGGGGTGAACGTCCCGTCCGCGCCGAACGGCACTTCGCGCAGCAAATAATAGCGCATCGCGTCCAAGCCGTACCGGTCGATCAGCATGACCGGATCGACGACATTGCCTTTCGATTTGGACATTTTGCCGTCCTTCATCAACAGCCAGCCGTGGCCGAATACTTTCTTCGGCAGCGGAAGATCCAATGCCATCAGCATAATCGGCCAATAAATCGTATGGAAACGCACGATTTCCTTGCCTACCAAATGGACGTCCGCCGGCCAATACCGGTCGAACAGCTCCGTGTCGTCCGAGCCGTAGCCGAGCGCCGTAATATAGTTGGACAAAGCGTCGATCCATACGTAGACGACATGCTTCGGATCGCCCTTCACTTTGACGCCCCAATCGAACGTCGTCCGCGATACCGCCAAATCTTCGAGACCCGGCTTGATGAAGTTGTTGATCATTTCGTTCTTCCGCGATTCGGGTTGAATGAAGTCGGGATGTTCTTCGTAATACTGCAGCAAACGGTCGGCGTATTTGCTCATCCGGAAGAAATAGCTCTCCTCTTTCACCCGTTCCACCGGACGGCCGCAATCCGGACAATTTCCGTTCACCAGTTGCCGTTCCAGGAAGAACGATTCGCAAGGCGTACAATACCAGCCTTCGTACGTCCCTTTATAAATATCCCCCTGTTGCAGCAAACGGTCGAAAATGATCTCCACGGCTTTCTTGTGGCGTTCATCCGTCGTACGAATAAAATCGTCATGGGAGATATCGAGCTTGTTCCACAATTGCTTGATGCCCGCGACGATGTCGTCGACGAATTGTTGAGGCGTCTTGCCGCTCTCCTTCGCCTTGCGCTCGATTTTTTGCCCATGCTCGTCCGTCCCGGTTAAATACCGGACATCGTATCCTCGCAGGCGCTTATATCTTGCCATCGCATCCCCGGCCACCGTCGTATAGGCGTGCCCGATATGCAGTTTATCGCTCGGATAATAAATCGGCGTCGTAATGTAAAACGTTTTTTGGCTTTGTGTTGCCATGCCGCTCTTCCTCCTTAAACATAATTAAAATGACAAAAAAACCCCCGTCCCATTATGGGACGAGAGTCTCGCTCACGTGTTACCACCCAAATTCCCGGCATCTTCGCAGATATCGGCTCCGTAAGTCCTTCCTCGGGACTGCCCCGTTAACGCCGGGTCGCGCCGTCCTCTTACGACAGCTTCGGATTCCCGCCGATCGGGCGTATCCATCATGAAGCAAGCCGCTCAAAGACGGTTCCTCCGGGACCATTTTCCAAAGTCATCCTATACCGGTTTGCAGCTCCCCCGGCTCTCTGGACTAGGCTGGCGCTTTGTACTTATCCTTTCACTGGAACGATATATATGAAGATAATATACCGAATCGGGACATCGATTGTCAAGATTCTCCTTCTCCGCGCCGCGGCGGGACCGGATCGAATCCTCCCGGATGGAAAGGATGGCATTTGCAAATCCGCTTGACGGCCAAATAGCTCCCTTTCGCGGCGCCGTGCAGTTCGATCGCTTCCAATGCGTAGGCCGAACAGGTCGGATAGAACCGGCATGTCGGCGGCTTTAACGGCGAAATGCATTTGCGGTAAAAATGAATCAACCCTTTAAACACCGGTTTCATCATCTGCAATCTTTACAATACCCGAATACTTCGAATTTATGTTTGACCACTTCGAACTCGTCCGGCACGTCCGTTAACGGCATCGGACAAAATGTAATCGGATATGTCTTCTCGCATTGCAAGCAAATCATATGGTGATGATGATGGGGTTCCGCACAATGCACTTTGAATTTCACGCCGTCTTCGAAAACGACCTGCTCCAGCACGCCGAGTTGCTGCATGACTCGCAAATTGCGGTATACCGTATCGAAACTCAGGCCCGAATAATGCTTGCCCATGTACTCGTATACGTCCTTCGGGGTTAAATACCCGGACGATTCCGCGAACAGTTTGGCCAACGTTTTCCGTTGATCGGTAATCCGCAATCCTTGATTCGACATAATTTTCGTGATTTGCTCCGTTGTCAACAACATCGTTACCCCCGTCGCAATTGCTCGTTTCTTTTAATAATGCAACAAAACAAATGGGACGTCAAATCGGAGCCCTATTACTCTAGTCTTTTTTGTCAGGCAAAGGATAGAACAATAGATTTACAGGCAAATTGCTGCCGGATGCCGGCGAGAACACAATCGTCACTTTCTCTTCTCTCGATCCGGTGCGGTACAGAACGCTGGCTTCGTCCCGATTGTTCAAATTGCCCGATTCAGGCGCGGGAACCAGCTCCCCGTTCACCATGAATACGCCGGAGTACAAGCCGCCGCGCGGATTGAAGGAGATGAGCGTGTTCGGCGCTACCTTTTCCAAATAAATCGTATAATAGACTCCATAGTTTCCAAGATTTACGCTATCCATGCCGTTCATGAAGTCTCTTCCGACGAGGAACGGATCGTCCGTCTTGTCGGCAAGCATCATGCGGGCCGGTTGATCCCCGATCGTTTCCGCAATGCTGATCGTGCGGTTGGAACCTTGATACGTGCCGCGAATGTGTACGCCGTCGCGGTCAAGCAACGTCAAGTACGGAAGCGAAGCCATGACGTCTTTCGATTCGTCGACCGCAACGACGCGGTAACGAACCGGAGCGTCGGAATACAAATCGGCCATCATGCTGACGACTTGCCCCGGTTTGGCCGCTCTTGCGCTCAAGTCGGTCAAAATGAGCTTGCTTTCGCCCGGAGCTAAATTCACGGTCTGCCGCACGCCGCCTTTTTGCAATGACTCAAAGTAACGTTGCAACGATTTTTGTCCCGTAATCGATTCGAATTCATTCGGACCGGCGAACCCGACATGCTCGATCCCAAAGGCGACGTCAAAATCGTACGGGTTGGTGGCGATCACATAAAACTTCAAATTTTGGTTGGAAATATTTTTATGATGGATCAAGAAGCGCATGTCGCCGTTGATCGTATCGTCGTATACGACTCCTTCGGTCGTTACGCTTTCCGGGCTGTTGCTGCGAAGCAGCACTTTGCCCCAATCCGTGCTTTTGAATTGAATTTTCGGCAATTCGAGCACGCTGCCGCCGTTGAATGTATATTTTTCCCCGACAGGGGTATACAGTTTATTAAAATCGTCTCTTGTGTACAATGTTTCTTCCGTAATGGTAATCGTTTTTTCGTATTCGCTGCTTAAGCCGTATTTATCGGTAACCTTCAATTTAATCGTTTTTTGTCCCGGGGTAAAAAAGGCACGCTCTTTATTTTCCCATTTGCGTTCGACGATCGAATCTTCTTCATCGGTACTTTGATCTTGAATGCTGATCAATTCGCCCATCCGGTACGTATCCTGATTGGTCACGAAACGGGCGACAGGCGGTTGTTTCGCCGGTCTGACATAGACCGTCACGGAATACGGTTTACTCCAAACGCCGTTCTCGTCGCGAACCCAGCGGGTAATCACATGCAAGCCCGGCTCTTGGAAAATCTCTTCTTTCCCTTCCCAGCGTTCTTCGACAATGGCTAAACCGCGCGGGTGGGAAGAGCGGTCCTCGTATTCGACTCTCGTTTGTTCGGCGCGAATATCTTGCGTTTTCACGATAAATTCCGCGCTTGGAGCGGAGTATAAGTTAAGTATAATTTCTTTCGTCTCCGCATTGAACGTAAGCGGAATATTCAACGCTTGCGTAATGGTCGTCAGCGGCACCATAAATATATTATGTTGCGAGTAGGCCGGACCATGCGCTTTTTTCTTCACGCCGTCAACCGTATAAGTTGCGCTGTCCATTTTGAAGCGTATTTCATGGCCCCCGCTTTGCAGCACCGTTTCTTTCGTCGAATTGTCGAACGAAACGTTGATGCCGACACGTTCCGCCAAAGAGCGCAGGGCGACATAAGAATTACCGTCCTTGACCGTTAGCGGCTGAAGCGCGGTATATTCCGTGCCATTATGAATCATTTTATCGCTGTTTGCTTTTAAGATCAGCAGATCTTGCTCCTCTTGCGCTTCGGCCGGATCGACCGTCGCCGAACCGTTCCCCGCCGTTTCCTGCGGATCTGCCGTTTGTTCCGTATCAGGCGCTTCCTCCGTTACCGGCGTTTCCCCCGGTCGTTCCGCTTGTTCTTCCGTCATGTCCGTTTTAGCTTCGTTCTGCGGATTGGCGGTCGTTTGTTCCGCCGCGGATTGCGACGCATCGGCCTGCTCTGCCGAAACGGCGGATGCCATTAATAATTGCGAAATAATTAGTGTAGAAATGAGCATCGTTTTAAATAGTTTCATCATAGACTCCCTCATATCCGTTATCGTGTCAGTGTTGACAATGTATAGACGCAGGAAAGGTCGAAAAGTTTCTTCGCTAGTGCAAATTTCTCAATAAATTCGGGAAACGCGCAAAAAAGCCGGGACGATACGATCGCGCCGGCTAAAGTACGAAATATCTTTGTTCTCGTTACGATTGCAATGTTGCGGAATGCCCGAACGGATACTCGGCTGCAATGGCGACCGGAAGCTTTCCGCGAGCCGGAATGGCGCCTGTCAATACTTTGCCGAGCGCCGCCATCGTCATCGGTCGATTTTCATAACAGCATAAATAAGTCGCAATGTCCGGAAATTGGTTCAAATCGTACGGATTTCTTGTCGAGGCGACGACAAGTTTCACGCCGCTGCGCGCCGCAAGCTCGCGGACGATCTCCACTTGCCCTTCGTGCAGCGTCGATACCGCATTATAGGTGGCGACGACGATTTGCTTATACCCGGCGCAAGCTTCGATCGCATTGCGCACTTCTTCCGGTTCGGGATTCGTTCCGATTCGTAATTCTTGAACGTTCGCCATCGATTCGGATAAAGCGGCAGCCAGCGCATACCTTTGTTCGACCGGTTCGTCGACTTCCGTCCTCTCTTTCACTTCCGGCCAAATGACGATCGTAGGCTCATTCTTGTCCAAAGGCAACTGGCCGTCATCCTTCACAAGCGTGACGCTCTGTTCGCAAATTTGCCGCACGATATCTTTCCTTGCGGTTGTGCCGAAACGAGAGGCAAAGTCGGCCGTTGCCCGGCTAAACCGATCCATTTGGCGCTTGCGTTTCAACTCCATAATTCGCTTGACGGACTCGTCGATTTGCGCTTCCGGCACCCTGCCCGACTCGACGGCGGCGATGACCGCTTCGATGGAAGCGACCTGGCTTTCGAACGTATGGCTGACGAGAACGAGATCGGCGCCCGCCTCGACCGCCATAACCGCTCCTTCGGCAACGCCGAAATGTTGTGATATGGCATGCATCTCCATGCAATCCGTAATGATGACGCCGTTATACTTCAACTCTCCTCGCAGCAAATCCGTCAGCACACGACGCGATAACGTCGCCGGTTTCGATGCGGGTTCGAAGGCGGGAAACATGACATGGGCCGTCATGATCGCATCCACCCCTTCTTCGATAGCCCGTTTAAACGGAACGAGTTCCAGGTTGAATAATCGTTCCCTCTCATGCGGCACTTCGGCCAATCCGTAATGCGTATCGGATTCCGTGTCCCCATGACCCGGAAAATGCTTTGCCGTCGCCGCGATCCCCGCTTCCTGCAAACCCCGAATCGCCGCCGCCCCCATCTCCGCTACCAGATCGGCGCGTTCGCCGTACGACCGGACGCCGATCACCGGATTGAGCGCATTGTTGTTCACATCGACGCTCGGCGCGAAATTGACATTAATACCCAAATCTCGCAGCTCGAGCCCGCATATTCGCGCGGCTTCATAAGCCAGATCGGTATTGCGCGTCGCGCCGATCGCCATATTGCCCGGAACGAGCGTTACTTCATCGCTATCGATTCGCGCCACCATTCCGCCTTCCTGATCGATACTGATCAATAGCGGAATATCCGATTGTTCCTCATTCCACTTCTGCAAATCGTAGGACAGCCCGGCGATCTGCCCGACTTCGCGCACATTTCTGCGGAAATAAATAATGCCGCCCAAATGATAGTTCGCAATCAGCGCCTTAATGTCATCATTCGGGACATAGCCTTCAAAACCGCAAACAAACATTTGGCCTACCTTTTCCGCCAAGGACATGGAATTGATCTGTTTCAAATGCCTGCATCCTTTCTTTCCCGGTATTCTGAAGGTGTCATGCCAGTATATTTTTGAAAGACTTTCGTAAAATACCTTCTCTCCAAGTATCCCACAAGCGAGCCGATTTGGGTAATGCTTTTATCGCTCATCAGCAGGAGAGATTTCGCCAATTCCATTCGTTGTTTCGTTAAATATTCCACGAACGTTTCGCCGAAATGATTTTTGAACAATAAGCTGAAATAGCTGCAACTGATTCCGAGATGATCGGCAATCTCTTCGATGCCGATGTCGGAGGACAGATTGCGCGTAATATAATCTTTGGCGGAAATCATCAGCAGTTCGCTCGATTTTTTGTTCAGCGCCGCGTCGGTCGAACGATGCACAAGTTCCGCGATCATTTGCAGCAAATCTTTCACGCTGACGCTATGCTGCAAATTTTTCCATACGGCTTCTTCTTCCTTCGTCGAGATGACGTCCATCTCCCGCATTTCCCGCAGCAAATGGATGACGACATAATGCAGCAGCCGTTCGGCGCGGACAAGCGACTGCTCCGACATCGCAAGCAAATTCGATTGCAGCGATTGCAGCGTCCGTTCGATTTTCGCGCGGTCGCAATGCCGCAGGCCGGACACGATATCTTCGATTAATTGCCACTCCGAAACGGTCGGATTGGAATGGTCGTGCGACTTGTTTTTGACGGAAATAATCTGTTCGCTAAGCGGATTGACGAGCAGCAAGCGCTGAATGTTTTTGTAAGCTTCCGAGAGTCCGTCCAGCCGGATCGGCCCGTGCTCGATTCCGACGCTAACCGTAAATTTCACATTTTGCTTGACGGCTTCCCGCAGCTTCGCCGCCCAGGACATCGCCTTCTCTTCGCGCAAAGGCAGCATCCCTTTGAAAAACTGGACGATCAAGCACCATTCGCCTTCCCGCGTCTGCAATGCCGCGTATTTAATATGACAATCGTGAAGCGCTTCCTGCAGCACATTATTCACCGCGAAATTCCACAGTTTCCGTTCGTTGTCGTTCCATGCGGTCGACCTTTGCGAATATCCGTCCAAATCGACCAAGAACAGCGCGTATTCCAAATCGTCCACATTCTGGTCCGCTTCCGAAATGACATAACGTTCATTAATTAAGGAATAACCCATCAATTGATCGAACATCATCTTTTCGTACGCCAATCGTACGACCCGGCCCCACCTGCGCTCCGCCACCATCTTTTCCAGCTTATGCGCACGGATCAGGCCGACAATGTTCCGCACCGTTTCTTCCAATTCCTCGTAATTGATCGGTTTCGAGATATAGTCCCGAACGCCGTGCTGCAGCGCGACTCTAGCATATTCGAATTCTTCATAGCCCGTCAGCATAATAATTTCGCAATCCGAATCGATTTTGCGGTATTCCCGCAGAAAAGCCATGCCGTCCATGACGGGCATGCGGATGTCGCATAATATTAAATCCGGGCGCTCGGCGGACGCGAGCTCAAGCGCTTCCATCCCGTTGCGGGCCAAAAATACTTCGATATCCAACTCTTCCCAAGGAATGACTTGTTTCAAATTATTTAAAATATGAACTTCATCGTCGACCAACATCGCTTTCAGATTCATTAATATCACCTAACCCGTACCTAGGGATTATACACTGAATGATTGTTCCTTGATTAACCTCGGAGCAAATAAACAATCCGTATCCCGGACCGTATTGTATGCGTATGCGGTCGGCGACGCTGCGCACGCCTAACCCGCGGCGTTCCGCATTGGCCTCTGCCGGTGCGTCCTTCGATGGATCGTCGCTTTGCAAATAGCGGAAATTTTTGAGCTGCTCGCCCGAGATGCCGATCCCGTTATCTTCCACGAAGATGACGACCTTATTGCCGTCAAGCCGGCCTTTAATATGAATAAACCCTTTATATTGAATCCCTTCAAACCCGTGTTGAATGCAATTCTCAACCAGCGGCTGCAGTGTGAGCTTCAGAATGGTGCATCTCATCACTTCGTCCGGAATGGAAATTTCATAATCGAACAAATCTTCAAAACGAAATTTTTGAATTTCCAAATAACTGCGCAAATGTTCGATCTCTTGTTTTATTGTAATTTCTTCTTTGTCTTGAATGCTGATTCGCAATATATTCCCGAGACGGTGCACCATTTGGCTTACAATACGTCCCTTATTCTGAATCGCCAGCACATTAATGGATTCCAAAGTGTTAAAGAGAAAATGCGGCTTGATTTGCGCCTGGAGCACGCGCATTTCCGCTTTGTTCTTATGGTTTTGCTCCAATTTCACTTGTTCGAGCAACTGATTAACCCGGTCGATCAAGCTGTTGAACCCTTTCGCGAGCAAATGCAATTCGTCGTTCCCTTTCTCATTCACCCGCACTTGCAGATCGCCCGTTTCCACCCGCCGCATAAAACGCACGATGCGGATAATCGATCGGGTGATTCGGTTCATAAATAACAAGAAAAATAGAAATGCGGCCAATAAACTGACGGTTGTTATCGTACCGATCCACTTAATAAACAAAGTGATGTCTTCGGACAATGATTTCCATGAAGTCACGGATACGAGATACCAGTTCAAATCGGGCATCTCGTTGACGGAGATAACGCTTTCCGAATTGTTGAAATTGCCTCGATAGCTTTGGTAACCCGGCGCGAGATTCAAATTGGCCGGAATATATTTTTGCAAATATTGTCCGTCGTCTTGCTGAGAACTGTCATACAATATTAATCCGTGCTTATTGACGAGAAAGAAACGGATTTGCTTCAAATTATCATTATAACGGAAACTATTAAAAATTTTTTCCAGTTCCCAATTTTTAATTTGAACGACCAAAATCCCCATATTTTTGAGCGTCCATAAATCTTTCACGACGCGAATTTGCGTGAAAACAGGTTCGGTACCCGTCAGTTCCGGAAATTCGTTAGGACCGATCCAGAGCGGACTTCCGTTGCGCTCCATCGTTTCCCGGTACATCGGATGATTGTTAAATTCCTCAAAAGGGAGAGCTTTGAAATTTTCCTTTGTAAAAATGGACACAATGTTCGAATTGCTAAAAGCGTATTGATTGAAATTATAGAGGAATGCATAACTGATCGATGGATGGTTGTACAGTAAATTGCGGAAATTCCGCTGCGTTTCGTTCATATTCAACCGGTCCAAATCGGTAATGTTTTGCTTTTTCGGATCTTTCGCATTTAATGCGGATTGAAAGAAAGAGTTTACAATTCCGTTATCCGTTACTTTGTTCATTTCTTTGAAAATGAACTGAATATTTTGACTGACGGCTTTTAATGTTAATTCGGATTGCTGCTTATACTGCTTCTCGATTAAATAAGTGGAAATATAGAACGTAGCGGTCCCCAACGAAAACAAAGGAATAATGATCAGCGCAATAAAAGCGATAAACAATTTTTTACGCAAATTCATCATTCCTCTTGCTCCCTTGGGGCGTTAGCCTTTAATGCTTCCGGCGGTAACGCCTTCGATAATTTTCTCTTGTAAAAAGACGTAAATAATCATGACCGGTACGACGCTATACACAATGCCCGCAGACATCTGGGCATAGTTCGTATAAAACTTGTCGCGGAATCCGACCATCCCGACAGGCAGCGTCTTTAACTCGTCGTTCGAAAGGAAATAGTTTGCAAGTAGAAATTCATTCCAGTTCCCCATAAAGTTTAAGATAAAAACGGTGACTAGGGATGGAACCATAAGCGGTATCATAATTCTAGCAAAAATCCCCTGCGCCCTCAACCCGTCGACAACGGCCGCTTCTTCAATTTCGCTTGGAAAGGAACGCATAAAAGCGGTCAGGATGACGACGGTAATCGGAATCGAATTCGCGATATAAGGGATTATCAAAGCCATATGCGTGTTGAGTACGCCTATTTGTCCCATCAATAAATAGATCGGCAGCAGGAGCGAATTGTTCGGGATCAGAATGCCGACAAGAATCAACGAGTAGACGACGACGCTGATTTTGCCGAATCTCATCCGCGTTACGGCGAACGCCAGCATGGAGCTGATTAAAATCGTCCCGACCGTCGCGATTAAGGCGATGTACAAGCTATTGAAAAAATACGTGCTAATATTCGCGTTGACCCAAGCCCGAACATAGTTCTCAAAAGCGAATTCCGTCGGCAGTCCGAACGGATTCAAGGCAATTTCCGTATTGTTGCGCTTTACGGAAGAAAAAATGACGAATAGAAACGGATATAAAACGATTAGTACATAAGCCAGCAGAAAAAAATGCGGTATTCCCCTCTTTAGCGTTCTCATCAATATTCGACCCTTTCGCTTCGTCTTGCAAAAACCCCTTGATAAATTCCTGTGATAATGAGCGTTAAGATGAAGATTAATACCGTAATTGCGTTGCCGAGGCCGTATTGAAAGCTGGTGATGGCGTGTTTAATCATATAGGTGATCAACACGTCCGTCGTTGACGCAGGCCCCCCTTTAGTCATAACAACGACAATGTCGGCCGCCTTCATCGCACCCGCTACCGACAGCAAGACGACGACGGAGATGACCGGCATAATTAACGGGATCGTAATGCGGGTCGCCCGCTGATACTTCGTAGCTCCGTCGATTAATGCCGCTTCTTCGACTTCTCTCGGAATGCCCAAAATGGCGGCCAGCACTAAGATAATATAGAATCCGGTCCATTGCCAGGCATTCGTGATCAATATCGACAGCATCGCCAGGTTTTGTTCCGCAAGCCAATACAGCGGTTCGATTCCGAACAAGCCCAGCACTTTATTCAGCAAACCGACATCGGGGTTGTAAATAAATCCCCACAGAATACCGATGACTGCCGTCGACATAATGGAAGGCATGAAAACGGCCGACTTGTAAAAGCCTTTCAAACGCTTCACATTCGCGATCAATAAGGAGAAAATAATAATGAGCGGCAATTGAATGAGCAAAGAGAAAGCGATGAAATAAAAGTTGTTTAATGCCGCTTTCCAAAAACTCGGATCCTGCAGCGCTTTGGAAAAATTCTTCATGCCCGCAAACGTATAATTACTGGAAATACCGTTCCAATCGGTAAAACTATAATAAATCGAAGTAATTAAAGGGTATACGAAAAAAGCGACAAATAGCGCTAAAGCCGGCAATATAAAGCAAATATAAATAATCGGACTTCGTAACGCTCTGTTCATAGAAACCTCCAGCACATTATGACATCGATCTGAAGCGAATATTTGGAAAGAAAGGGCCACCCATACCGTTCGATAAGTGGCCCCTTATTTCTTATCTTGCTAATTATTGACCGGTTTCAATTGCAACGTCTTGCGCTTTTTGGATCGCGGCGAGCGCATCTTCCGCCGTTGCCTGACCGCCAATCAGCTTTTGAATTTGCGTCTCTACTTCCGTTCTAACGGAAGGTTGAACCAAAGCGTCGAATGCGTTGAAAGAGCTTTGAACTTTAGACAACGTACCTGTAATTTCTTTCATGATCGGCTCCGTAGCCAATTCCTGATATTTCTGCTCATCTACTTTCATGGAAGGAAGTACGCCGTCTTCTTTAAATCCGCGAAGCTGCATTTCTTCGTTATACAAGTTTTTAATAAATGCTTTGACAGCATTTAATTTTCTTTCATCCTTAGCGACTTCGGCAGAGAAACCGTATCCGTTGTTCATATCTTGCATCAACGCGGTTTGATCTCCAGGACCTCCGGCAAGAGGCGGCATATTGAAGAATCCTACCTTGTCTCTCATATCTTCGGCCATATTCGGCTCTTGGCCTTCTTCAGCTTTCTTGAAAATCGACGAGCGCCATGTTCCTTCGAACATCATGACGGCTTCTCCGGTCGTAAACTGCGTTGTCATATCGGCATAATCCAACGCGAGTTCGCCCTTCTTGAAGTAGCCTTTATCTACCCATTCCTTATGCTTCGCCCAAGCTTTGATCATATTCGGGTCGTCCCATTTCGTCTTGCCGCTCGCAAAGCCTGCTGTAATTTCCGGTCCCGCATAACGCGCCCACAGCTGGTTCGTCATCATCAAAGGAACCCACGATGCTTGCGATGCTGCCGCGATCGGAACTTTGCCGTCCGCTTTAATCTTGGCGAGCAATTCTTCCAATTCTTCGAACGTTGTCGGCACTTTAAGGCCTTTTTGCTCGAAATATTCTTTGTTGTAGAAGAATGCTTCCGCCGATCCGCCTACAGGCAATCCGTACACTTTACCGTCATCCGACGTCCACGATTTCAAGTCGAAAAACTTGTCCTTAATCCCCAATTCCTCGATAATCGGTGTAATATCGAGCATTTTGCCTTCTTTGTAGTACAAATATGCGTCAAATCTGCCAAACGTATCGAAGATTTCCGGCGGATTTCCTGCCGCCATCTCTCCTCTCAGTTTCTCGTTCCGGTTCACGGCATCTTGAACCCCGTCAAGCTTCAATGTTAGTCCTGGAACTTCCTCCTCTGTTTTCTTGGCGACGTCTTGCAGGATTTTCAAGCGGTTCTTGGAGGATTCGGCGACTTGCGTATGCCGAATCGTCATTTCGAACGGCTCCACCTTCTCCGGTTCTTCCTTAGGCGGTTCCGCCTCTTTCGTTCCTTCGCTGCCCTGAGTGTTCGCCGGCGGCGGATCAGCCGATTTGCTGCCGCAACCGGCTAGTCCCATTGTTAAGACGATTACCAGAGTCATTAGCAATAATAAACTCTTCTTCATCCTTGTAAGACCCTCCCATTGAATAGTTATTTTGTACTACGTGTTCATTATAAAATGGATGTTTTTTTTTGGTAAGGATGACATTTCGATTATGGAGGGATAAAATCGTCTAATGATTGCAAACGATTCAGAAAGGAACGGGATATAAATCGCCTTCTTTCGCGTGAACGTACCATTTCGCTTGAGTTTCATACATCCGTTTATAGTATCCTCCCCGACTCATTAACCGGTCGTGCGATCCCATCTCCACGACCTCTCCGCCGTCCATGACGATAATTTTATCCGCTTGCCGACATATTCCAAGCCGATGCGTCAAAATGAGCGCCGTTTTATTTTGCAGATGCGCAAGCATCCCTTCAAACAACCGGTCTTCCGATAAAGGGTCGATCGCTGCCGTCGGTTCGTCCAGAATGACAATATCCGAATTTTTATAATAGGCCCGCGCCAAACCAATCTTTTGCCATTGTCCGCCGGATAAATCGACGCCATCGCCGAATACGGGATTCAGCGGCGTTTCGATTCCGTTCGGCAACCCGTCTGCAAAGCCGCTTGCGTCGCTGAGACGAACGGCTTCAAGCAGACGGTCGGCATGTCCGCCGCCTTCCCCGTCATGAAGCGAAATATTGTCCCGAAGCGACAACGGGTACTTCCCAAAATGCTGCAGCAGCACGGAAAGATGCGCCCGAACCGATTTTTTGTCATAATGGCGCATCGGTATTCCATCGAGAAATATTTCTCCTTCGTAATGATCGTATATTCCAAGCAAACATTTCACCAACGTCGTTTTGCCCGAACCGTTATGCCCTACAATGGCCACTTTTTCCCCGGCTTTGATTTCAATGTTGATTTGCTTTAATGCGTAGGATGCGGCATTAGGATACCGAAACGAAACGTTCTCTAATTTGATTTCGCGCTTCAATCCTTGAAAGGGGAGCAGCCGCTCGTCTTGTTCCTCCTCTTCCAGTTCCATCACCTTGAAAAACGAAGGCAAATATACCGACGTTTCCTGCAGCCGATTGACCGATTCCACCAATTCGTGCGCCATATTTTGCAATTGCAGCAAACCTTGCGTCACCATCAAATAAGTTCCGACCGTAAAGGACGTAAACAGAACAAGGATGAGCAGCATCATAAATTGCAGCGCTTGGCTTATCATTTGCAGCGAGCCGAGCAATAGATCCTGTTTATTCGTTAACCGGACTTGCATCTTTTCGATATGAAAAAACAAAGACTTCCATTTGGATAGAATAAAGCTGTTTAATTGAAACGTGCGCACTTCGCCCACAAGTTCGCGATCGATCAGCAAGCCGGCATAATATTTCGCTTTTCTTGAGGGCTCGCTCGTTTGCATATAAATTTCCATCTGTTTCCGAAAATATTTGCGAATCGCAAACACATGCAAAAAGCTTACCGTAACGATAATCGCAAGCACCGACCAATGAACGTTCCGCATGACATACAGCATCACCGCAATCGTCAGCGACGATTTCGCAAATTGAATCAAATGCTTCAAGAGCGGAAAGCCCAAATGCTGGAGCGTATTGGATAGCGCCATAATCTGGTTGTGCGTCTCCGACCGTTCCAGCAGCGTAATTTTCACATTGGACAATTTGGTATGGACTTTTTCCTCCAACAAGCATTTATATTGGCTGCTCAACTGCGTCTCCAATATTTTATTGAGCGCAATGCATAATTGAATGAGAGCGAAGATCCCGGCTTGCACAGCCAATAATGCGATCAATTTGTCAAATTGCCGATGTTCGATCGCCGCGGGCAGCGAATTGCCGATGTATTCCGTAATCATTAATTGCGCATTAGGCAAAATGACGAGAACGCCCGCAAGAACGACAAAGCAATACAATTTCCATGAAAATGTTCGTTTTAGCACCGAAAGCATGTCCATCCAATTTCGTATATTTGTGTTGTTCATTTTCGATAACCCCAATTGGTATGATTTAAAAAAAGAGGAGAAACTCAAGATTGAGTCTTCTCCCCTTGTTACTTCATTGGCATTAGCAGCAGCCGCCCGAATACCATTGCCCGTCGCTGCCTTTTAAAATTTCCCTATGATAGCTGTACGTACAGGACGAATCAAAGTTACAAACACGCATGATCTCACCTCCTTTCATGCTTCCGCCGGTTAGGAAGCGATTCTTGCCGCCGGGTATTCTTGAAAATAGAGATGCAATTTCTCCGAATCGACCGTATACGTTCCAATCACTTTCCCGTCCGAAGCGATATGCATCATGGACGGAAACGAGGTAATATCCAATTGTTTCATTTCCGGCGCGGCTACGCTATATATTCGATCCAGAGAAAGCGCATGCAGAAATTGGCGATGCTTGGCCATCTTATCTTCCGCATCGGATACTCCCGGATAAGTATAGGTCAGTACGATCAAATCAAACTGAAACGCGCTGAAATTATACATTTTCATTTTCTCTAACGTTTCTTCGCATGGCTTGCAGCCCGGCAGCGCAAACAAAATATACGTGTCCTTCGTGCCGCTCAGTTGTAACGCCGACATCTGTCCGGTCGTCATATCTTTGACTTGAATCGTTGGAAAAAGAGCTTCTTTTGCTAAACCGTAATGAGCCGGAACAAGGGCGCTATCATGATCCTGATGCCTTGAAGCCAGCAGAGACTCCAGCCTTTCGAAGACCATTTTTTGATGCTTTGCCAGCTTCAGCCCTAAAAACAGGCTGCAAAAAAAGAACAACGACGAAATCGTAATATGCAGCAGCATCAATCGTTCCATTTCCGTTTACACCACTCTTCGTTCGATTATTGCGATGAAGCATTCTCTTTCATAAGCGCATTGACTTTTTGGATGAAATAATAAGCCGTCAACAAACATAGAACGAGCAGTTCGGTTAACGCCAACATTTGCCATTGCTCCGCATGTTTCAATCGCTCGACTACAGACGGTGATGCGGGGGCTACAATCGTCCAGCCCAGACCGATGAACAAGAGCGCGTTGCGAATCGGAATGCCGACGCCGATCGGTTCGTTTCCGAGCAGTCCGCCGCAGTGGCATGTCAGCTTCGTTTTTTTGAAGAGATGATACGTTATCAGGATGGAAAAGAACAGCAGCATAGCCATTAAGACGATCTCCGGTATATGGTACGGAACGATCGGTACCAATAATAGAACGGCGCAACCGATTTCCAAAGCCACCGTCGTTGCCGATAATATCCGTACCGCCAACGCGTTGCGAATCGATGTAAATCGAACGATCGCTTCTTCAAAGGAAGACATGGCGAACAACTTCGAAATTCCGGTGCTCACAAAAACGGTGCAAACCAGCAATTGGATCGGCATCGTCATATCCAAGACGCGTCACCTCCGGTCGGAATGCCTGAGCCAACGGATCTGCCAAGGCGGTTGAGACGGTCTGATTCGATTATGGAAAAGCCCTGTATCCGAAAAGTCGAACTGCGGATACGGCATTTCCGCGAAATCTTGCAACGGCGACAACAGATGATGGCGGTACTGCCCCATGCTCTTCCCTCCATTCGTTTTTTCTTTTCTATCAATCTCCATATCTGTAATATAAAGAAATCTATCCTTTGAAGGAATGAGTTAGGATGAAAGGGCGATAGATTCGGCCCAAACGGCGCGATGTTTGTCCTCAGCGGATAGAGAAGCGGACAAATCGGATTCGTATTCTAGAACGCTTCGGTTATTTTGAGCTTGTGCACAAGCCGTAAAAAATGATCGTAGTTCCGGCGAGTCAGCGGTATGTTCTGATTGATGTGAGGGTAGACAATAAGATAATTGCCCTGGATGATGGGGTCGGGTATGACCGTTTCAATATGTTTGATATTGGCGAGATAACTGCGGTGAGGCGTCATGATCCATTCCGAACAGCGATCCTGAATCCGTTCCAGATTCGTGCTGGTCTCCATGATCGTTCCGTCGGTTAAATGGATTTCAAATCGCCTTTTGTCCACTTTTTCTACAAAGACGATGGACTTTTCGGCAACGTTGACCGTGCGGTATTTATGCTTCACTTGAATGTAGTTTTGAGCGTCTTGCTGCAAGAGCGACAATGTTTTATGCTGTTCGATCCGATGCTTCGCCTTCGCAACGGCTTTGGCAAAACGATCGTAAGGAATGGGCAAATTGATATAATCGATAGAATTCAACTCGAAACCCGCCGAATAATGACGAGGTTCGGTGGAGCGCGACACGATGATGACAGGCGGAGCGAAGCCTTGTCTTTGAATATGTTTGCAAGCGGTAATGCCGTCCATTCTATCCAACAAAATATCGGTAATAATAAGGTCGGGCATAAATTTGAACACGGCGTCAATTAAAGCGTTGCCGCTGCCCGGCGTATCTACGACGCGCAATCCCAGCTTCGTGGCATATTGAATCAACGTATTGCGGCAACGAGGATGATCTTCGGCAATAATGCAAGAGTACTCGGGTTTCATAACAAACATCGACTCTCCTTGTTCTATGAAATTGGTTCGCATTTGCATGAACGCGCGTAGTCTCCATCCCTCCCTGAACGGAAAATTTTGTAACATTTTGTAATTTACACAATTATTGTAGCTCTAGTTACATATTTTGTAATAGGATAGAATTAAATAATTTAGGGATAAAATTATCTACAAGCAAATCGTAGACTAGCGTTATATCGTCACCCTGCTCCAAGTTCGCGGACATAGGAGACGCTAATTGTGACAAACGGCCGGGTTTCAGACAGTTTGCGGACATACGATCCGTTATTCGCGCCAAAAGGGTCCCCGAGGCAACGCCAGTCCGTTGCAAGACCGAAAACGGAAGCTTTTCGCATTAGCGTTGCATCGAGTATTGCTGCTCTTCAAGCCCGAGGAAGCGTTTCTGTCGGCCCTCCTCTGTGAAAATCCCCCTCGTTCAGATGCTAGAAAGCCCGGGCGGGCTAACGAAACTTATAAACCCTAATAGCCTGTAAATCACCATGTTGCAATGTCTAACGAAACTCAAACACGCTAATGAGGGGAAAAAGGCGGTACAATCGCCGATTTCCAATGAATAACGATGCGTACTTTCGCTAGAATGGGGACGTCTTCATTTTGAGCCTAATAAGAATTGTCAGTTTCGTTAGCGTCAAATGCGCAATAAAGCCAGTACCATCAACGGTGGCGAAAGGTGAAGCAGACTCCAATTGCGGGTTTTCGAGGCTATCAGCTTCTCGATGCAACACTAGTGAGGTTTCGTAGCGGATCATCAAAAACAGCATAAAAAAACCGGAATCCGCTTAATAGATTCCGGTCCGGTATTTCGTAACTATTATATCGTCTTCACTGCCTGTCTTCCTTGCTCGATCAGGCGGTACGCCCGCGCGATTTCTTCATCGGCCGGCGAAGGCACTCCTGCGAGCGGATAAGCTTTGCCAAGCTGTTCCCACTTATATACGCCCATTTGATGATAGGGCAATATCTCGAATTTCTCGATTCCGTTCAGCGTGCCGAGCAATTCGCCGTATGCGATTAAATCGCGCTCGTCGTTATGGATGCCCGGTACGTACACGAGACGAATCCACATCTTCTTGCCGCTTTCCGACAACCGCCGGGCGAATTTCAACGTCCTGTCGATCTTTTGCCCCGTTAAGGCAAGATGTTTGTTCGGATCGATATGCTTAATGTCAAGCAGCACCAAATCGGTTGCATCCAGCAGTTCTTCCGCTCGCTCCGCCTCGCAAAATCCGTTCGTATCGAGCGTCGTATGCATTCCCCAGCGCCGCTTGACCTCGCGGAACAGTTCGGCGACGAATGGGGCTTGCAGCGTCGGTTCGCCGCCGGAAACGGTCAAGCCTCCGCCGGAAGCATTGTAATAAGAGAGATACGGTTCGATCTCCGCCGCCACTTCCTCGACGGACATGCTGGTCCCTTTCGTCGTGTCCCATGTATCGGGATTGTGGCAGTATTGGCATTGCAGGGCGCAGCCCTGCATGAAAAGCACGAAGCGTATGCCGGGTCCGTCAACGGTGCCGAACGTCTCTAATGAATGGATTCGACCGTTCATTTTTTTCACGCATCCTTTCTGCAGCACTGCGCCTTATTGTTCCAACATGCAGCGAATGCCTTGCAATTTGATCTTCCGTTACATCATGCCATGGAACGTACGGTTGATCACGTCCAATTGCTGTTCTTTCGTCAGCTTAATGAAGTTGACGGCATATCCGGAGACGCGGATCGTCAATTGCGGATAATTCTCCGGATGCTCCATCGCGTCGATCAGTTGCTCGCGGTCGAATACGTTGACGTTCAGATGATGGGCTCCGCTTCCGAAGTAGCCGTCCATCATCGCCACAAGGTTGGATTTGCGGACTTGATCTTCCTTGCCGAGCGCTTTCGGCACGATGGAGAACGTGTTGGAGATACCGTCCAGACTATGCTCGTATGGCAGCTTCGCAACGGAGCTAAGCGATGCGAGCGCCCCTTTCTTGTCGCGCCCGTGCATCGGATTGGCTCCCGGAGCGAAAGGCTCGCCCGCCTTGCGGCCGTCCGGCGTCGTGCCCGTCTTCTTCCCGTATACGACATTGGACGTAATCGTTAATACGGATTGAGTCGGGAGCGCGTTGCGGTACGCTTTATGCTTGCGCAGCATACCCATGAACTTTTCGACCAATTGAACGGCGATACGGTCGACGCGATCGTCGTTATTGCCGTAGCAAGGATAATCTCCCTCGATTTCGAAATCGACGGCAATTCCTTGCTCGTTGCGGATCGGCCGAACTTTCGCGTATTTAATCGCGCTCAAGGAATCGGCCGCGACGGACAATCCTGCGATACCGCATGCCATGGTGCGCAAAATGTCCTTGTCGTGCAGCGCCATCTCGATTCTTTCATAGCAATATTTATCATGCATAAAGTGAATGACGTTGAGCGTGTTCATATACAGCTTCGCAAGCCATTCCATCATCGCCGTGAAGCGTGCCGTCACTTCCTCGTAATCGAGCACTTCGGACGTGATGCGCGGATATTCGGGACCGACCTGCTTGCCGGATTTCTCGTCGACGCCGCCGTTGATGGCATACAGCAAACATTTGGCGAGATTGGCGCGTGCGCCGAAGAACTGCATCTGTTTCCCGATCCGCATAGCGGATACGCAGCAGGCGATTCCGTAATCGTCGCCGAAGTGCGGGCGCATTATATCGTCGTTCTCGTATTGGATGGAACTGGTCTCGATCGACACCTTGGCGCAATATTTCTTGAAAGCTTCTGGCAATTTCGTCGACCAGAGCACCGTTAAGTTCGGTTCGGGCGCCGGCCCCAAATTGTATAACGTATGCAGGAAACGGTAGCTGTTGCGCGTAACCCGCGTTTCGCCGTTCAGGCCCATGCCGCCGATCGACTCGGTAACCCACGTCGGGTCGCCGCTGAACAATTCGTTGTAATCCGGCGTACGCAAAAATTTCACGATACGCAGCTTCATGACGAAATGGTCGACCAGTTCTTGCGCCTGCTCCTCGGTTAGCGTTCCTTCTTGCAAGTCGCGCTCGATATAGATGTCCAGGAACGAGGACACTCTTCCCAAGGACATCGCCGCGCCGTTCTGTTCCTTAATGGCGGCCAAATAGCCGAAATACAGCCATTGGAACGCTTCCTTCGCATTAACGGCCGGTTTGGAAATGTCGAACCCATGCATGGCGGCCATAGACTTCAGTTCGCCCAGTGCGCGGATTTGCTCGGAGATTTCCTCGCGGTCCCGAATCGTATCGGCGTCCAGCGCGTCCAATTCCAGGTTCAGCAAATCTTTCTTCTTCTCTTCGACCAGGAAATCGATTCCGTACAGAGCTACCCGGCGATAATCGCCAATAATGCGTCCGCGTCCGTAAGCATCCGGCAGTCCGGTAATAATGCCGGCGGAACGGGCTTTCCTCATTTCCGTCGTATAGGCGTCGAATACCCCTTGGTTATGGGTCTTGCGGATCGTCGTAAACATATCGACGATTTGCTGCGGCATCTCGAAGCCATACGCTTTGCAGGCGTCGATCATCATGCGGATGCCGCCGAAAGGTTGAATCGAACGTTTAAAAGGCTCATCGGTTTGCAACCCGACGATTTGCTCTTTCTCTTGATCCAAATAGCCTGGTCCGTGCGAAGTGATCGTCGATGGCGTGTTGACATCGACATCCAAAACGCCGCCGTTGTCGCGCTCTTTTTTCGTTAAGTCGGACACGATTTGCCATAGGGCTGTCGTTCTGTCCGTCGGACCGGCGAGGAATGACTCGTCTCCGTAATACGGCTTCAAGTTCGCTCCGATAAAGCTGTTCACATCCACCGTTTTCGTCCATTTTCCTTGTTTGAATCCGCGCCAACCTTGTTCCGCCTGTTTCATCACGTCTTGTTCAATCACCGACATCGTAATCCCTCCATTTTCTGTACTACATATTCAGGATATCTGTTTATTGATTTCTCCATTTCCTGAAATATAGGATTTGTCTTATCGTTTACACTTTAATTGTACAATTAGAAAGAGATTAAAGTTGTGACAAAAATCACATTCGGATGATTTTGCCACAACTTTTCTCAACTGTTATATTAATTATTCAATCTGTTATATATATTTCGTTTTATCGGTTTGAAACTGTATTATTCAAACTTGCCGTAAAACGCGTTCCGATATATTTCGGCAAGTTCTGTAACGAGCGGAAGCTTCGGATTCGCCGTCGTACATTGATCTTCGAAGGCGCGATCCGCCAAATAATCGACTTTCGCTTCAAATTCTTTGGCATCGAACCCGAGCTCTTGGAACGACTCCGGAATGCCGAGCGCCTTGTTCAGCTTGCGGATCGCCGCGATCAAGCTGCTTACGCCTTCTTCCACCGTGCGCGCCGGCAGCCCGAGAATGCGCGCGATTTCCGCATAACGCTGATCCGCGATAAAATGATCGTATTTCGGGAACGATTGGAATTTCGTCGGTTTTTTCGCATTGTAACGGATCACATGCGGCATAAGAATCGCATTGGTGCGGCCGTGCGCCGTATGATATTCCCCGCCCCATTTATGCGCCAAGCTATGGTTGATGCCAAGGAACGCATTGGCGAATGCCATACCGGCCAGCGTCGAAGCGTTATGCATTTTCTCGCGTGCGACCGGATCGCCGGTTAAGGCCGACTTTTCCAAATATTCGAATACCAATTGAATTGCTTTGATCGCAAGCCCGTCCGTATAATCGTTCGCCATGACCGAAACGTACGCTTCGATCGCATGCGTCAATACGTCCATGCCTGTATCCGCTACGGCCACTTTCGGCAAGCTATAGACGAAATCCGGGTCGATAATCGCCACGTCCGGCGTCAGCTCGTAATCGGCCAGCGGATATTTCGTATTGCCGCGCTCCTTGTCGGTAATGACAGCGAACGAAGTAACTTCCGATCCCGTACCCGAAGTTGTCGGAATCGCTACGAATTTCGCTTTTTGGCCGAGACGAGGGTACTTGTACGTCCGTTTGCGGATATCGAGAAATTTTTGTTTCAAGTTGTTGAAATCCGTGTCCGGATATTCGTAGAACAGCCACATCGCTTTGGCGGCGTCCATCGGGGAACCTCCGCCGAGCGCGATAATGCAGTCCGGCTTGAACTGATTCATCATCGCCACGCCGCGATCCACCGTCGCCGTCGACGGATCCGGTTCAACCTCGGAGAAGATTTCGACGGCTACCGGAGTCAGCCGTTGCCGCAAGTAATGCTCCACCTTCTCCACATAACCCAATTTGACCATCATCGGGTCGGTCACGATCATGACGCGGTTAATATCGCGCATTTTGGCCAAATATTGCGTCGCGCCTTTTTCGAAATATATTTTGCCCGGAACTTTAAACCATTGCATATTCACCGTGCGGCGCGCCACCCTTTTCACATTGATTAAATTGACCGCAGTTACGTTCTGCGAGGTCGAATTCCGTCCGTACGAACCGCAGCCGAGCGTTAGGGACGGCAAGTTCGTATTGTAAATGTCGCCGATCGCGCCATGCGTCGACGGGGAATTGACGATGATGCGGCCGGTTTGCAGCCGGTCTGCGAATTTTTGGATCACTTCGTCGTCGTTCGAATGAATGACCGAGGAATGTCCCATGCCGCCGAATGCCACCATTTCGGTCGCGCGCTCGATGCCCTCGTCCGCGTTTTTCACTTTGTAGCACGCCAGCACAGGGCTTAATTTTTCCGCAGACAATGGATAGTTCGGACCGACTCCCTCGAGCTCCGCAATCAATATTTTCGTATCCTGCGGAACTTTCAAACCGAACATTTCGGCGATTTTCGCCGCAGGCTGGCCGACGATATTCGGATTGACCGCGCATGTGCCTTCCTTCATCGCTTTGCCGGACAGAATCGCCGTTTCTTCTTTCGTTAAGAAGTAGCATCCATGGGCAATGAGCAATTTTTTCACTTTGTCGTAAATCGGCTCTTCAATGATCACTGCTTGCTCGGACGCGCAAATCATGCCGTTGTCGAACGTTTTGGAAAGGATCAGATCCGTAACCGCCTGTTCGATATGGGCCGACTTCTCGATAAAGCAAGGAACGTTGCCGGGACCGACGCCGAGCGCCGGTTTGCCTGCGCTGTAAGCCGCCTTGACCATGCCCGCGCCGCCTGTCGCCAATATTAAAGCGACGTCCGGATGGTTCATAAGCGCGTTGGTCGCTTCCATCGACGGCGTCTCGATCCACTGGATGCAATCTTTCGGCGCGCCTTTGGCGACAGCCGCATCGCGTAAAATCCTCGCCGCTTCGGCGCTGCATTTTTGCGCGGAAGGATGGAAAGCAAATACGATCGGATTGCGCGTTTTGATGCTTATAAGCGCCTTGAACATCGTCGTCGACGTCGGATTCGTCACCGGGGTAATGCCCATGACGACCCCGACCGGTTCCGCGATTTTTTGGCAATTTTCATACGGATTGTCTTCGATGACGCCGACGGTTTTATCGTATTTAATGCTGTGGTAAATGTACTCCGTTGCGAAAATGTTCTTCGTAATTTTGTCTTCGTACACGCCGCGGCCCGTTTCCTCCACCGCGAGCTTGGCCAAAGCCATATGTTTGTCCAAGCCGGCAAGCGCCATCGCCTGCACGATTTCATCCACTTGCTCCTGATTGAGCGCCATGAACGCTTCTTGCGCCTTGCGCGCTTTGCGCATGACCGCATCGATTTGCTCCTGAACGGTTTGCGTCGTTTTTTCGGCTTTCAACTCGTTTTTCACTGCCATCCCAACCATCCTCCACTTCCCTAATTTCTTTTTTTGTCTGTGACACTTTTAGCATACAACAAATCATTGTCTTTGTCTCGTGAAAAAATTCACAAAGTTTGAAAATTGTTTGAATTTTCATCAGCGTGAAAAAAAGAACTGCAATTTTAACTAATTATTCATAATTGTCGACGCTTATGGGTGTTCCCTTGCGGCAATACATGTTAAAATAAGTATGTGATAATTTGCACAAACCAAATTGCAACTTCTGAACTTTAGCAAAACAAATGACGGGAGAGAGGGGAATGGGCATGGCACAATTCCAATTGAACGAACAAGCAGTAGCAGGAAATACAAGCTGTTTCTCGGAACAAAATTTGAATAGATTGTTAGAAGCGATGAAAGAACGCGTTTTTTCCAACGATACTCATCTGTTCTGGGAAGGAGACGAGGCGGATAAGCTTTATTATTTGAAAAGCGGGCGCGTGAAAATTACGAAATCGACGGACGAAGGAAAAGAACTGATCCTCTATATGTACCGGCCGGGCGATCTGATCGGCCATGTCGATCCGTTCAACCAATCGAGACACGGCTTCACCGCCGAAGTGTTGGAGCAATCCGTCGTCGGCGTCGTGGAACAAAAAGATTTGGAACTGCTCATTTGCCAATATGCCGATTTCTCCATCGATTTTATGAAGTGGATGGGCATCCATCATCGGCTGACGCAAACGAAATTCCGCGATCTAATGCTTTACGGCAAGCCGGGCGCGTTATGTTCGACCTTAATCCGGCTAGGCAACACGTATGGGGAGAAAACCGATAAAGGCATCCTGATTAACAAAAAAATTACGCATACCGATCTGTCCAACATGATCGGAGCGACGCGCGAGAGCGTCAACCGGATGTTAAGCGATCTGCGCAAAAAAGAGGCGATCGATTACGATAACGGACTTATCGTCATTCAAGATTTGCAGCAATTGCGGGAAATTTGCCATTGCGAAATGTGTCCGAACGAGATTTGCCGGATTTGATTTCCTTGCTCTCCCCTTCCCCTTCGCCGGCTGCTTCGTAGATGGCGGATAGCCGCGCAGCGAAATACCGCTGGCGGCTGACGGCGCCAGCGGGCGGGCTAACGAAACGTATACACTGCGGATGTTAACGTAACTGTATCACGCTAATGAGGGGAAAAGGGCGGTAAAACCGCCGATTTCCAATGAATAAGGATACGTAGTTTCGCTAAAATGGGGACGTCTTCATTTTGAGTCGAATAAGAATTGCTAGTTTCGTTAGTGCCAAACAAGGAGCGTAGGTCCGCGCGCATCGCCTTTGGAATGAAGCGAGGTATCCGCTTCTGTATGCGCGATAAAGCGGCGGCGATTTATGAAATTGACTCTCTTCACAGGAATAGTAAAATGGCATTCAACCCGGCGACGGATTGGATGTCATTTTTATTTTTGTTTACTTTCTTCTCGGGCCGAAATCAGCGCTTCTTGTCTGTTCAAGGGAGATTTATGCCTAAAAAAACAAATGAACCGAAATCAATCGGCCCATTTGCGCTAAAATACAATTATTTGCTTTTATTTGAGACAAACCAATACATCATTCCCATAAACAAAGCGCCGCCGACAATATTGCCGAGCGTTGCCGGTATCATATTATGAAACCAGCCGGCAATCGATACCGTCTCCGGATGCGTCGGCAGCATAACCGCCAAGCTGAGCACCGTCATATTGGCGACACTATGCTCGTAGCCGGATGAGATAAAGGCGTACAGGCACCACCAGATCAGAATGAGCTTTGCCGTATCTTCCTTCGCCCTGCTCGCGGTCCAGATGGATAAGCAGACAAGCCAATTACATAAAATGCCGCGGCAAAATATTTCCAATGCGCTTAAATTCATTTTTTTCGAGGCGACCGTAAATAATAGATGATCCGGAGGAATGTCTTTAAATATGCCTCCTCCAACGACTAAAGCGCACAGGATGAGCGCTCCGACCAAATTGCCGAGCCATACGGTCCCCCAATTTTTCAACAAATCTCCGACGGACGTTCTTCGCTCCAACGTACTGATCGCGAAATACATATTCGCTCCGGTAAACAATTCCGCTCCGGCGAATATGACGAGCGTCAGCGCAATGCCGAACGATACCCCCATCACCAAATTGTAGGCGGGCGAATGTTCCGCGAAGAACGGCGCTCCGACGATATTGATCAATACGATCCCGATGCCGACATACGCTCCGGCCAGCCATGAGGACATGAAATACCGCAGCCAGCTTTGCCGCATCGCTTCTTTCTTGGATAAAGCGGTATGAACCATAGACTCTACGCTCGTTTTGTACATCTGGCCCACTCCTCTCCTTGCAGTCTCAGGCAGTCATCCGCATCCGCTTCTCATTCCCGGAATGAAGGAGTCATTCCGATTTGAACCTCTCCGCCATCGGTAACGCGCACGCGAAAGGTTTGCACGCTCCCTGTGTCCGGCGCCTGCACTAACCCGTCCGCCATATCGATTTTCCAATCGTGCAGCGGTTCGTACAAATATCGGCCCGAAACGATTCCTTCCGCAAGGGGCCCGCCTTTCGGATGAGGGCTCTTGTTCTCCAAGGCGAACACATCGCCTTCTTCCGAACGGAATACCGCGATCTCCTTCCCCCGAAGATGAACGACCCGCCCGATTCGGACGATAAATTCGTTTATGTTTCCAACGGTGTAATACGTCAGCTTCTTATCGCTTGAAGATTGATGCGCTTGTACCGATTTCATCGCATTCCCCTCCTTTTTACGCTTGAATATCCTCATACAACGCGCTGCGGACAGACGCATCGTTCAACACTTTGCGCCACGGATCTTCCGTTTGCTGCAATGCCAACTCCATCCGTTCGACGAGGGCGCGACGCGATTCCATATTGTCAACCGCCGCATTCTTGACCGCATCCAAACCGATTCGTTCCACCCACTCCGACGTCCGTTCCAAATATGTGCCGGTTTCACGATAAAACTGCATCACGGCGGCGGTAATTTCGATTAACTCCTCATCCGTCTTAACCTTCGTCAGCAGATCGGCCAGACGCGGCTTAATTCCGCCGTTGCCGCCGACATATATTTCCCAGCCGCCTTCGTTGCCCACAATTCCGATATCTTTCGTACAAGATTCCGCACAGTTGCGCGGGCAGCCGTTGACGGCCATTTTGAATTTCGCCGGGAAGTCGAGCCGTTCGAATTTGCGTTCGAGCAGCGCGCCCATGCCCATGGAGTCTTGCGTGCCGAAACGGCAGAATGAAGAACCGACGCATGTTTTGACAGTACGGAGCGATTTGGCGTACGCATAGCCGGACGGCATGTCAAGCTCCTCCCATACTTTCGGCAAATCCTGTTTCTTGACGCCGATTAAGTCAAGCCGTTGTCCGCCCGTCATTTTGACGACCTTCACATCGTATTTCACGGCCACCTCGGCGATTTTTTTCAATTCCTCCGGCGTCGTAACGCCGCCGTACATGCGCGGCACAACAGTATAGGTACCGTCCTTTTGGATGTTGGCGTTCATCCGTTCGTTGACGAAACGGGACGATTTGTCATCTTCATATTGGACAGGGCGGATCATGCCTAAATAGTAATTCAGCGCGGGACGGCATTTCGAACAGCCCTCCAAATTGCGCCAACCGAGCACATGCATCGTTTCTTTAATCGTTCCGAGTCCCTTCTCGCGAATCGCCGCCACAATCTCGTCACGGCTGAGCGCCGTACAACCGCAAATGCCCTGCTTGCTCGCAACGGCATCGTATCGCTCGCCTAATTCCAGCTGCAATAGTTGTTCAACCAACGGTTTGCATCCGCCGCAAGAACGCGTCGCCCCCGTTTGGGCTTTAATTTCGTCGACCGTCGTCAAACCTTGCTCTCTTATAGCGTCGACGATCGCTTTCTTGTTCACTCCGTTGCAGCCGCATATGATTTCGTCGTCGGCCATCTCGGCGGCCGCGTTGCTCTTTTCCGCACCTCCGCAGCAACCTGTTCCCATGATGGAAGCATACATCTCTTTCGTCATTTCTTTGCCCGTTTTAATCCACTGCTGCAGGCGGGACGATTCGGATACGTCCCCGAACAGCACGGCGCCTACGACGCGGTTGCCGCGCAGCAATATTTTTTTGTACGTATTGTTCCAATCGTCCTGCGTTCGAATCACTTGCAGATCCGGCCTGTTCTCGAATTCCCCGGTAGAAAAAACGTCGACGCCGGAAATTTTCAATTTCGTCGACAGCACCGACCCTTCGTACGGCTTCGTCTCCACACCGCATATATGTTTGGCAAGCACCATGCCCTGCTCGAACAACGGCGCGACCAAACCGTAACTGACGCCGCGATGCTCGCAGCATTCTCCGACCGCATATACGTCCGGAGCGGACGTTTGCATGAAATCGTTGACGATAATCCCCCGATTGAAGTTGATTCCGCTTGTTTTGGCCAGTTCGGCATTCGGACGAATGCCTACCGACATGACGACGAAATCCGTCTCGAGTTCCGTGCCGTCGTCAAACCGCAATCCGCTTACTCTTTGGTCCCCCGCTATTTCCACCGTTCGCTTGCCCATTGCGAATTTCAAGCCTTGCCGTTCCAATTCGCGCTTCAACATGGCCGCCGCCTCGTCATCCAACTGGCGTTCCATCAATCTGTCTTCCAGATGAACGACGGTTACGTCCATGCCTAGCCCGAGCAATCCTTTGGCGGCCTCCAAGCCAAGCAATCCGCCGCCGATTACCGCCGCTTTCTTGAATGTGCGCGCGGCTTCGATCATCCGGCTGCAGTCTGCAATGTCTCGGAACGAGACGATTCCCTCCTTATCGATTCCGGGAATAGGAAGCATGACCGGATTCGAACCTGTTGCGATAATACATTTGTCGTATGCGACCGAGACGCCCTTGTCCGTGTGCACCGTTTTGTTTGCCGTATCGATATGAGTCACGGTTGTTCCGGTATGAAGCGTAATATTATTTTCCCTATACCAATTCCAGTCGTTTAAAATAATATCGGAAATCGATTTGCTTCCCTCAAGTACATAGGACAGCATAATCCGGTTATAGTTCGGATGCGGCTCACTGCCGAATACGGTAATATCGAACGATGAAGACAGCTTCATTACTTGCTCCAGCGCACTGACGCCCGCCATTCCGTTTCCGATCAATACAAGCTTCTCGCGCTCTTGGCTTCGCATATCGAATACCTCCCCTGTGTACGAAGTAATTCGAGTATACATTCAACGGTTTTCGAACGATGTGATAAATTTCACAGCGCAGAATGCCAAGTTTGAACGATAATGCAAAGACCGGATCCATTGCGCGCTCGTCGCGCTTTAGATCCGGTCTTCGCCGTATGTATGCCGCTATTCCATTGTAATTATGTATGCAAATCGAATTTTTATTTGATAAGGTTGGAGGACGGGTCGACTTCCGTCGTTTTCACGAAAATTTCAACCCGGTCATTTTCATTCAGCATATGATTTAACGGTTCTGCGGATACTTCCTTATCATTCACTTTAATCCCCCACTCCATCGTCGGATCGAGGGCAACATCGTTGACGGACACGATCGATTCGCCGTCTTCGGAAACCTTGACGATCCCGCTTCCTTCCAGAATGTCGCGTACTTTAATGCCTTCCTTAAAGTCGGCGATGATCGTATTCGTCAAGTTTGGCACAATTTTCCCGCCGTTGATTTCGAGCGTCGTCGTCGGCACTTTCTCCGTTTTCAATTCGGACTCCATTCGAGGTGCTTCCGTCTGAAGCGCTTCCTTCGGCGAGCACGCGCTTCCGGTAATCAGCAATAGCGCCGTGCCAGCTCCGAATATGAGCTTCGTCAACTTCATAACTACACTCGCTTTCTAGTTGTAATCGTACTTAATAGATTCATTATGCAACAAGATAAGCGCGAAAAAGTTTCAAAGAGATGACAATTTCGTTGGAAACAAGCGAATGCGCGTGCAGATCCGCTCCGGCGATTAGCGCAATTTCGCTTTTTGCAGCCTTAGCGCATTGACGATGACGGACAGCGAACTAAGCGCCATCGCCGCCCCCGCAACCCACGGGGCAAGCAAGCCGGCGGCGGCAATCGGAATGCCGATCGCATGATACGCCAGCGCCAGGAACAAATTCTGTTTCATATTGTTCATCGTTTTATGGCTTAAGTGGATCGCGTCGGGAATGCTGTTCAAATCTCCCCGAAGCAGCGCGACATCCGCGGCTTCCATCGCAATCTCGGATCCGTTGCCGATCGCGATGCCAATATCGGCCGCGGCCAATGCCGAAGCGTCTTTGATGCCGTCTCCGATCATCGCCACTTGATGGCCTTGTACCTGCAGCTTGCGTACCGCTTCCGCCCTGTCTTGCGGCAGAATTTCCGCAAGCACGTGCACGATTCCGGCCTGATTGGCGATCGTTCGGGCCGTGCCGCGGCTGTCGCCGGTCAGCATAATGACTTCGATGCCCATCTGTTTCAGGCGCAGAATGGCGGCAGAGGCCGTTTCTTTCAGCGCATCGGATACGGCGGCGATCCCTGCGTATTTCCGGTCGACGGCAATGAGCATCGCCGTTCTCCCTTGCGCTTCCATACGCCCAAGTTCCCGTTCCGCTCCCGAAATATCGATTCGATGCTCATGCATCAACCGCCGATTGCCGACCAGCACTTGACGGCCTTCCACGTCGGCTGCGACGCCGAGTCCGGCTTGCGCTTCAAAGTGCCGCACGCAATCCTGGCTTCCCGCAAAATCGATATCCGCGCGCTGCGCGATTCCGTGAAAGATCGCCTTCCCGAGCGGATGGTCGGATTGCTTCTCCGCGAGCGCCGCTAAGCGCAGCACCGTCTGTTCGTCCCAATCGCCGGGAATGACGACCGTTTCCCGCAGCAGCGGCTTTCCTTGCGTAATCGTGCCTGTCTTATCGAAGACGATGATGTCCACTTCATGCGTAGTTTCCAGAAACTGGGCGCCTTTAAACAAAATGCCGAGCGCCGCGGCGCGGCCCGAACCGGTCATCACCGAAATCGGGGTCGCGAGGCCAAGCGCGCACGGACAAGCGATGACCAGCACCGCTATGCCGGCCTCCAGCGCCGCCGCGAAATTGCCCGATTGAACAAACATATACCAAATGATCGAAGTCACGACCGCAAACGTGACGACGATCGGAACGAAGACGCCGGCCACGGCGTCGGCCACCCGTTGAATCGGGAGCGGTTTCGCGCTTTGCGCTTGGGCAACCGCTCTTACGATTTGCGACAGGGCCGTATGTTTCCCGATTCGCGCGGCCCGCACGAGCAAACGGCCCGATTCGTTCATCGTGGCGCCGAACACGGTGTCGCCAGGTTGTTTCATCACAGGCGCGCTGTTGCCTGTCAGCATGGATTCGTCAACGTCGGAAGCGCCTTCAACGACTTCGCCGTCGGCCGGAATCGGCGCGCCGGGTCTGACCAGCAATAGATCTCCGACCGCGACATCGGCCGCCGGCACTTCCGTTTCCTCGCCGTCCTTGACAAGGATTGCCGTCTTCGGCTGCAATTCGACGAGCGATTTGAGTTCCGCCGACGTTCTCCCTTTCACTACCGCTTCGAGCAGTTTCCCGAATACGACCAGCGTAATCAAGATCGCGCTGGTTTCGTAATAAATGCCCGGCATTTGGTGAAATTGTCCGACCCAGCGCAGCGTCGCCGCCAAGCTGAACATATAAGCCGATGTCGTTCCAAGCGCGACGAGAACGTCCAAATTGGCGCTCCCGCCCTTTAACGCCCGATATGCGCCGACATAAAACGGTTTGCCGATCCAGAACTGCACCGGCGTGGCCAGCGCGAACTGAACCCACGGATGTTTCAGAAATTCCGGCACGTATATCCAGGACAGCCATGAGAAATGGCTTGCCATCACCCACAACAGGGGAAAAGAAAGCAGGGCCGAGACGATCAACCGTTTCTGTTGGAACCGGATTTCCATTTGCCGCTCCGTTTCGCCGGAGTTCGCTTCTTCTTCGACAATCGCCTCGTATCCGAGCTCTTCCACCTTCTCGATAATATCGAATACCGACAATTCGGCCGGATCGTATTCGACGCGCGCCGATTCGAGCATCGCATTTACATTCGTTTGTTGTACGCCCGGAAGATCGTTCAAGCCTCGTTCGATCGCGGCGGAGCATGCCGCGCAAGTCATGCCTCGGATGCGAAAGTCTTTCGTCTCCATCGCTATCGACCTGCCGATATACTGCCTGTGGTTTGATTTCTTTGGGCTTGGTTGCTTGTTGTTTGCATGACCGTCAACTCCTTATAACTTCAATGACCGCTCTTGCCGAAAGACGAGCCTTCGAATCTAATTTTACTTTCTATCATAATCATACCCCTGTCCTATGGCAATATCAAACGCAAGCGAGAGGAACGGATGGAAGGCGCAAGATCGGGCTGGATCGCAAGTTGCCTTCGCGTTATAATACAAGGCAAGAGACGAAGAACGTCCCGATCCATTTCCGTTATGAATGGAACCGGGACGTTTTTATTTTTTACTGGAGGGATGTTTTAGGTGGGGAATTTCGAAATGGAGCTCGCAGCGTTTATCTAATATCATTTGCAGCAAAGATCAGGGGAACAATGGCCTATCGATGCGGCAACTCATTTGAGCATCAATCATCGTTCCGCCGTTCGAACATTGCAATCCCTTGGCGCAAAGGGCTGGTTTGCTCCCGCAACCGGCGCGGAAGGAAAACATGTTGTGCGGTACGAACTTCAACGAGGTGCGAAAATCGGTATCTAATCAGCCTTCAATCGATCCGCCCCAGCGGAAAAGAAAGCCAGACCATGAAGGCCCTTCATTCGGAAAAACTCTCGCTTCGATGGATTATAGAATCGTTAGGGGTGGAATTCCTGTATATTCGCAGGCTTTTTACCGCATTTCCCACCGGCGTTGCATTCACTTTTTTCAACATTCCAGGATCGCGGACACAGGGGACGCTAATTGTGACAAAAGGCCCGATTTGGAACAGTTTGCGGACATACGATCCTTTATTCGCGCTAAAAGCGTAAAATAAGCCCTTCAACGAAGGAATAACGGAACCAATGTCCGCCGAAACAGCGAATAAGCGGTTTTGACGCGAAATAACGGCCCTGCGGTCCGGATAACAATTTCCCGATGCAACGCTAGTCTCATTTCCTGTTTCGATGGGGGAACAACTGTATTTTTGCAGGAAATCCGTCTTCACCACGGTAAGTTGCAGGTCAATCAAGCATGACAACTTCCATCCGCAGCCTGATTTTTGTTCCAATCCAGGGCTTTCTGAACAAAGGGGATATCGACAAAAGCAAGTAAAAAGCAACATGCGAAAGGGTGACGACATTCGACGCTTACCTCGAACACTTCCCCCGAAAACGAATCAAAAAAGCGCAACCGAAACGGTTGCGCCCCTCGCGTATCCCTCTTATTTTAACAAATCATGATCGACATACCGCTCGCCGTTCAACTCGCTGATCACGTTGATCGCGACCTTCGCGCCGTCGCCCGCCGTGATGATCGTGTGAACGCTTACGCCGGCAACCGTTCCGGCCGCCCATACGCCCCGCACATTCGTTTTGCCTTGCGCGTCGACATCGATCACCGTTTTGATCCGCGGTTCCGTGCCGTCTTTCACCTTGACGCCGCTTTGGCCCGCCACTTCGGCCGTCGCGCCTGTCGCCAGAATAACATGCTTCGCTTCATATTGCGCCGTTTCGGTATGTACGACCACGCCTTGATCGGAAGAGGCCAGGCCCGTTACCTTCTCTTCTTTCCATTCGGCGCCGAAATGCTCGGCTTGTTCCCGGCCGATGCGAATCAAATCCGGACCGGTAATTTCCTTGATTCCGTAATGATTGTAAAGCATCGCCCGCTTCGTCATGCTTGCGTTGCCGTCCAGCACGAGCGTCTTTTTGCCTGCTTTGGCTGCGTATAAGGCCGCGCTTCCGCCCGCCGTACCTCCGCCTACGATGATGATATCGTACATCCTCTTCTCTCCTTTTCATTCAATATCGTTATTATGCTTACAAAAAATAAGCACATTACAATTGTATCATACTCTCGCGCATTTCCCAATATTTACAGCTCGCGCGTCTTCCCATTGCCGGATATTCGAATGTTGATGCCGGAGAACGATCCGGAAATGACCGAAGCGTCAAACGACGGCGGAATTTCCGTTTCAAACGGGATATCGACCGTTCTGCTCTGCTTCGGAAGCATCCTCACTTCCGCGCCATCGACCAGTTTGAGCTCTTCGATAAGGAGTATGGCTTCAATCGGATCTTCCGGAGGCAACATCGATAATTCGAAGGATACCTCCCGGCCGCTCATATTTCTTACATGGAATTGGCACGTTCCTGCCATTAGCCGCTCCTCGCTGATTTCGTAACGGCATTGGCTCTTCCGGGGTTCGTACGCAATCGCGTCGATGCCCGCTGCAACATACGTTTGATATTGGGTTATAAACCAGGAAGGGACAAACGACGTCGCCAAAATAACGCCCAGTACAACCAAACCCGGGCTGGGCGACTTCAACGATTTCGCCAGCAGCACTCCGCCCGCCACCAAAATGGCAAGCGCAATAATGCCGCCATAACTGATTCCGCTGTTCCCGTGGGACCAGAAAGGGATGCCCGCGGCCTTCATCCCTTTCTCCAATAAGCTGAAACGGTCCGGATATTTGGCAGTAACGGCCCATAACATCAAGATAAGCGCAGCCGAGCCGATCACCGCTAACTTGCTTTTCATCGGTCTACCCCTCTTCCATCATACGATTCGGTACGCGAACATCCGGTTCCAGGTCCGGCATTCCGTCGCGCACCAGCTTCAGAAACGTCTCCGCATGCTGCGGACGGCATGCGATGATGTACGGCTCGCTGTTCATGCCGGCGAAAGGCTCGCCGCTGAAATCCATTACGGCGACGCCCGCCTCTTTCGCCAGCAGCACGCCGGCGTACAAATCGTCCCCTTCGGAGTTGTACAGGACGATTCCGTCGATATCGCCGCGCGCCAGCATGCACCATAGCATCGTCGGCGCCCATAGGCGCAGCACCCTCTTGCAGCTCGCATCCAGAACCGTCCTCAAACGAAGCGCTCCCGCCTCCTTCTGTACTTGGTGGCCTTGAATCCAGCCGACGGTCATTTTGCGCAAATCCGCTCTTGCCGTCGGTCGGACGGCGAACCGCATGCCGCCCGATTCGGCGCCTTTGCCCGCTTCGGCAACGTACAGGCGCTCCATCGCCGAATCCACGATAACGCCCAACACCGGTTCCTTGCGGTATAACAACGTAATCGACACGCCGAACACCGGCAATCCGATGGCGTAATTGTTCGTGCCGTCCAGCGGATCGACGAGCCACAACCAATCTCCTTCCGCGCCCGTCCATCCCGTTTCTTCGCTCGATATTTGATGATCCGGATAATATTCCCGAATGCGCCGCAATATTTCGGCCTCCGCCAAATGATCGACTTCCGTCACGATATCGCCGTACTCGCCTTTTTCCTCCATGCGCAGCGCGGTGCCGAACTTCTCCCTGGCGATTCGAGCGGCGGCCAAAGCCGCCTCGATTGCGATTTTTTTGGCATGCGACAATAAGTCCTCGTCTAGCTTCATCGATACCGCCCCTTCCGTCCGATTCGATCCCGGTCGCCTATGCGGCTTCCATTAGCCGAACGAGCCGTGAATCCGGCAATAGATTCGCTCGGGCTTCCAAGCAATGTCGGCGCCGAGCACCATCCGTGCCAACGTCTCTTCATGGCGTACGCACCAACGGCTCAAAATCCGGCTTGCCGCCTCGTTTGCTTCCGGAATAACGCTTCTGGTCCCGTTCAAGCTATGTTTGTAATGCAGCAGCAGCGAGCCCGCCTCTTCATCGGCGGCGACGACCGCCCCGTTTCCTAGCTGCGGAGCGTAGTATCCTCGCGGACTCCCCTTCTCGCCAACCACCCATAGCCGATCCTGATGCTCATCGAGCAAGTACGAACGATCTTCTCCCGTCGCATCGCGATCCAATTGCAGCACGGCCTCATAATCGGCAGCTTCTGCAAGTCTGATCCCTTCCTGCTGCGGAGCGCCCGCCGGCTCTTCGTTGCTGAAAAACACATATTGATCCGCTTCGCGAAACCCGAGCTTCCGGTAGAGCGGCTCTCCGTCCTTCGAAGCGATCAAAGCGATCGTACGACAGCCCGATTGTTTCATTCGATCGATCATGAACAGGACCAGTCGCTTGCCAATCCCTCGCCCCCGGTATGCGGGCGACACGATGACATGTCCGAGCCATCCGACGTCTCCTTGACGGGAACCGTTGGCCACTCCGACAATTTCGCCATCCTCAACGGCAACGAACGGCATGCATGAAGGCTGCCTCAAATAAATACCAAAATAAGGCTTAATATCCGACCATGCCGGCGGTTTCAGTTGTACGACACGCTCCAATTCATCGGCCGACATTTCGCGAATGAGCATCCCGAATTCCCTCCTTTGTTACCCTTGGCTAAGGACCGTGAAGGCCAACCACCCGATTACGCCGTACACGGGTACCGACGCCAGCAGGGAAAGCCGCGGCCGATTGTTGCGAAGCGCAAGGGCGGAACCGATATAGCAGAGCGGGAAGACAAGTCCCCACCCCATAAACAACGGCGTTGCAGCCAAATAAAGCGACATCGGTACGATGAGCGCGGCGGAAACGTATAAAAATTGGTGCCGCAAAAATACGATGCCGATCAAAGAGAGCACGACAGAGGCGATCATGCAAGGCCAGAACAAAATCGCCATCAGCCTGCACCTGTATGCCGCCGGGCTTCGCTTCGGTCAGCCAATTTCCTTGCCGCCGTGTGCGGGACGTCTTCCCTACCCGCCGCTTCGATATCGGTGACTCTATCGTCGATAAGGATCTTAACCGCCCCCTTGCCGCTATTTTTCCAAAGCGCTTACCTTTTCCAACTTCTCTATCATATCCGTCAGCTTCATGTCGGCCATCGAACCGATCTTCATATCATAGTTGTCAAATGGGAAATGGATCGTTAACCGATTCGGCACGACAACGCAATACATGCCTGCCGCTTTGGCCGCCCGCAAGCCGTGCAAAGAATCCTCGAACGCGATCGCCTCCGGCCCTTCCACGCCCAAACTGTTCAAAGCGAGCAAATACAAGGCGGGATTCGGCTTTACTTCCTCCACATGATCCGCCGTATGAATGCAATCGAAATATTCGAAGATCCCGTGCTTCTTCAATAACGGTATGACCCAACTGCCGGTAGAACTCGAGGCCAAACCGATCTTCAATCCTAACGATTGGGCAGTATCCAAATAAGAAAGCACGCCCGGGCGCAGCTTCTCGTTCTGCATCATTTCTTGGTGTCTTGCTTGGCATAGCTTGCTGATTTCGTCGCGGGTCATCGCTTTATCGATCGCTTGCTCCAAATGAGAGTAGGGATCGAATTGCGCCAAGCTCGATCCTACGCATTGCGCGTATTGCTCGATCGGCAGTTCCAATCCGTGCTCCCCGTATAAGTTGTTAATTGCGTCATACCAAGGCGTCTCCGTGTCCAAGATTAATCCGTCAAAATCAAATACGATCGCTTTTATCATGGAAGATCTCCTTTCGCCTATCCGAAACTTATTTTTTTAGATACATGTCGCGACCAATGCAACGACTTGCCTGATCTTTACATTCTATCACAATTAATGCGCAAAAGGCGCGATGACGCGCCCGAAAAAAAACGCATATTCATATAAAAAACAATTGCCCGCCGGCAATTGCTTATCCCGATCGGGCGGGCCGAAGTTCCGAACGGCTTACCGTCACGCCGGATTTCCTCCGTAGTGCGACAAGGAAAACCGTATCGCCATGCTGCGGATGTTTCGCAACCGTTCCGCATCGTCGCCGTTGAAAAACGAAACTTCGCCGAACAAATGCTTCATGCATGCCGTCGCCGCTTGCAATGCCTTCTCTTCATTGCGAAGCAGGTAGTAACAAACTTGGTAACAATGACATTCATATTGCTTTAATACCGCCGCTCTGCGCTGCAATTCGCCGCGGCGTAATTCGTATGTTTTCAATGTAAAACCCTCCCGTCCGGGAAACAAAAATACTGCTAACGGAATGTCGGACCGGCAGCGGCCCTTCCTCTCTCCCGGTATCGCTTAAGCCATGCTCTTGGCCATTATAGCCGATATAGCTTAAGGGCTATATAATAATTTCTTAAGAATTGCTTAAGATGGATTCGGTATGGCCGGTTTCGCGCCCCGGGATGCGGAATTCGCCACGGGCAGCCTTACTTCAAACACGGTTCGGTCCGCATCGCTCGCGACCGAGATCGAACCGTGATGCAATTCCACGATGCTTTTCGCAATGGCGAGCCCCAGACCTGTGCCGCCGGTTTCGTCCGAACGCGACTTGTCTACGCGATAGAAACGGTCGAATATATGCGGCAAATCGACCGCAGGAATCGGCGGGCCGTAATTGACGATGCGGATCACGGCGCTGCCGGCTTCTTTGCCGACCTCGATCTCGATCTTCTTCCCGGCTTTCCCGTATTTGATCGCGTTCGACACCAAATTTTCGAAGACGCGCATCAATTTATCCCCGTCTGCCATGATGACGATCTTATCCGCGCCGAATTTCGCGCGGATGTCGAGGTTTTCGTCCCGGCATTGGAGGGAAACTTCCGTCGTTAACTGGCCGAGCAATTCCACGATATTGATCTCCGTAAAAGCAAGCTTGGCGCCGCCATAGCTCATTCTCGTATACTCGAACAAATCGTTCACCAACCGCTCTAAACGGCGGGATTTTTCGTAAGCGACGTTGATATAATACCGAAGTTCCACTTCATCCTTGTAGCGGTCGTCCTCTACCAGGCGCAAGTAGCCGATCACCGACGTGAGCGGCGTACGCAAATCATGGGATACATTGGTGATGAGCTCGTTTTTCGTTTGAACCGCGATCCGTTCTTCCGTGATCGATTGATGGAGCTGTCTGGACATCAAGTTGATATTGTCGGCCAAATCGCCAAGCTCGTCTCGGGTTTTGACAGGAATCTCCATCTCGAACTTCCCCTTCGCCAATTGCTGCACCGCTTTCGTTATTTGAAGGAGATACAGCACGCTTCCCCGGCTCAACACAATCACGTAAAAGACGAAAAAGACAACCCCGGCCAAGGTCGTTACGATGGGTATACCGAACAAATTATACAATGCGGCGAGTATGGACCGAAGCATCGAAGAATAATCCGACAGAATGGCCGCGGCGATGTACAAAAGGGATACCGTGCACACGGACAGGACGATACTGAAAAAAAACAGCAGCACCATTTTGAATCGAATCGGATATACGACATTACGCTTCAATTTTATAGCCTACCCCCCATACCGTTTGCACAAGCTTGTAGCCGATTTCCTTCTCCAACTTGTCGCGAAGGTTGCAAATATGCACCATAACGGTATTGTTGGAGGCGAAATATTTTTCTTTCCATACCAATTGGAAAATTTCTTCGGCGCTGAACACCCTGCCGGTATGGCTCGCCAGCAAATGCAAGATATCGAATTCCCGCGAAGTAAGCGCGATCGGCCGCCCTTCCACCGTCACGGTATGCGTTTTACGGCTAATTTCGACCGAATGAATTTTGAGCACGTCTTCCGCCTGGTTTTTCGACTCGGCGTTGTATTGAATGGAGCGGCGAAGCAACGACTTCACTCTGGCGATCAATTCCAGCGGATTGAACGGCTTGATCATATAATCGTCCGCACCTGTCATCAATCCGAGCACTTTGTCCATATCTTCCGCTTTGGCGCTCAGCATCAAAATCGGAATCGTCGAATGTTCCCGCACCCTTCGGCATACTTCCATCCCGTCCAATTCGGGCATCATCACGTCGAGCACGATCAAGCTCACTTCTTCCTCCGCGAGCAGACGCAGCGCTTCCGCCCCGTTATGCGCCCGCAAAACGCGATAGCCTTCGTTTTTTAAATATAATGAAATTAAATTCGCTATCTCTTTATCGTCATCAACGACCAAAATATGAATCATATCGCACCTTCCCATTGCCATTTCTCTTATAGACGCTCTAACAGGTATCATACCATAATCGCGCCTTAACGACATGGATGAGCCGATTACACTTTCCTTACAGTATTGTAAGACAGATTGAAAGGCTATCCGATAGGAGGCGCGGCGGCTTTCCCCATATAATGAAAGCAAGACATAGATTTAGTGCAACTTGAGCAGAAATGGGGTTGAAACGATGCGGCGGACCGCTTCATCCTTGCCGGAGCGGCAGGCGAACCAATCCGGCAAACCTTCACCTAAACATCGGACATTCGCCGTTTTCGCAAGACGGCTCATTATTTTAGCGGTTATCGCGTCTTTGCTGGCGGCGGGTTGGTTCGCCCTCCTCCGGGCGGGCAAATCGATGGTCGACGAACAAGAGCTAGCCCCGTTCCTTGCCGCGGGCGCAGCTTCGGACGGCCATGCGGCCGGACATGCGGAGGAATCGCTTATGACCGTACGAATCGACGACATGCCGGATTACGTATGGCAAGCTTTCGTCGCGATCGAAGATCACCGGTTCTTCCGGCATCCCGGCGTCGATATTCGCTCGCTTGCACGCTCGGTATGGGTCAACGCCATCGCCAATGAAACAGTTCAAGGCGGCAGCACGATAACGATGCAGCTCGCGCGCAATGTGTTTCTGACGCAGGACAAAACATTGGTTCGCAAATTGAAAGAGATGGCGATCGCCCTTTATTTGGAGCGAACGTATACGAAAGAACAACTGCTAACCATGTATTTGAACGCGATTTATTTCGGCCACGGCCAATACGGCATCGAAGCGGCGGCCGATTACTATTTCGGCAAGACGGCAAACGGGCATGACCCGCATAAAACGGTCATGCGGCTAAGCGAAGCCGCTCTGCTCGCCGGCATGCTCAAAGCGCCGGAGCATTACTCGCCGTTGAAAGATTGGAACCGGTCGAAGGAGAGGCAATCCGTTGTGTTGGAGCGAATGGAACGGCTTGGCATGATTACGGAGGAAGAAAAGCTTGCGGCCATGCAGGAGAAGATCGAATTAACGCGGAAATAGCGGATGATATAGCCAATAAGAAGAACCGTCAGGCGAGATTGCCCTGACGGTTCGTTTTAACTTTACAATTCGATGCCAGACTACGCAAATTGCGATTCTTGCACTCTTTGGTTTAAGAACACGAAGTCGTCGTCGTGAAGCGGCTCCACTTTCCCCTTCTGATACCCTTTGCCTTTCGTGGAGAAGAAATCATGCGTGCTTGTTTCGGTGCGAATCCCGTTCAGCACGACGGGGTTGACTTCCTCTTCCGGATAATACGGTTCAAGCCCTAAATTCATCAACGCTTTATTGCCGTTGTATCGAATGTACTTTTTCACTTCATGCGTAAGCCCGATCGAGTCGTACAGCTTTTCCGTATACTCCAGCTCGTTATGATAGAGCTTGTCCAATAGCTCGTATACGAACGCCGAAGCGATCCGTTGTTCTTCCTGGCTCAAGCCGGCGAACGCTTCCTGCGCCAGCAAGCCGACGAATACGCCGTGCACGCTCTCGTCGCGAATGATCAGCTTGATAATTTCGCCGCTCGCCACCATTTTGCCTTGTCCGGCAAGGAATAAAGGATAGAAGAAGCCGGAGTAGAATAAGAAGCTCTCCAGGAAGACGGAGGCTACCATCGCCTTGTAAAGGCTTAGACCGTCCCCGTCTTGAATCGATTTATACAACTCGTCGATAACCGCCGTTTTGTATTGCAAATTTTTGTCCTCTTTCACCCAGTCGAACGTTTCGCGGATCAATTCCGAGCTGGCCACGGTCGTGAAGATCGTGCTGTAGCTTTTCGCATGAATTTCTTCCATCGCCGCCTGAAAAATCAAAATCGCCTTTTTCTGCTTGTCTTCCACATGCTGAGCGATGAGCGGCATGCCTACGTTTCCTTGTTCCGTATCCAGCAGCGTCAGCCCGCCCAGCACTTTCATATAAGCCGATCGTTCGCTGTCGTTCAGCTTCGACCACGATTTCAAATCTTTCGAGATCGGGATTTCGGTATCCAGCCAAAATTGCGACGTGTTCTGCGTCCATAATAGTTCGGTGTAATCCGTTTCCGGCGAATTCCAGTTCACTGCTTCGAATCTTTTCAATTGGTGGACCTCCTACAACGTTTGTGAGCGATGCTTCCTCGGCCTAACCGCGTAACAAGGCTTGCTTTGGAAGCATACGCTTATTAGTTCTATTACACGACGCAGCTGACGCACTCGTCGATCGTTTTCTTCTTCGTTCTTGTATAATAGAGCGTCTTCAGCCCTTTTTTCTGCGCATAAATATAATACATCGCCAAATCTCTCGTCGTTAAGTCGTCTTTGACATATAAAATAGTCGATATCGCTTGATCGATATGTACTTGGACTTCCGCCACCAGGTCGATCAGATTGAACATATCCATATCGTACGCTTCTTTATAGAAGAAAAAATTTTCTTCGCTTAAGAAAGGCATCGGATAAATCGTCTTGGAATCGCCGTATTCCCGTTCCTCGATCTTCTGCGTAATCGGCGCGATCGACGCGGTGGACGATTGCAGATAGGAGATCGAACCCGTCGGCGCGATCGCCAGACGATAAGCGTGATACACGCCATGTTCCCGCACTTGCTCTTTCAGCCGCTGCCAATCGTCCTTCGTCGGAATTTCCTGGCCTTCGAACAACTCCTTCACCTTGTCGGTAACCGGCGAATAATCGTTGTTCAAATAGCGGTCGAAATAATTGCCGTTCGCGTATTCGCTTTTGTCGAAATCTTTGAATGTAATTCCCCGTTCCTTGGCGATCAGCATCGACCGCTCCAAAGAGTAGAAATTGAGCATCATGAAGAACGTTCTTACAAAATCTTTCGCTTCCTTCGATTCGTAAGCGATTTTGTTCTTCGCCAGAAATCCGTGCAAATTCATCGCCCCGAGTCCGACGGAATGCAATTCGCTGTTCGCTTTGGCGACGGAAGGAACGATTTGAATGTTGGACCGGTCCGTCACTTCCGTGAGCGCGTCCATCGAACGATGAACCGTTTCCCTCATCCGCTTGTTCTTCATCACGTTCACCACGTTTAAGGAACCGAGGTTGCATGAAATATCCCGATTAATGACGTCCGGCTCGTTATAATCGTTAATGGTCGATACTTCGCTCAATTGCGCGATTTCGCTGCACAAGTTCGAAAATTTGACCCGGCCGATCTCTTTCAACGCATGGTATTCGTTTGCGTTATCGACAAACATAATGTACGGATAACCCGATTCCATTTGAATTTGGGCGATTTTCAAAATCAAGTCCCGCGCGACCACTTTTTTCTTGCGGATGTTCGGGTTCTCGACCAGTTCGTCGTACATCGCCGTCAAATCCATGTCGTCCATATGTTTGCCGTATTCTTTATAGATGGTGTGCGGATAGAACAGGTACATGTCCTTGTCTTTTTCCACCAGTTCGAAAAACTTGTTCGGCGCGACGACCCCGAGCGACAGCGTCTTGATCCGGATCTTCTCGTCGCTGTTAATTTTTTTCGTATCGAGAAACTCGTGAATGTCGGCATGGAACACGTTCAAGTATACGACGCCGCTGCCGTCGCGTTGGCCTAATTGGTTGGCGTAGGAGAACGCGTCCTCGAACAGCTTCATGACAGGCAATACGCCGCTCGCTTTGCCGTCCAGCCCTTTAATCTGTTCGTCCGCCGCGCGGATTTTGCTCAGGTTCAGGCTGACGCCGCCGCCGATTTTGCTTAATTGCAGCGCCGAGTTGATCGCAAAGCCGATCGAGTTCATCGAATCGTCCACTTCCAGCAGGAAGCAGCTGACGAGCTCGCCCCGGCGTTTTTTGCCCGCATTGAGAAACGTCGGCGTTGCCGGCTGGTATTCTTGCGAGATTAACAGATCCGCGTATTCCCGCGCCTTGTTCATATCCCCGTCGCCCAAAAATAAAGAAACGACCGCGATCCGATCCTCGTACCGTTCCAGAAACTTGCTGCCGTCATTCGTTTTCATCGCATAGTTGTTATAAAACTTGAACGCGCTCATAAACGATGGAAATCTGAATTTTTTCTTGTACAAATCGTCGTAGAGCTGTTTGACTTCCTTGAAATCGTATTTATCGAACAATTCCTTCTCATAATATTCCTGCTCGATAAGATAATCGATTTTTTCTTTCAGATCGTGGAAAAACACTGTATTCTGATTGACATAGTCGACAAAATAGCTGCGGGCCGCCTCCCGGTCTTTTTCAAATTGGAAGTTTCCATTTTTGCGGACCATTATTTCGTTGTTAAGCTGTATCCATTTTGGTATTTGCAATGACAATGTTATTAACCTCCCGCTTCATTCGTTCTACATCGTTATTCGTACCGCTCAGCTCGAACTTCATTAGAATCGGCACGTTGTAAGCGTCCGATATTCGGTCCGCAGCGAGCCCAAATCTTGCCCCCCAATTCATATTGCCGCTTACGGCGACCCCTTGAAGCCATTCCCCGTTCTCTTCGAGGAAATCGGCCGTCGACTTCGGCACTTGGCCGAATCCGGTCGTAAATGTAATCAGGACGAACGGACGGTTCACCTTCAGCCCGTCAACAATTTGTGCGGATTCGAGCCCGAGTTTCCCGACAAACCGCTTCACGTTTCCCGTCTTTGAATCGAATACGATCAGCACACCCGCTATACCTCCGATGCTAGATTCATAGAATCAATATGTACGCAGTGAAAAAACCCATCGCAAAGGATGGGCAGGAAATGGAGACAGAAAAACATATCGTAGGAACCAATTTTGTTCATACTGTCATTGCAATCGTCCATCCCTGTGCTCTGCACCTAAATCCTTTGGCGCCGGGCATTTCGACACCAAATATGAATCCGATAGGGCACACCACCCACATATAGTACGTAGCGTACAATCGAGACACTAAATATAGGTTCATTTTGTAGCATACCTATTTTTCCGTGAAGAAGCAAGCTATATTTTTCTGCTTTTTCCCGCATAATTCGACATGGATTTGACATAGCGAGAGCCTATTCTCACGAAAACGGACGATTGCGTATATTTTCACTTTGGGGTAGCGTCGGGAAAATGCGAATTTACAACGTTATGGTACCATTGAAAGGTTGGCTCTAACTTATCTTCTTTACATACGAGGCGGGATTGGATTGCTGCATGCAGTCCTGAACGATCATTTGCCGCAGAGGTTATGGAAGCTGTACAGCGTGCTGGCAAGCGATTCCCGTGGGGTAAAAAGGTAAAGCCTGCGATCAGGATCCACTCCATCATACCGCTGGCGGCTAGACGATCCGCCCGAGCGGGCTAACGAAACTGAAACACGCTAATCGCCTGTAAATCATCATGTTGCAATGTCTAACGAAACACAAACACGCTAATGTGGGGAAAAAGGCGGTAAAACCGCCGATTTCCAATGAATAAGGATGCGTACTTTCGCTAGAATGGGGACGTCTTCATTTTGGGCCTAATAAGAATTGCTAGTTTCGTTAGCGCCAAACAAGGAGCGCAGGTCCGCGCGATCGCCTTCGAAATGCAGGGAGGCATCCCCTTCTATATGCTCAATAAAAGCCAGTGCCATCAACGGTGGCGGATTATGAAGTTGACTCTGTTACACCCTTTATCATCAATGTTTACATGTATCCTTAGAAAAGGCGTGTTTGAATTTCACCGTCGGCGCATCGACATAGGCGTTGCGGCCGGCGCCAAATCCTGCGGCAAGAAGCAGAAAGGCTATCACGATGAGCATGATCAGCGGAACGGTCCAAGCATGCGTCGCATCATGCATAAAGCCGAACACCGTCGGTCCGACGGCGGCCAGCAAATAACCGACGGACTGCGCCATTCCCGACAGTTCCGCCGCTTGGCTTGCGTGATGCGCGCGCAGCGCGAAGAACATGACGGCCAGACTAAAGCCCGCCCCGCCGGCGATGCCGATCATTATAATCCACAGCAGCGCGAGCGTGTTGCCGCCCCAGAGCAGACCGGCGTATCCGATCAGGAACAGGGCCGCGATAGTTACCACAAGCCCCCGCTGATTGGAACTTCGGCCGGCGAGCACCGGCATAATAAACGTGGACGGAAGGCTGACAAACTGCATGATGGACAGCATCCAACCCGCCGATGCATGGCTCATCCCCCTTGATACGAGGATTTCCGGAATCCACGCGATATTAACGTAAAATAAAAAAGATTGCAAGCCCATAAACAACGTTACCTGCCAAGCGAGGCTCGAGCTCCAAAGCTTGCCGGCAGGGGCGCCTGCCGCTTGCGAAAGGGCCTGTCCGCGGTCGCGGCGCACTTGCGGCAGCCAAACGGCCAGCGCAATCAGCGAAAGAACAGCCCAGATCGCCAGCGTTCCGCGCCAACCTAGCCCCATTCCTTGCGCGACCGGAATGCTGACGCCCGATGCGACCGCCGCCCACATGTTCATGACAACAGAGTACAGCCCTGTCATTAAGCCGACCTTTGCGGGGTAATCCCGCTTGATTAGACTCGGCAGCAGCACATTGGAAACCGCGATGGCCATCCCAAGCAGCGCCGTCCCCGCGAACAGGGCCGGAACGGACGGAATCGAACGCAATGCAATGCCGGCGGTCAAGACGGCCAGACCGATCAGGAGCGATCGGTTCGTTCCGATGCGCCGAGCCATCCTGGGCGCCAGCGGCGACACGAGAGCGAACGCTAATAGCGGCAACGTCGTCAACATGCCCGCAAGCGTGTTGGAAATGTCCGTGTCGTCGCGAATGTCGCCCACAATCGGACCGAGGACGGTAATCGGCGCGCGCAGCGTGGACGCAATCAGCAATATTCCGATAAATAACCAAATACCTGTACGCGCGATCGGACTCACCTGCTCTTGTTGTTTCATTGTTGCTATGCCTTGATTGGATTTCATTGTTATTCGCCTTCTTCTTATCGTATTGTTTTTCGTCATCGAACGATTTAATCATCCAAACATAGGATGTTTAACATATATGTAAATCTAGCATATTTGCATTTCGAACTCAAGAGAAAAATGCAGTATGTCGGCGGAAGGCAATGTACGGGATTACATTCTAAATAAGTCCAAAATCCGGCGTTAATTTGTAGCTTTACCATGGAATCGCCGCATTACCGCCAAAAACTACCGCTAATTTATGGAACATCGATACATCCGCCTGACCTGCGAATTGTAACTCCATGAAATACCGCTAATTCTCTCTCACTGATCGATATCAACAAATGAACTCCGGATTGCCCCTTTTTTCGTAGAAAGAAATAAGAGGCCGTCTCGTCGACGGCCGCTCATTGATTAAGGACGGTCAGTCCATCACCTTTTCGTAAATCATGATCGGGATATTTGTTTTGTAGAACGCTTTTTTCACTTCGACAAACCCTTGTTTTTTCCAAAAACGATGAGCCGGTTCGTTCTCCGCAATCACGCCGATTCGAAAAGTGCGGATCTGTTTCTCCTTTAGGAATTGATAGAACAAATGCAGCGTCTTCGTCCCGTAACCGAGAGACTGAAACTCCTTTTTGATCAGCAAAAGGCCGAGCCAAGTGCATTGATCCGACGGATTGAGCGGCAAATATTCGACTACGCCGACATACGCTTGTCCGTCTTGTACGAGGAATCGTTCGGCGCCGGCTTGCTTCGCTTCATCGATTTCAGTGCGGACTTCTTCCGGCGATAAGCGTTCCTTATTCGCGGATATCCGGTTAAAGAACGGGTCCGAATTCATAATGTCCAGATCAATATGGAAAAGTTCATCTGTTGCGGGAATCAATTTCATGTTCAATTACCTCCTGAAGTCTCGCCCCGCTACAGTCAACCGGCCAGATCCTTCGCCGTCCGCCCCGTTTGGGCGCGCACCAAATTGCTGCCGTACGTTAGCGCAACGATGCCAGCGGTTATCCATAACGCGATCGTAAAATATAAAAATCCGGCATAACTTCCGTCCTTCTCCATATCGATCAGCGGGAAGCCGGAGAACGACAATACAAGCAGCGTATGAAAGAGAATCGTAATCCATAAGCTTTCGCCCGCGTTGTTGTAAAGCCATGCGAACAAAACGGACAGCGCGACGATCGCGGCGGCAAACAGCCAGAACGGGATATAGCTTTGGATCGTTCCGGAAATAAAAGATAGCGGAACATGCCATACGCTCCAGAGCAATCCGAGAACGAGACTTGAGCGGAGGGCGCTCCATTTGCGCTGCAAGCGCGGCAGCAAATATCCCCGCCAGCCGAATTCCTGTTGCAGCGAGCCGCCAAGCAGCAACGAATAGATAAAGAACGGTACGATCAGCCTCGGCTCCGAAATCAACTCGCTCGTATAAAATTTCCCGTGCGCCAAATAATAGACACCGTATGCCAATACAAACAATAACGGCAGGAGCAGCAAAGCGAGCAAATGCCACCCCACCCTTACTTTAAATCGAGCCGCCTTGCGCAGCAGATCCATTACGCCTTGTTTCCCTTCGTACAGATAGGACAGCAATATCGAAGCGAAGCTCGGTCCGAATGCGCCCAGCACGACAAACGGTTCCGTAGGCAGAATGATTTTGATCGCCCCGACCGAGGATAAGAGGGCTGGCGCCCAGAGCAGCCAAGAGATCGCAAAGGCAATGATCAGAAACAAGATGCTTTTCGACAAAATGTCCCCCAACCTTTCAAATCGGTCACATTCACCATGAACAAGCTGCATGTTGCCGGTTACCTAAAGAAAGCGATGTCAACAGTATACCATTTTTTCTCTCGATGTTCATATGCAAATCCTCATAGACCGGGGAAGCGGGGCTCACGGACGGGGAAACTTGTATCGCAACGTTCCTTGCATTATGATGAAAGTAATGTGATTAGCGAAACGACACTACATTAGGAGTGATGCCACTTATGAACGATATACGCAATACGCAATACGAGGTTGCGACATTCGCCGGCGGCTGCTTCTGGTGCATGGTTTCTCCTTTCGAGGAAATGCCGGGCATCGAGCGCGTCGTCTCCGGATATACCGGGGGCGTTACGGAACATCCGACCTACGAGGAAGTATGCTCCGATACCACCGGACATTATGAAGCGGTGCAAATTACCTTCGATCCCGAAATATTCCCATATGAAAAGCTGCTCGACATTTATTGGCGGCAAATCGATCCGACCGACAGCGGCGGACAATTCTACGATCGGGGCGACTCGTACCGAACGGCGATCTTCTATCATAACGAGCGGCAGAAAGAGGCGGCCGAAGCGTCCAAGCAGGCTCTCGCCGCAAGCGGACGTTTCGACAAGCCGATCGTAACGCCGATTCTGCCCGCCCAAACGTTCTACGAGGCCGAAGAGTACCATCAAGAGTACCATAAGAAAAATCCGTCGCATTACAAGCGGTACCGTACCGGTTCCGGCCGCGACGCGTTCATCGCGCGCCATTGGAGCGTAAACCGCGATCAAGAACGGCTCAAACGGCATTTGACCGAAATGCAGTACGAAGTCACGCAGAATAACGCTACCGAACCGCCGTTTCGCAATGAATTCTGGGACCATGACGAGGAAGGAATCTATGTCGACGTCGTCTCCGGCGAACCGCTGTTCAGCTCGCGCGACAAATTCGACGCCGGTTGCGGCTGGCCGAGCTTCACGCGCCCGATTCGCTCGTACCATATCGTGGAAAAAACGGATACGAGCCATTTTATGATCCGGACGGAAGTTCGCAGCCGGGAAGGCGATTCTCATCTCGGCCATGTTTTCGCCGACGGCCCGGCGCCCACCGGATTGCGTTACTGCATTAATTCGGCGGCATTGCGCTTCATCCCGAAAGACAAACTGGCCGAAGAAGGCTATGGCGAATATCTCAAACTGTTCGAGGAGTCGTAGCCGATCGACGGCCCGCCTCGGGGCATTCACATATTTTCCAACTTTTATCCAATATGAGATGCCTTTTTTACAAATTGTCTTGACATGGAACACTTTCCATGTAGTAAACTAAATACAAGCTGCCGGCGGCGGTCGGCGTGGCCGATCAGGGCGTTACGACCGCTCGGCAACAAACAAGGTAAGCCATGCGGCGCATACTTGCGCCCGGCTTACCTTGTCTCGTTATGATCCGTTTTGAGTTCCGCAAATGCGAAATACGATATCTTCCCCTTCACAATCGATGTGCAAATCTTCTCCTTCGGTATACCAAATGTCGTTCTGTTCCATATAAAACGTAATTTGCTCTGCAATGGTCGAAGCCGCTGCCTGGATGGGCGTGTCGCTTATGATGCCTAATGAAAATGGTCCTTGCGGGCTCATACCGCCGCTGTATCTGACGAATATTCGAATCGAATCCCCTTCGCGGAACCCCCATTCTTTTTTGAAACAAGATACTGCGGCAGGCGTGACGATCAATTTCATTGCACAACACCCCTTCTCAATAGGTTATTTCATTATATTCGCCGCGCGCTTTCCAAAATCCTACAATTACTTGCCGATCATCGAGCTTTTCGCAAACGCCTTCGGCAGCCGTGCCGCTTTCGGCCCGATTTACTCTTGCGCCGGTAAATAGTACAATACATTTCATGTACGGTTTCAAAATAATAAAGGTGTAAGGGGTTAGCCAATGAATGCAATGACTAAGGAAGTTACGAGAATCGCATTGATCGGCTCCGGGTTCGTCGGGGCCAGTTACGCGTTTGCCTTGCTCAATCAAGGCATCGCTTCGGAACTCGTCATCATCGATAAAAACGGGCAAAAGGCGGAAGGCGACGCGATGGATTTAAGCCACGGGCTGCCGTTCGCGCCATCGATGAGAGTATGGGCCGGCGATTACGCCGATTGCAAAGACGCCGATCTCGTCGTCATTACGGCAGGGGCCAATCAAGCGCCGGGCGAAACGCGGCTCGATCTGATCGACAAGAACGCCCGCATCTTCAAGAGCATCGTTGCCGACGTCATGAAAAGCGGATTTCAAGGCATATTCGTCGTCGCGACCAATCCGGTCGATGTGCTGACGTATGCCACCTGGAAATATTCCGGCTTGCCGGCGCAGCAGGTCATCGGCTCGGGCACGATTCTCGACAGCGCCAGATTGAAATATTTGCTGGGCGAATATTTCCAGCTCGATTCGCGCAATGTGCACGCGTACGTGATGGGCGAGCATGGCGACACCGAATTGCCGGTATGGAGCAACACATCGATCGGCGGGCGCTCTCTGCACGATTACCGCGAACAATACGGCAAACCGACGCAGGAGGAACTCGACCGTATCTTCGGCAATGTGCGCGACGCCGCGTACCATATCATCGAACGGAAAGGCGCGACGTATTACGGCATCGCCATGGGCCTTGCCCGCTTGACGAAAGCGATCCTATGGAACGAAAATTCGATTCTTTCCGTATCCGCCTTGCTTACGGGCCAATATGGGCTCGACGGCGTATATATCGGCGTTCCGGCCGTCATTAACCGCGCCGGCATACGGGAAATCGTGGAATTGAAACTGTCGGACGACGAAATGCGGAAATTGCATGCCTCGGCCGACGTATTGAAAAAGGCGATACATACGATAATGAAGTAACCGCCCGCAAACATCCCTCCGCCCTTCGCAGTCGAGGCGATTATGCCGCCCACAGTAGAATGGTCGAAAAAGGCGTTTATCATATTCAACATGTTATATTGATATGATAAACGCCTTCCATCTTTGGAGCATTTGTCAGTTCTCCACATATAACAAAACTTTGCCTGTGCTGTCTCTGCTTTCAACGAATTGATGGGCTAATGAAGCTTCTTTTAGCGGCAATCTTTCACTAATTTTAATGTCTAACTGCCCGCTTTCTAACAAACGGAATACTTGAACTGCCGTTTCCTTTAATATTTCAGGACGTTCTCTCCTGGTTGTTCCGAAACTAAATCCAAGAACCGAGCGGCAACTTGCATGAAGGTCATTGGTTTGTACTTGTCCATATTGCCCGCTTGAATTTCCAAATGCAACCAAACGTCCAAAGTCGGCAAGGCACTTGAAACTTTGTTTAGTTATATCCCCGCCAATAGAATCCAAGATGACGTCTACGCCTTTTCCATCGGTTAATTCATTCACTTTATCAGCAAAGTTACCCTGTTCGTAACAAATCGTATGGTTTGCCCCTGCACTTAATGCCATAGGGATTTTCCTTTCATTTCCTACGGTTCCAATTATATTTTTTGCACCTAACGCTTTTGCTATTTGTATTGCAGTCGTTCCTACCCCGCCGGAAGCGGAGTGAATGAGAACATTTTCTCCTTTTTGCAATTTAGCGATATCAGCAAGAAGTTTGTACGAAAATAAACTATTTAACATTAAAGCGCTAAAGTCCCTTGGACCGAAAAGGTTTCCTAAGCAACATTAATATCCATAAAGTTACAGTTATGCTGGGACTATCTCACGTAGCTCTACTTCATAACCCATTTGTTGAATTTTACGGACCCAATAATCGATATTTCTTTCTCGCGAACCTAAATAATCTGCACCCAGCTCTTGATACGGAACCTTGTCGCGCAAGACGACATAGATAATTCGCAATAGTAAATGGGCAACGGCCATAATTGCTTTTTGTTTACCCATACGTTTAACTAATCTGAAATATACGGCCGGGATTCGCGAATCTTTCACTTTTATAGCGGACCAGCCACATTGAATAAGGAGGGTTTTCAGTCCCTTATTTCCTCGGTAGTTTTTCTTTCGTTTTTTTTTACC